>NC_022357.1:1200000-1500000 GCF_000297055.2 Sulfuricella denitrificans skB26 | reverse complement strand
TCAACCCCCAAGCGCGCGACACCATCACCGGCCAAGGCCGCCTTCGGCTTGAGCCTCAGCCCCGGGGAATCAGTATGGGCACCGACGATGCAAAAACCGGCTTCAGCCATCGGCCGACTGCCCAGCACGAACGCAATCATCGATGCACCGCCGCGCACTGCGTAATAGCGACCACCCACCGCGAGTTGCCACCGCTCCCCCTCCTCAAGCCGGGTGAAGCCGTTCGCTAGCAGGCGCGCCTCGGCACTCGCCACTGCGTGCCAAGGGCTGGGGCTGGTGTCAATGAAGTCGATTAGCTCATGGGCGGAGGTTCGGGATTGGGCGATCACGGACATGGTGGGTAACAGTGAGTGTCAATATTAGGTGAAGTATACAAGAGGAGCCTCGCCTACCGCACGATCTCTTCGACCGGTCTGCGAACCAGATACTGAATCACCCTATATCAGATAAACATCAAGAGAAAATCCACGAACAGCACTCCCACTGTTAAAATAGCAGCATGAAACTCTACGGCATCCCCAACTGCAATACCGTCAAGAAGGCCCGCACCTGGCTGACGAAAAACCACATCGACATCCCTTTCCACGACTTCAAGAAACAGGGCGTGAGCGAGGAACTGCTCAAGGCCTGGCTGAAGCAAGTCAATTGGGAAAAACTGGTTAACCGTCAGGGCACCACTTGGCGCCAACTGCCTGACGAAGCCAAGGCTGCAGTCTGCGATGAATCCAGCGCGATTCGCCTGATGCTGGAAAAATCCAGTGTGATCAAGCGACCGGTGCTGGAAATGGATGGCAAGATTATCCTTGGCTTCGACGAAGCCATTTATCAAACTCTATTCAGGACCAAATGATGGACAACTGTACACTGGAATTGGCCAAAGCCCTTATCGCCCGCCGCTCGCTCACACCGGATGATGCCGGCTGCCAGGACATTCTGATTGAGCGCCTGGAAAAACTCGGCTTCAAAATCGAGCGCATGCGCTTCGGCGATGTCGACAATTTCTGGGCGCGCCGCGGCACCACAGCCCCGGTGATCTGCTTTGCCGGCCACACCGACGTAGTGCCGACTGGTCCGGTGGAAAAATGGGGTAGCGAGCCCTTCACCCCGACCATACGCGACGGCATGCTCTACGGGCGCGGTTCTGCCGATATGAAAACATCTATCGCTGCCTTCATCACTGCAATCGAGGAATTCGTCGCTGCGAATCCCGATGCACCCGGCTCCATCGCCCTGCTGATCACCTCGGATGAGGAAGGCGTGGCGGTCGATGGCACCGTGCGTGTGGTCGAAGCACTGCAGCAACGCGGCGAAGGAATCGACTACTGCATCGTCGGCGAGCCCACCTGTGTCTCCAAACTCGGCGACACGCTCAAGAACGGCCGTCGTGGCTCACTCTCCGGCGACCTGACGGTGAAAGGCATCCAGTGCCACATCGCCTACCCGCATCTGGGCAAGAACCCAATCCATCTCGCCGCCCCGGCCATCGCCGAACTAGCGAAAACCACCTGGGACGAAGGAAACGAATATTTTCCCCCGACGACCTGGCAGATTTCCAACATCCGCGGTGGCACCGGCGCTACCAACGTCGTACCCGGTACGGTGGATATCGAGTTCAATTTCCGTTTCTCCACCGCGAGCACGATCGACAGCCTTAAAGCCAAGGTTCACGCCATCCTTGACAAACATGGCCTGGACTATGATCTGGAATGGGCGCTCTCAGGCAAGCCCTACCTCACTCCCAAAGGAAGCCTGGTGGATGCTGTCGCCCAGGCAATCAAGGACACGACCGGGGTGATCGCTGAACTTTCCACCAGCGGCGGAACCTCTGATGGACGATTCATCGCCGATATCTGCCCGCAGGTGCTCGAAATTGGCCCACTCAATGCCACCATCCACAAGATCGACGAATGCGTGGCCGTAGCCGACATTGAGCCGCTGAAAGAAATCTACCGACGCACACTGGTTAATGTATTGGTGAAGAAATGAACTTCGAAGATGCGAAAAGTCGGCTGACTACCGTACGCGACCTGCTGCGCTTCGCAGTGAGCCGCTTCAACCAGGCCGAGCTATTTTTCGGCCATGGCACCACTAATGCCTTTGACGAGGCGGCCTACCTGATCCTGCACACACTTCACCTGCCGCTGGACCGGCTGGAACCATTTCTCGATGCTCACCTGCTGCAGGAGGAAGTTGATTCCGTGGTAGAAATACTCCGCCGCCGAGTCGAAGAACGCCAGCCCGCACCCTATCTCACCCACGAAGCCTGGCTGGGTGACCTCCGCTTTTATGTCGACGAGCGCGTAATCGTGCCACGTTCCTTCATCGCCGAGTTGCTGCGCGAACAGCTACAACCCTGGGTGGAAGACCCTGAAGCTATTACCAGCGGCCTGGACATGTGTACTGGTTCGGGATGCCTCGCCATCCTGATGGCGCTCACCTTCCCCAATACCCTGATCGACGCGGTCGACCTATCCACCGATGCGCTCGATGTGGCACGGCGCAATGTCGCTGACTACGGCCTGGAAGACCAGTTGAGCCTGATCCAGTCCGACCTGTTCACGGCACTGGAAGGACGGCGCTACGACCTGATCGTGAGCAACCCACCCTACGTCAACGCACCCTCGATGCAGACTCTACCCGAGGAGTACCGGCGCGAACCGGTTGCCGCCCTGGCCAGCGGCGAGGATGGTCTGGAGCATGTACACACAATCCTGCGCGAGGCTCCCAAACACCTGAACAAGGGTGGACTACTGGTGGTGGAAATCGGCCACAATCGTGATGCACTGGAAGAAGCCTTCCCCGAACTGCCATTTACCTGGCTGGAAGTCAGCGCGGGGGACGAGCATGTCTTCCTGCTTACCCGCGAACAACTGGCATAACCCCGACACTATTCAACCGCTCCGTTCATGCTTAAATTCAAAGCATGGGCGAGAATCATGGTGTTGATTATTAAAGCGGTCAAAAATGATGTCGACTTCTTTACTATGTTTTTCTAGGCTATATTAATATAGGCGTCGACTTTTGGATGGTTGAACGTTGGCCACAACCCATTGATTTCAGGATGAACGAATGTCTTTGTCGCTAATAATTCCATTAATAAATCGTTTCGCAAAAACGTCAGAATAGGTTCTTTGGCCAATATGCGTTTCAAATATTGTCGAATAACTTTACACAATTAATGCCCTGATTTCAGAATTACAGAACGAGCAAGACTTAACTAATTGTATTATATATGGTTGTATGCAGTGGTACATTTATTGCTATTCCTTCTAACAAGAGATCCTTGTGACCACCAATTTGTTATAGTGGTTGAAGCGAAAAATGAAATTACTTGTAGTAAAGAAATTTAAAAAAACTGGAGGATGTATGTCAATGAACAAATTTAAAGCCATGAGAAAGCGTAATGTGTTCTCGGGAGTTCCTGCAGCTTTGGTATTGTGCGTCGCAACTGCTTTGTCCGCCAATGTCCATGCGTCATCCTATGCTGTCGCCACCAATAGCATTACCAATTTCGGGATGACCTTTTCGCCCTCAACCAGTTTTACTGGATTTACTTTTTCATCTGATACGGCGGCTCAAGGCAATACTGGCACCGGAAATGCAGCTACGATGGACGCAGCAGCATCCTGCATTGGCTGCAGCTACAACAACTCCTTTATGGCTCATGGTATGGTTTCCGACTATTCTTATGGCGATGCGCAAATTACAAACAATAATGTGCTGCTAGGCACTGGCAGTGCATCCGTCATAGGCGAGTCCTCAGTAAGCAATGGCGTGGGCTCGGGTTCTGGCATCAACACTATGGTTGGCTATTTTTCGGTAACCGCCCCTACAACAGTGAATTTCGGTTTTGATGCTACGCCCTATCTGCAAAGTCAGATTACGGCGGGTGGCTTGGCTTCAGTTGCCAACATCAACATGACAGTTACCATCAGTAATATGCTTACAAATCAAACTGTATTTTCCTGGGCGCCTAACGGGAGTCTGGATGCAGGTGAAACAGCGGATGCATTTAACCTCAATTGGGGATTGGGCTTGGTGAATACTGGCAACGCCGTGTTCAACCCAGGATCGGGCCATTTTGCATCTAGCGCCAACTTGGCCGCCATTGGGCCTTATAGCCTGAATATAACGATGAATAATTCTGCTTTTGTTAGCGCCGTACCCGTGCCAGCGGCAGCGTGGCTACTTGGCTCCGGTTTGATCGGGCTGGTCGGTATTGCGCGTCGCAAAGTTAGCTAAGCAGCATTTGTCGGAAAATCTTACACTCCAGATCATCAGCATTGAAAGAAATATTTTCAGGCAAGCCATTTTGGATCTGTAACAGAGAATTACGTGATGGAATTGTTTCTTAAACTTGAGGGTAGCACCATGAAGGCGCTCAATAAATATGATATTTCCGAACAGAAACCGGTGCAGCGTTTAAGTAAAGTTGCGCTGTTTTTGGTGGCTGCATTAGGCTTTTGTAGCCCAGCTGGTGCAGGAGCAATTGCCTCTTCTTCTACAACGCTTTCCAACTTTAGCCTCGGCTTTTCGAATCCAAATTCAATTGCATTTTCTGGGTTTTCCAGTGGTTCAGCCTCAATTACTGCTCCACCTGGGCCTTATGGCGGGGCTACCGCCACGGTTCAGGCATCGGGTAACGGGGCCGGTTTTGGTACTAACACCTGGGTTGGCACCTTTTTTGTAACGGCGCCGACATCTGTTGAATTTGGCTTCACAGCAGATTCCAACATGCTCACGGACCTGACGCCAGGCGGGTTAGCCGCGGCCGCGAATCTCAACATGACGATAAGTATTAACGATCTTTTCACTAACACTTCGGTATTTTCATGGGCACCGAATGGGATGGCGGGTGGGATAGTGGGCGGTATCGAAACGATGGATGCCTTTGATCTTAACCATGGAATAAGTCAGTTTGGCACCTTGGGTACTACAACCTTCCAACCAGGAAGCGGGCAGTTTTCTGCTTATAGTGCATTATTGGGGCAGGGTTTTTATCTAATGAATATATCCATGTCCAATTCTGCCTTTGTGTCTTCTGGTGGCTTACCGATTAGTGCAGTGCCGGAACCCACCGCTTTATGGCTGCTTGGCATTGGTTCTCTCGCTTTTTTCATTTCCCGACGCAAATACTTACAATAAAAGTTTTTCGTCACTGAATTTATAGTGATGATCTCGAGCCAGCGAACTTCGCTGGCTTTTTTATGTTGTGAGGAGTTTGAATCAATGGGCTCTGTTGATCTTGAGTTGATTGCATCACCCCATTGATTCCGCGCAAATATAAGTAGGATCAGGCAAGGTTTGTGTCTCAACCTTACCCAGCGCTCAGAAAATCAGCGGGATGGCGGCGCTTTGCGTACTGGACGGCGAGCCGGTTTTTCTGGTGCCACAGGCGGGTGTGACCTGATCCGGCTGACTCTCTTCTCCTCGTCTGGGCGCGACTGTTTGTCTGCGATGGTGGGAGCTTCGATCCCCGCCCATTTCAGTATCTGACGCACCTGTAGCGGATCCAGCTCCATGGTTTGCCCGCGTTTCAGGCGCGGCGGCAGGTTGATCGCACCGAAACGCACCCGCATCAACCGGCTGACAGTCAGGCCGACTGCTTCGAACATGCGCCGCACCTCGCGGTTACGGCCCTCACGCAAGACGACACGGTACCAGTGGTTGATGCCTTCACCGCCTTGGTCGGAAATCGTATCGAAATTTGCCGTGCCGTCCTCAAGCTCGATCCCCGCCGTAAGTTGCGTCAACTGCTCGGGTGTGAGCGTGCCCAAGGTGCGCACTGCGTATTCACGCTCCACTTCGAAACGCGGGTGCATCAAATGATTGGCCAGTTCGCCGGAGGTGGTAAAAATCAGCAGGCCGCTGGTGTTGAAGTCCAGGCGCCCGATGGCAATCCATTTCGATGTTCTCATCTGCGGCAGACGATCGAACACGCTGGCGCGGCCTTCCGGGTCGTCACGACTGACGATCTCGCCTTCCGGCTTATGGTAGAGCATGATGCGCGGCATCTTGCCCGCCGCGCGAACCCGGACGTTCTTGCGATCCACTCGCACCATGTCCTCATCGCTGATGCGCGCGCCCAGTTCGGCCACCTGACCATTGACCGTAACCCGTCCAGCCTTGATAAGTTCTTCCATGTCGCGGCGCGAACCCAATCCAGCCTGTGCCAGAATCTTCTGCAACTTCTGCGTAGGTAGACCTCGGCGCCCACGCGGCGTGCCTAATTTTTCAGCGACGTCATCGCTTTCCTCAACTTCATGGACGTAGATAGGAGCGGGAACTTCCTCCTCTCTGGCGGGTTTCTCTTCGCTTTGTGCCTTCAGTGGCTTGCGAAACGGCGTCTTCTTGCCACCACGGAATTCCTGGTTGCTCGCTTTCTTCCTTGGCGGTGAATCGGAGCGCGGTCCGGTGGAATCCTTCTTATCTGGCATATCGTCCTGCTTTCCGTTATTCGTTAGATGTTGCAAGTAAATTCACGTCGGTCTGTTCCATCTGTGGCAACTCCTCCAACGAGCGCAATCCGAGATCGTCGAGCATTTGTCTGGTAGTGGCAAATAGTGCCGGCCGGCCCGGTACGTCGCGATGGCCCACCGCATCAATCCAGCCACGCTCTTCCAGCGTCTTGATCACCTGGCTGCTGACCGTAACGCCGCGAATATCCTCTATATCACCACGCGTCACCGGCTGCTTGTAAGCAATGATCGCCAGGGTTTCCATGACCGCGCGGGAATAGCGCGGCGGCTTTTCCGGATTGAGGCGGTCGAGATGTTTCTGATATTCGACACGCGCCTGGAAGCGCCAGCCACTCGCTACGCTGACCAGCTCGACGCCCCGCCCCGTCCAGTCCTGGCGCAGCTCTTCCAATAGTTTGCGCAAAATATCCGTGTTCAACTCAAAGTCGAAGAGCTTTTTCAACTCATGCAGGGAAAGCGGCTCCTGACCTACCAACAGAGCGGTTTCCAGCACCAGTTTAATCTCTTTCAAATTAGGTGTCTGCATGGTTCAGTTTCACATAAATTAGTGCGAAAGGTTCCTGCTGGGTGACCACCACCAAGGACTCCCGCACCAGTTCCAGCACGGCGAGAAAGGTCACCACCAGTTCCGGCACACCGCGTGACGGGTCGAACAGCGCACCAAACTCGGCGAAGCGCTCATCCTTCAGGTGGCGCAGAAGGCGGCTCATGTGTTCGCGCACCGATAGCTCCTCACGGCTCACCTTATGATGGCGATTGACCCTGGCACGAGCCAGCACGCCCAGCCAGGCCTGTTTCAGATCATCCAGGCTGACTTCCGGCAAGCGCTTTGCCGCTGCCTGCTCCAGCCACACCTGAACCAGAGCGAAATCGCGCCCGGCGATGGGAAGTTCATCCAGTCGCTGTGCCGCCAGCTTCATCTGCTCATATTCCAGCAACCTTCTCACCAGCTCGGCGCGCGGATCGGTTTCGTCCTCGGTACTTTCGTCGCGGCGCGGCAGCAGCATGCGCGACTTGATCTCGATCAGCAGCGCCGCCATCAGCAGATATTCGGAAGCCAGCTCTAGTTGTCCTGCATGCATCATTTCAACATAGTGCATGTACTGCCGTGTCAGCTCTGCCATCTGGATATTGAGGACATCCAGATTCTGGCGACGGATCAGGTACAGCAGGAGATCAAGTGGGCCTTCGAAAGTTTCGAGAAAAACCTCGAGCGCTTCGGGTGGAATGTAGAGATCATGCGGCATCTCGGTGAGCGGCTCACCGTGGATGCGGACAACGTGGGTTTCATCAATTACAGACATTCATTCTCATCGCAGAGGACGCGGAGGAAAACCCTCCCTGCCTTTAACTTCCGCGTCCTCCGCGTCCTCTGCGGTTTAAGGGGTGACCTTTAACCAAACACAATCTTCACCACATCTTTGAATTGTCTCACAAAATGCGCCGTCACGCCTTCCTTTATATGATCCGGCAGCTCGTCAAAATCGCGCCGGTTGGCTTCCGGGAAGATCAACTCTGTAATGCGGATGCGCCGCGCCGCAATCACCTTCTCGCGCAGCCCACCGATAGCCAGCACTTCACCGGTCAAGGTCAGTTCGCCAGTCATGGCGAGCGGACGGGAAATTTTCTCGTGGCGCGCCAGAGACAATAGCGCGGTGGCCATAGTGACGCCCGCGCTCGGACCGTCCTTGGGCGTCGCGCCTTCCGGCACATGCAAGTGGACGAAGGCTTCGTCGAAGAATGCAGGGTTACCCTTGAACACCTTGAGGTGCGATGAGATGTAACTGTAGGCGATCTCAGCCGATTCGCGCATCACCTCGCCGAGCTTGCCGGTCATTTTGAAACCCCGGTTCTTAGTATGCACCAGGGTTGCTTCGATCGACAGCGTGGCACCGCCCATCGCCGTCCAGGCCAGGCCCGTTACCACACCGATGCCGGTGATCGGCTTTTCCGGTATGAACACCGGCTTGCCCAGATATTCTTCAACCTCATCGACGCCCAGGCGAATTGGTTGCTCCTCGCCGCCGACGATCTTAACCACCGCCTTGCGTACCATGCTGCCTAGCTGTTTTTCCAGGTTTCGCACCCCGGCCTCACGCGCAAAGCCCTCGATGACGCGCTTCAAAGCGGCTTCGGTAATGGTCAGATCGCCGCGCTTCAGCCCTGCTTTCTTGAGCTGCTTGGGCCACAGATGGTGTTTGGCAATCTTCACCTTCTCGGCAGTGATGTAGCCGGACAGGCGAATCGTCTCCATCCGGTCCAGTAGCGGCGCGGGAATGGTATCGAGTTGGTTGGCGGTGCAAATGAAAAGTACCTTGGACAGGTCGAAACGCACGTCCAGGTAGTGATCCAGGAAATCGACGTTCTGCTCGGGATCGAGCACTTCCAGCAGCGCCGAGGCTGGGTCTCCCTGATAAGAAGCGCCGATTTTGTCGATCTCGTCGAGCATGATCACCGGGTTGGTCACGCCACATTCCTTGATCGCCTGGACGAACTTGCCAGGCATGGCGCCGATGTAGGTACGGCGGTGGCCTTTGATCTCGGCTTCGTCGCGCATGCCACCCAGAGAGAAACGGTAGAATTTTCGTCCCAAGGCATTGGCGATGGATCGCCCGATAGAAGTCTTGCCCACACCGGGCGGCCCCACCAGCAAAATAATGGAACCGGCAATTTCGCCTTTGAGCGAACCCACGGCAAGGAATTCGACAATGCGCTCCTTGACGTCGTCGAGACCATCATGATCGTGGTCGAGAATTTTGCGCGCACGCGCCAGATCGAGCTTGTCTTTAGAGAATTTACCCCACGGCAGCTGGCTCAGCCAATCGAGGTAGTTACGCGTCACCGCATATTCCGGCGAGCCGGATTCAAGTACCGAAAGCTTCTGCATCTCCTCATCGACACGTTTTTTCGCCGAATCGGAAAGCTTCAGCTTGGCCAGTCGCTCCCTGAAGCGTTCGACGTCAGCGGTTTTGTCGTCCTTGGCCAGGCCTAGCTCTTTCTGAATTTCCTTGAGTTGCTCGCGCAGGAAAAACTCGCGCTGCTGCTTGGTCATCTTCTGCTCGACCTGCTCGCGGATCTGCGACTGCAGCTTGGCGACCTCAAGCTCTTTTTTGATCAGCACCAGCACCTTCTCCATGCGGCGGCGCAGGTTGAAGGCATCCATCACCGACTGCAATTCCTCTTTCGAGGCAGTCGTCAGGGAAGCAGCAAAATCGGCCAGCAGCGACGGTTCATTCGGGCTGAAACGGTTGAGGAAGAACTTGAGTTCCTCACTATACAGCGGGTTGAGGGGCATCAACTCCTTGATGGTGTTGATGATCGCCATTGCGTACGCTTTCAGCTCATCCTCGTTGCGCGCGATTTCAGAAGGGTATTCAACCTGCACCACATAGGGTGGCTTGCTGGAAAGCCACTTGACGATACGAAAGCGGCTCTGGCCCTCGGCAATAAACTGGATCTTGCCTTCGGCTCGTACCGGGTGATGCATGCGCACTAGCGTGCCGATAGAGTAGAAATCCTCTGGTGTGGCGCCTTCAGTATGAGGAAGATTGACCAGGATAATACCTGCCATCTGCTGCGGCGTTTCACCGATCTTCTTCACCGTTTCCAGCCACGGCCCCTCGTTCATTAGCAACGGCAGGCTCTGTGCCGGAAAAAATGGGCGCTCCGACAGGGGCAACAAGTAAAGCGTAGTGGGATAAATGCCGGCAGGAACCAGCGGTGTGGCGTCCTCTCCGGCATCCGTGGAACGTAGAACCTCACCTTCGAGGAGTTCCTGGTCTAGCGTGGTTTTCTTTTTTCTCGGCATGATGCCTCTAACATGGCGCTAATCTAGCCGTAATTCAACCCCATCGCTTCGCGAACATCGCGCATGGTTTCGAATGCCAGTTCGCGCGCCTTTTCACAACCATCAGAAATGATGTTGCGCACCTGGGTGGGATCGTCCATGTACATCTGCGCCCGTTCGCGCATCGGCCTTTGCTCTTCCAGCACCGCGTCGATTACCGGTTGTTTGCATTCCAGACAGCCGATGCCGGCGGTCGTGCAGCCCTGCTGCACCCATTCTTTTCGACTTTCTTCAGAATAGACCAAATGAAACTGCCAAACCGGACATTTCTCTGGCGTGCCGGGGTCGGTGCGCCGAATACGTGCTGGATCGGTCGGCATGGTGCGGATTTTCTTTGCCACGCTGTCTTCATCCTCGCGCAGGGAAATGGTGTTGTTGTAGGACTTCGACATCTTCTGCCCATCCAGCCCCGGCATTTTTGAAGCCGCAGTGAGTAGCGCCTGAGGCTCTGCCAGGATCATCTTGCCGCCACCTTCGAGATAGCCGAACAGCCGCTCGCGGTCGCCCAAAGACAGGTTCTGCTGGTCATTAAGCAAGGCCCGTGCTGACTCAAGCGCCTTCTCGTCACCTTCCTGCTGATAGCGCGTGCGCAGTTCCTCATAGAGCTTGGCGCGCTTGCCGCCAAGCTTCTTGACTGCGGCTTCGGCCTTTTCCTCGAAACCCGGCTCACGTCCGTAGAGATGGTTGAAGCGCCGCGCCAACTCGCGCGTAAACTCGATGTGTGGCACCTGATCCTCGCCCACCGGCACCTGGTTGGCGCGGTAGATAAGGATATCCGCCGCCTGCAACAGCGGGTAGCCAAGAAAGCCATAGGTACTCAAATCCTTACCACTGAGCTTTTCCTGCTGGTCCTTGTAGGTTGGCATCCGCTCCAGCCACCCCAGCGGCGTCATCATCGACAGCAGCAGATGAAGTTCAGCGTGTTCTGGCACGCGCGACTGGATAAACAGGGTCGCACGGGACGGGTCCACGCCCGCGGCGAGCCAGTCGATCACCATATCCCAGACGCTCTGTTCGATAATGCCTGGCGTGTCGTAATGGGTAGTCAGCGCATGCCAGTCAGCAACAAAAAACAAGCACTCGTATTCATGCTGCAGCTTGATCCAGTTTTTCAGCACGCCGTGGTAATGACCCAGATGCAGGCTACCGGTTGGGCGCATGCCGGACAAAACGCGTTCAGTAAACATGTTCTTAAGTTCTTTCTTAAAGTAAAACTCGCGAAGCGATACCTCGTCCCTCTCACCCTCCGGGAGAGAGTTAGGAGAGAGGGAAACGGTCAGGGCGAATGCTATTACATCAATTGTGGCAGCGGTTCGCCATGACCGTTAGTCAAATACCGAATAGCAGCAATATCAACGATTTTGTCACGTGAATCAGCGGCCCGATAATCGCGCCCAGCACGCCGCTGAACAGCAGAATCACCAGCAAAATCATGCCGTAAGGTTCCAGCATGGAATAGCGGTAGGCCAGCCGCCCAGGCAACAGGCTGACGGCGATGCGACCACCATCCAGCGGCAGTAACGGCAGCAAATTAAGCACCATCAGCACGATATTGATATTTATCCCGGCCATGCCCATCAGCGCCATTGGCAAGGAAAATGGACTGTCCGGCATCATATTGGCAAGCTTCATCACCACTGCCCAGCCGAGCGCCATGGCCAAGTTTGCGCCTGGACCGGCCAGAGCCACCCACAGCATATCCTTCTTCGGATTGCGCAAATGGTTGAAATTCACCGGCACCGGCTTGGCCCAGCCAAACAGGATACCGCCCAGAAACATGGTCAGGAGGGGAATAAGAACGGTGCCGATCGGGTCGATATGGCGTAGCGGGTTCATGCTCACCCGTCCCAGCATGTAGGCGGTGGTATCACCGAAGTGCTTTGCGACGTAGCCATGTGCCGCCTCGTGCAGGGTGATGGCAAATACTACCGGCAAGGCATAAACGGCAACCTGTTGTACGATATTCAATTCCATTTATTCTTCTTCCAGTCCAAAGGGATGGATATCGCCCTTGCCCGCCCGAAGTAGCACCGGCGTCTCACCGCTCAGATCGATCACGGTGGTGGTGTCCACATCACCATAGCCACCATCCACAACCAGATCAACCTGACGTTCGAGCAAGTCGCGAATATCATAAGGGTCATTGAGCGGCTGCTCATCCCCGGGCAATTGCAGGGTCGTACTCAGCAACGGCCCGCCCAACTCGGCCAGCAGCGCCTGGAGAATCGGATGATCTGGTACGCGCAGGCCAATAGTCTTGCGCTTCGGGTGCTGTAATCTCTTCGGCACCTCCCGCGTCGCTTCCAGGATGAAAGTGTAGCAGCCCGGCGTATTCGCCTTTAGCAGCCGGAACTGGCGGTTGTCCACTTTGGCATACACGGAGATCTCGGCCAGATCGCGGCAGACCAGGGTCAGCGGATGATCTTCATCCACGCCACGGATCGCGCGGATGCGCTGCTGCGCCTCTCTGTCGCCCAGTCCGCAGCCCAGAGCGTAGCTGGCGTCGGTCGGATAGGCAATTACACCACCGTTGCGGATGATTTCCACCGTCTGGTGAATCAGGCGCAACTGCGGATTTTCGGGATGAATAACAAAAAACTGGGACATGATCGTTCAGTCCTGAGTACTGAGTGTTGAGTGTTGAGCAAGTGCCGACTCAGCACTCGCCATCTCCGGCCAATTGTGCCACACCGGCTTGCAGCCAGGAGGCAATGCAGGCAAACGACCCAGATCCATGTAGCTTTCGCCGACACCGTGAAAATCGGAGCCGCAGGAAGACATCAAATCGAATTCCTTGGCGTAGTTGGCAAATTGAATGAACTGATTGGCGGTATGGTTGCCCGTCACCACTTCGATCGCCTCACCACCGACCTCCTTGAAATCGGCGATCAGGCTGTCCAGATTGGTCCTGCCCAAATCGTAGCGGCCGGGATGAGCGAGCACCGCAATCCCGCCGCTTGCGCAAATCCAGCCGATGGCATCGGCAAAATCGGCCCAGCAGTGCTCCACATAACCCGGCTTACCTTTGACCAGGTATTTTTTGAACACAGTACGAGTATCCTTGACAATGCCCTTTGCCACCAGAAAGCGGGCAAAGTGGGTACGGCTGATGATGCCTGGATTGGCAGCATAGGCGTAAGCGCCTTCCAGGCTGCCCGGGATACCGGCCTTTTCCAACCCGGCTGCGATGCGGATTGCCCGTTCGCCGCGACCGGCACGAATCACTGCCAAACCATTTTGCAGTGGCTCGTATGCGGGATCGATGCGCAAACCTACGATGTGAACGCTGCGTTTATTCCAGGTTACCGAAATTTCAACGCCATTGACCAGCGCAATGCCAGCCTCAATCGCTGCCGCGCGCGCCTCGTCCAGTCCGGCGACATCGTCATGGTCGGTCAGCGCCAGCACCCTGACGCCTTGGGCGTCTGCGCGCCGAACCAGCTCGGAAGGGGTGAACAAACCATCGGAAATGGTTGAGTGACTATGCAGGTCAATAACGGAAGACATTTATGGCAGGCTTGTTAAAACAACCCGAATCATAGCAAAATACGGGTCTCGATGAAATGATGCGTAATACGACCAGCCCTGATGAAATTCCTTTTCGACCTGTTTCCCATCATCCTGTTTTTTGGTGCGTTCAAACTTGCGGGGGCATATCCTGACCAGGTTGCAGCGCTGACCGCCTCGATCGGTTATCTGGCGGACACGAAGCAGCTGCCTATCCTGATTGCCACCGCTGTCGCGATAGTAGCCACGTTCGGCCAAATCGGCTGGGTACATTTCCGTCACGGCAAGGCAGACAAGATGCTGTGGATCAGCCTGGCGATCATTACGGTATTCGGCGGCGCGACCCTGCTCCTGCACGATGAAACCTTCATCAAGTGGAAACCGACCGTACTCTACTGGCTGTTCGCCAGCGTGCTGCTGATCAGCCAGATCGCCTTCAGAAAAAACCTGATTAAAGCCATGATGGGAAAACAGATGGTTCTGCCGGAAAATATCTGGAATAGATTGAATCTGGGCTGGGCCACCTTTTTTACGGTAGTCGGATTCGTCAACCTGTACGTGGCTTTCAACTTTTCTACCGACACCTGGGTCAACTTCAAATTGTTCGGCATCCTTGGTCTGATGCTGGTATTTGTCCTCGGACAGGGCTTGTTGCTGGCAAAATACATTGAAGAAGACAAGGATGTCCAGTAATGCTGTATGCCATTATCGGCGATGACGCACTGGACAGCCTGGAAAAACGACTGACCGCCCGCCCTGCGCACCTCGCCCGACTGGATGCCTTGCAACAAAATGGGCGACTATTGCTGGCAGGCCCATTTCCCGCGATCGACAGCCCCAACCCAGGCCCAGCCGGCTTCTCGGGTAGCCTGATCGTGGCCGAATTCGAATCTCTGGAAGCTGCGCGCGCCTGGGCCGAGGCCGACCCTTACGTCTCGGCCGGGGTTTTCTCACGAGTTACTGTTAAACCATTCAAGAAAGTACTGCCTGCATGAGCACACCTGAAAAAATTCGTGAACGACTCGCCCCGCTTTCCCCGGAACGTCTGGAAATCGAAGATGAAAGCGCCCGGCATGCCGGCCATGAAGGCGCCAAGGGTGGCGGTGGACACTACCGTCTGACTATCGTTTCAACCCAGTTCGCCGACAAATCTCTGATAGCCAGACACCGCATGATCAACGAGTTGCTGGGAGAAATGTTGCAAAATGAGATTCACGCCATAAGCATAAAAGCGTACACTCCCGGCGAGAATTAAATAGACTATAATCAACCTTACCCAGTTTTTTTAACCAAAGGATGTCATTGATGTTTTCATACAAATCTCGAATTCTTGCAGTCTCTATCGGCAGCATGCTCACCCTCGCTTCGTGCAACGCCCAGGATGGCGACAAATCCGCCGCGGTACCCGCTGTCAGTGCTACAGCAGCCATTGCCACTGTAAACGGCGCCCAGATCAGCCAGGCGCGCTTTAACTTTCTGCTCCAGCAAAGCCAGCAGCAAGGCCAACCGGACACCCCTGAAGTACGGAAAAATATTCGTGAAAAACTGATCATCGAGGAAGTCGTTGCCCAGGAAGCGCTCAAAAAGGGTATGGACAAATCGGCCGAGGTAAACACCCAGATCGACCTCGCACGGCAGACCATTCTGATCCGCGCCTACCTGCAGGACTACATCAAGAATAATCCAATCGGCGATGATGTATTGAAAGCCGATTACGACAAAATCAAGTCCCAGATGGGCGACAAGGAATACCATGCGCGCCACATCCTGGTGGAAAAAGAAGCCGATGCGAAAGACATCATTGCCAAGCTGAAAAAAGGCGAGAAATTCGAGAAACTGGCTGAAAAATCGAAAGACCCGGGCTCCAAGGCTAAGGGTGGGGATCTGGGATGGGCCGCACCGGCCAATTTCGTGCCAGAATTCAGCGATGCCATGACCAAGCTGCAAAAAGGCCAGTACACCACCGAACCCGTGAAGAGCCAGTTCGGCTACCATATCATCAAGCTCGAGGACTCACGCACGATGCAGGCGCCACCCTTCGACGAGGTGAAACAGAACCTGCGCCAGCGCGCGCAACAGCAGCAAATCGACAAAATGATCTCCGACTTGCGCGCCAAGGCCAAGATTGAAGAAACGGCAGATACGGCAGCTGCTAAAAAGTAACGTAACAAGCACCGCAACAATGAACAAGGGCGCCACTGGCGCCCTTGTTCATTTCAGAACCCGCAGAGATTACCCCACCCATTTCCTCGCATTGCGGAACATCCGCATCCACGGTCCGTCCTCGAGCCATGCCGCGGGATGCCAGGAATGCTGCACGGAGCGGAAGACTCGCTCGGGGTGCGGCATCATGATGGTGAAGCGCCCGTCTGGCGTGGTCAGGCCGGTTATGCCCCGGGGAGAACTATTCGGGTTGGCCGGATAACCCCCGGTTGGCTGACCGCGATTGTCGACGTAGCGTAGCGCCACCTGGGCCGAGTTCATCTGCTGCTCGCTGCCGAATTCGGCGTAACCCTCGCCGTGCGCCACTACGATCGGCATGCGACTGCCGACCATGCCATCGAGGAACAAGGATGGGCTTGGGGTCACCTCCACCATGACGAAGCGCGCCTCGAACTGCTCCGACTTGTTGCGCACGAAATGCGGCCAGCTTTCCGCGCCGGGAATGATGGCGTGAAGATTGCTCATCATCTGGCAGCCGTTGCACACGCCCAGGGCGAAAGTGTCGCTGCGCTGGAAGAACGACTCGAACTCGTCTCTGGCACGGGCATTAAACAGGATCGACTTGGCCCAACCCTCCCCGGCGCCGAGCACGTCGCCGAAGGAAAAACCGCCGCAGGCGGCAAGGCCATGAAAATCCTTTAGGGCAACGCGTCCTTCAATGATGTCGCTCATGTGCACGTCCACCGCCTCGAAACCGGCGCGGTCGAAGGCGGCGCCCATTTCTACCTGGCCATTGACGCCCTGCTCACGCAAGATCGCCATGCGCGGACGGCTGCCAATTATGTGAACCTCGCGAAGCGAGACTTCGTCCCTCTCTCCCCCCGGGAGAGAGTTAGGAGAGAGGGCAATGAATGGCGCGGCGACATTGTCGTTAAGGTCGAAGCTCAAGGCCGCATGCAGGCCAGGGTCACCGGCATCCAGAATGCTTGCGTATTCCTGCTGTGCGCACTCCGGGTTATCGCGTAAGGATTGCATCCGGCTGGTGGTTTCCGACCAGGTGCGCTGCAGCTCGATGCGCGGCATGCCCAGGATTTCCTTGTTGTTGCGCTGGACGAGCAGACGGTCATCCCGATTCAGCGTGCCAATGACGTGCAACTCGCCGCGCAGGCCAGTGGCAAAAAACGCTTCCATCACCGCAGCCGTGTCGCTTCGCTTTACCTGCAGCACAGCACCCAGTTCCTCGCTGAACAGCACGCCGAAGATGCGATCGGTGTAGCCACCAGGCGGCACCACCGGTTCTTTCCCACTCAGCTCGGCGTCGTAGCGGATGCGGTCGAGGCACAATTCGTCCAGATCGACCGTCACGCCGCAATGACCGGCGAACATCATCTCGCACAGGGTGGCAAGCAGTCCGCCATCGGAACGGTCATGATAGGCAAGGATGCGTCCATCCGCATTCAGACGCTGCACCGTATCGAAAAATCCCTTGAGCTGCGCTGCACTCACTGCATCCGGTGCATCATTGCCGGTTTGTTTGTAAACCTGCGCCAGTGCCGAACCTCCCAGCCGGTTTTTTCCCTGGCCGAGATCAATCAGGATCAGATCGGTGTCGCCCCCATCGCTACGCAATTCAGGCGTCAGTGTCTGGCGCGCATCGACACAGGGTGCGAAGGCGGAAATGATCAGCGACAACGGCGCCGTGACTTCCTTCCTTAAACCGCCCTCCTCCCACACCGTCTTCATCGACATCGAATCCTTGCCCACCGGGATGCTGATACCCAGTTCCGGACACAGTTCCATGCCGACAGCGCGTACCGTGTCATAGAGTGCCGCATCCTCGCCGGGGTGGCCGGCCGGCGCCATCCAGTTGGCGGACAGCTTGATGTCGCCGATGTCGGCGATGCGTGCCGCAGCGATATTGGTGATCGCCTCGCCAATAGCCATGCGGCCGGAAGCGGCCGGATCGATCAGAGCCAGTGGGGTGCGCTCGCCCATGGCGAAGGCCTCACCACGGTATTCCTCGAATCCCGCCAGCGTCACCGCCACATCCGCCACCGGGATTTGCCACGGACCGACAAACTGGTCGCGGGCTGTCATGCCGCCGACGGTGCGGTCGCCGATGGCGATCAGGAAGGTCTTATCCGCCACCGCCGGCAGGCGCATCACGCGTAGCGCCGCCTCGTTGAGGTCAATCCCGGTTGTCTCGAAAGCCGGCAATTCCCGGGTCAGGTGCGCGACATTACGCGTCATCTTCGGCGGCTTGCCGAGCAGCACCGACAGATCCATGTCGATCGGCTTGTTATTGAAATAGCTGTCTTCGAGTATCAATCGCTGTTCGGCCGTAGCCTCGCCGACCACGGCATAGAGGCAGCGCTCGCGTTGGCAAATCGCCTCGAACTGCGGAAAATCCTCCGGCTTGACGGCGAGCACATAGCGCTCCTGCGCCTCGTTGCTCCAGATCTGCATCGGCGACATGCCCGGCTCTTCGTTGTGGATGGCGCGCAGCTTGAAGATTCCGCCGCGTTTTGAATCGTTGACCAGTTCCGGCAGGGCGTTGGATAGCCCGCCCGCGCCAATGTCGTGAATCGAGATAATGGGATTTTCATCGCCCAACTGCCAGCAGCGGTCAATCACCTCTTGGGCACGACGCTGCATTTCCGGGTTGCCGCGCTGTACCGAGTCGAAGTCGAGGTTTTCGGCATTCGCACCGGTATCCATACTCGATGCTGCACCGCCGCCAAGGCCAATCAGCATGGCCGGGCCGCCAAGCTGGATGATCAGCGCGCCCGGCGTGATCTGGTGTTTCTCGGCATGCCGTGCGGAGATGTTACCGACACCGCCGGCGAGCATGATCGGCTTGTGATAGCCGCGCATTTCCCCGGCCACCTGTTCTTCGAAGGTGCGGAAATAGCCGGCCAGGTTGGGGCGGCCGAATTCGTTGTTGAAAGCGGCTCCTCCAATCGGCCCTTCGAGCATGATCTGAAGCGCCGAAGCGATGCGGCCCGGCTTGCCATAGGAGTGCTGAGTGCTGAGTCCTGAGTCCTGAGTTTCAGTGTTATTGTAATATTCCCACGGCTGCTTGAATCCGGGAATATTCAGATTGGACACCGAAAAACCGGAGAGTCCCGCTTTCGGCCTGGAGCCGCGACCAGTTGCGCCTTCGTCGCGGATTTCACCGCCCGAGCCCGTGGCTGCGCCAGGAAACGGCGAAATCGCGGTAGGGTGGTTGTGGGTCTCCACCTTCATCAGGATCTGCGCGTCGTCCTCGACGTAGCCATATTTTGCGCCTGCGCCCGGATAGAAGCGCTTGACCTTGAATCCCTCGATAATCGAGGAGTTGTCGGAATACGCCACCACCGTGCCGCGCGGATTTTTTTCGTGGGTATTGCGGATCATGGCGAAGAGAGATTTGTCCTGCTTCTCGCCATCGATTACCCAGTCGGCATTGAAAATCTTGTGACGGCAATGCTCGGAGTTAGCCTGGGCGAACATCATCAACTCGACATCGGTCGGGTTGCGACCGATACGAGTGAAGTTCTCCACCAGGTATTCGATCTCATCCGGCGACAACGCCAGCCCCATCGAGCGGTTGGCCAGTTCCAGCGCGTCCTTGCCCTGCTCCAGGATGTCCACGGTACTGAATGGCGCCGGATCGAAGTGGCGGAACAGTTTTTCTGCATCGTCGAAATCGGTCAGCACCACTTCCGTCATGCGGTCGTGTATCAGCGGCAGCAGAATTTGCTTTTCCTGCTGCGTCAGAGAGGTGCCGTCGGCTTTCTGTGCGTAGAACGCCACCCCCCTCTCAAGGCGTTCGACAGCCTCCAAAGCGCAATGACTGGCGATGTCGGAGGCCTTGGACGACCACGGCGAAATCGTACCCAGCCGCGGCACCACCAGGAACAGTTCGCCCTGCGGTTCTTCCACCGGGGATGCGGGACCGTAGGTGAGGATTTTCTCCAGCACCGACAATTCCTGCGCTTCCAGCACACGGCGGGTGGCGGCGAAATGCCAGTATTCGGCGTGAACATGTGAGATGGCAGACGCTGCTTCGTGCAGGCCCTGCATCAGTTTTTCGAGACGGAAAGAGGAAAGTGCGTTGCTGCCGCGCAGTTTGAGCATGACTACCCTGAGTGACTAAGATCAAAGGGTAAATCATACCCGAAAACAGCCTTCTAAGGATTATCCGCGTGCCAATACCACGCGGTTGCGACCGGCATGCTTGGCCTCATACAGCGCCTTGTCGGCGGAGTCACCCAAATTGATCGCATCCCCGAAATGAACAACCTCGGCAATGCCGCAGCTGAATGTAACGGAAAACTCTTTTCCATCCGCCAGATGTTTCAGCCTGGAAAAGGCATCCCGTAGCTCGTCCATCACCTTTATTCCCGCAGGGCCATCCGTTTCGCTCATGATCACCGCAAATTCCTCGCCTCCATAGCGGCCAACCACGTCAGTCTCACGCAGGCGCTGCTTCAACAAGCGTGACAGACTTTTGATCACGCGATCTCCGGCGGGGTGACCATAAGAGTCGTTCACTTGCTTGAAATGGTCAATATCGATCATGGCATAGGTTAGCGGCACCTTCAGCCTTTTTGCACGCGCCATCTCCCGCTCCAGCTGATCCTTGATGGCAGTATGATTAAGTAATCCGGTCAGGCTGTCGCGGACCATGAAGGAATGCAGCAGACGGGAACGCTGGATGCGGCTCGCTACGGATGAAACCAGATGCTCCGCTTTGATCGGTTTGGTAAGGAAATCGTCACCCCCCAGACTCATTGCGGACAACTGCTTATCCAGGTCTTTTTCAGCAGACAAATAGACAATGGGAATGCTGACGAATGAATCCAATTGCCGAATTACGCTTGCTATCTCCAACCCGCTGCATTCCGGCATATAAATATCCATCAGGATCAGGTCAGGAGAAAACTCCCGCAATGGCCCCAGCACCTCCATGGGGTTGTTCACCACCTTGACATCCATGCCGGCCTGCTCCAGCACGGCAGAATGGTAGTTAGCCAGCGAAGTCGAATCATCAACGATCAATACGCGAAAAGGCTCTGGCGGAACAGGAGAGGTCAATTCATCGAGCTTATCGACCAGATCACCGATGCTGACCGGCTTGGAAAAATAAGCCAGTCCACCGGTGCGCACCGCTTCAAGACGGGCCGTCACATCATCCAGAGCGGAGATGAACATGACGGGAACCGGTTCATCCCGGCCCTGCTGGATTTCTCTCATGGCATTGACCCCACCCATGGAATCCTCCGGAAAAGCGATATCCATGAGAACGAGTACGTTCCTGGTGCTTTTCATTGCCTGCAAAAAATCATCCAATCGCTTGAATACCCGCACCTCATAGCCAAAGTAACCCAATTGCAGCGCAATCTCTCTTGCCTGGTCAGTCTCATCTTCGACCAGATAAACAAGCTTCTCGTTAGCGGGTCCGACAGCTGCTGACGAGGTTGCCATTAAATCAGGCGAGACATAAGGTGGAGAATCGGAGCTTGAAGCGGCCTGCTTCAACGCCACAATTTGCTGATGGATTTCAGCGAAATTCTCCGCATTCGCCGACGATTTCTGGTTTACGATATTTTTAAGATACTCCTCCAGAACACGTGCAACCTGACTGAGCTCAGCAAAACCGAATGTTGCGCCGGAGCCGGTCAGGCTATGCACCATGAGGTGAAGCGCATGCAAGGTTTCCTCATCCAGCCGGGACTGATAGCCTGAGCAGGCTTCCTCAATCTGGCGGATCTTCTCCGGCAATTGCGCCGCATAGACCTCACGCAGCACCCGCATCTTTTCCTGCAACTCCGCAGCGCGATTAGCCATGGCAGCTCGCCCAAATCTCTTCCACCTTGCTGGCCAAAGTCATCGGATCGAACGGCTTGGGAATCACGTCCACCGCTCCAAGTTCCTTGTAATGCGCCACCTCGCTCGGCTGCACCTTGGCGGTCATGAAAACGACCGGGGTCGATGCGGTTTGAGGCAAGCCACGCAGCAGCTTGAGCGTCGTCGGCCCGTCCATCCCCGGCATCATCACGTCTAGCAAGATAAATTGCGGCTGAAACGCGGGGGCACGTGCTATCGCCTCGTTGCCCGAACTGCATACCTCCACAGTAAAACCGCCCAGTGTTTCCAAGGCAAGTCGCGCCACCATCTGGATATCCGGTTCGTCTTCCACATACAATATCCGGGTTAATTTATCTGCCATGCTCTGCCTTTCCATTGACGCATTCCAAAACCTTGTCCAGCACGCGGGCTGCGTTGAATGGCTTGACCACAAAACCTACCGCGCCCTTCTTGATTGCTTCGGTAACCTTGTCCATGGTCGCCTCCGCACTGACCATGATGATTTTTATTTCCGGTTGCGCCTGCCGGATCGCCTCCAGCACCTGCAAGCCATCCATTTTTGGCATCTGGATATCAAGCAGAACCAATTTAGGCTTAAGCCTGGCGCACTGCGCAAGCGCATCCTCACCGTTGGATGCCTCGCCCACCACATGATATTCCTCACTGCGCAAAATAGCCTTCAACATCTCCCGCATAAGACTGTCGTCATCCACTACTAACACCGAATAATTGCTGGGAGTCACCATCCTACTGCACTCCAATCAGTTGTTTAATCGTTGCCAGCAACATCTCGTTGCTGGTGCGCGCTTTTACCAGCGCATTGTCCACTTCCTTCTCGCTTTCCAATCCCATTTCACTGGCCGAGAACACCATCACCGGGATCGGTGGCGAAGCGCCATTCAACAAGGGTAGCAGGTCCTTACCTGAGCCATCTGGCAAACCGAGGTCAAGGATCACCAGGTCATAACGGCACCGCCCAAGCAGTTGCCTCGCCTCGGCCAAGGTAGAGGCATGGTCCAGGTGAGCTACTTCGCCCACGATACTTTGTACCACCCGAAAAATATCCGGGTCATCCTCGACTTGCAGCACTCGGGGCTGGCTGTCGGCCTGTTGCCCCATCACCTGTTTCAACGCCAGTACCAGCTGATCCTGATTAATCGGCTTGCTGATCCAGTCAATCACACTGATGGCTTCTCCGTCCAATTCCTGACGGCCCTCGACTGCCTTGGCCGAAACCACCACGATCGGCAAAACAGAGGCCTCCTTTGACTCACGAAGCTCGCGAATCAGCGAGATCCCATCCTGATCCGGCAGGGCCAGGTCAAGCGTCATCGCGACGTACTTACCCTGTGCCAACATTTTCTTTGCCTGCTCTGCATCATAGGCAATATCGGCTGCCAACCCGTTCTGCTCCAGCATCAGCCGAAGCAATGCAGCTATGTCGCGATCATCCTCGCAAATCAGCACCCGCTTTTCCTTCCCGTTCAAGCCGGATGCGAAAACAGCAGTCTCTTGCCAAACCGGAAAATCAACATAGAAATTGGTCAGCACATCGGGTTCTGAATCGAAGCCTATGCTGCCACCCATCTGTTCGACGAGCACCTTCGTAATGGAAAGGCCCAGTCCTGTCCCCCCCTTCTTGCGAGTGTCAGACGAATCCGCCTGGGCAAATTTCTGGAAAATCCGGTCACGGAACTGCTCCGGGATACCACTGCCATGATCCTTCACCGCCACACGAATACGGTTGCCCGTATGAGTAACCTCAACCATCACTTTGTCTCCCGCAGGAGAAAACTTGGCGGCATTGGATAACAGGTTGGCCAGAACTTGCATCAAGCGGTTGGCATCCACGTTCAACATGATGCCCGGCAGATCACTTTCAAGTTCGTAGCTCACCTCAAACTGTTCACCGTAGGCCCGGTTTGATTCCAGTGCCTGACGCAACAGTGGCATCAACTCCACCGGCTTGAGTTGAAACTCGATCTTGCCAGATTCAATTTTTTCCATATCGAGGATGTCGTTGACCAGCAGGATCAGGCGCTCGCTGTTCTTGTGCGCGATGTCCACCAACGCCTTGAGCTGAGGAGGCAGTTCTCCCGCCACCCCCCCGGCGATCAGCCCAAGAGAGCCGCGAATCGAAGTCAGGGGTGTACGCAACTCGTGACTGACGGTAGAAATGAATTCATTTTTCATACCCTCGATCTTCTTGCGCTCGGTAATGTCGCGGAAAGACACCACCGCCCCGACAATTTTATCCCCCTCGTGGATAGGCGAACTGACATACTCCACCGGGAAACTGCTGCCATCCTTGCGCCAGAAAACCTCATCCGACACGTGAAAGGTCATGCCGTAGCGAAACGAGCCGTAAATATTACATTCATTCGACGGATAAGGCGTTCCATCGCTATGGGTATGGTGAGTCAGAGGATGCTGCGCCCGACCGAGAAGCTCCTCTAGTGGGAACCCAAGCATGCGCAAGCCAGCCGGATTGATAAACGTGGTTCTTCCCTCCATATCCACGCCATAAATACCCTCATCGACCGTGTTCAGAATCAATTCGTTACGCCGACTGACAGCCGCAAGTTCTTCCTCGATACGCATACGCTCGGTGATGTCCTCCTTGATGCCGACGAAATTGGTGATCCGACCAAGGCGGTCTCGAATCGAGGAAATATAGGCAAATTCCCAGAACAGTTCGCCATTTTTTCTGCGGTTATGCAGCCTGCCACGCCATTCCTCGCCGGCAAGAAGGGTTTGCCACATCGTGCGATAAACTTCGTCTGGGGTCAGCCCGGATTTCAGAATATGCGGATTCTGGCCAATCGCCTCGTCAGCGGAATAGCCAGTCACCTCGGCAAATTTGGCATTAACGTATTCGATATCCCCTCTGTCGTCGGTGATCACCACCGACACCGGGCTCTGCTCGACCGCGCGGGACAACTTCCGCAACGTCTTCTCATTGTTCTTGCGTTCGGTGACATCCTGCACCGTGCCTATCATGCGCACCGGCTTGCCGGATTCGTCCAGAATCACCTCACCCTGCTCATGCACCACCCGTTCCGTGCCATCGGGCAGAATGATGCGGTGATCGATGCTGTAAGGGTTTGGGCTCCGCAGCGCATTATTTACCGCCTGCTGAACCGGCCCGCGGTCTTCGGGATGCACGAACTGCATGAATGTGTCGTAGGTCGCGTCGAACTGCTGCGGCCGCAGGCCGAAAATGCGGTAAATCTCGTCCGACCAGTGCAGCGCATTGGTTTCGATATTCCAGTCCCAGTTACCCAGATGGGCGATCTGCTGCGCCCGCGCCAGGCTATCGCTGCTTTCCCGCAGCGCCTGTTCGGCCTTTCTTTGCTCGGTAATATCCCGGGCAATACCGATAAAGCCGGTGATCAAGCCCTGCTCGTCGCGCAGAGCCGTCACCGTCAAAAGCACCGGAATACGACTGCCGTCCTTGCAAATATAGCTCCACTCGTGAGTATCCACCTGCCCGCGGCGCGCCAGAGCCACAAACACTTCAAAGCCGGGCTCGACTACCATTCCCGCCGCAGTCATTTCCTGAGCACGAGCCAGCACTTCCCCCAGATCATGGAGCATTGCTGGTGTGGTTTTACCAACCAGCTCTACGGCACGATAGCCGAGCAGTTTCTCTGCCGCCTGGTTAAAGGTCAGGATGATGCCATCGGTATCGGTGGAAATAATGGAATGATCGGCGCCATCCAGAATCGCCTGGTTCAGCCTGCTGGCACGTGACAACGCTTCTTCCGCCTGCTTGCGCCGGCTGATGTCACGCACGATGCCGGTAAAAATGCGGCGCCCGTTCAGCCAGGTTTCGGTCACCGCCAGGTCCATCGGAAATGTCGAACCATCCTTCCGCCGCCCGACCACCTCACGACCGAGGCCGATAATCTTCTTCTCGCCCGTACCGATAAAATTACTGAGGTAACCGTCATGCTGGCTATGGTAGGGTTCCGGCATCAGCATCTTGACGTTTTCGCCAATCACTTCTTCAGGCGTGTAACCGAAAATCTGCTCTGCCGCCCGGTTGAATGATTCGACGATTCCCTGTTCGCTGATGGTGATGATGCCGTCGAGCACATTGTCGAGCACGATACGGCTGCGCGACTCGCTTTCGTGTAGCTCTTGCACCATTTCCTCGGCAAGCGCTGTGGCACGACGATTCGAGTTACCCAATACCGATACGATCCAGAACAGCAGGAAAGAAACCATGCCACCGCCAATCAGCACGATCCAGGGCAGCGTCGCTTCCTGACCAGCCAAGTTTTCTCCCTTTTTGGTCAATGTAATGCGCCACTGGCGGCCGCCGACATTGATCAGGCTCTGCCGCTTCGGCAGGTCACCAGGCCCGAGTCCATTCTGGTTGTTATTTTGTTGCAAGCGGCTGTCGAACAACGCTGCCCCGGCGGAGCCTGGAACTGACTGTGCATCCTCGATCTCCACCTCCATCAAGTGGAGAAAACGCTCGCCGATCGACTTACTCACCAGATCGCCCACGCGCAGACCGAGATAGGCCAGGCCCAGGAATGCCGCGCGCCTTTGCTCGACGGTCTGGATCGGCACACCGATCCGGTACAAGGGGGCATAAAAAAGAATGCCTTCTGGCTGCCGTTTTCCTGAACCAGGGTAATGCCGCCGGTTGCCGCCGGTTCACCGGTATCCCGTGCCCTTTCTGCACCCTCCCGCCTGACCGACTCGCTGCCGACATCCAGTCCGAAGGCCTTTTCATTGCCTGCCATCGGCTCCAGATAGGTAATCACGAAATATTCCGCACGCTCGCCCTCTGGCTTTATGGCGAAATGGGGATAGCCGACGGGATCGAGGCGCCTGTCCTGTCTCACCTGCTGTTCGAAGGCAGTCTTGTCAGCCGCAGGGACTGCCTGGATGTAACCAGCTACTGTAATGCCGGGATAACGGTCAAGGAAACCGTTATGAAATACGACACGGCGGAATTCCGCGCGCGACAGATGCTGATCCAAGACAAACACTGACTGCAAGCCTGTGAGCACCTCGGAAAAGGACTGAATGCGGCGCTTCAGCGCATCCTCGGCCTGAATCGCCTGAAAATCAAAATCTTTTCGGTAATCCTCCACGACAATACGGGAGGTATAACGCCACATCATCACACTCAGCATCAGCCCGCATGCCAGTATGACTAAGGCCAGGATATTGATCTGCTTGGGGGGTGTCATATCAGGAAAACCTTTATCCCAGTCCTGCCAAAATTATGTCCATTTGTGCCAGACACATATTTATTTCATGTTGAAGACTTTATCATGCACACGAAATTACAGCATGAATAGCATTCCGATTTATTTTCACCCGCTAATTTTGCCAACTGGAGTAGTGCATGAGCGAAAGGGGCTTCGCCGCCAAGCGCACAAATGTATCGTCCTTTCCGAAAAAAGCCTGACCAGCACGAAGACTATAACCCCAGCATCCCAGCCCATGCCTGTGCGGAAAGATAATCCTGGCTGACCTTATCCACCTCCAACTGCAGCGAACAAGCCAGATTTTCGATTTCGTCTTCGTCCCCTTGTTCGCATGCCTCTGCCAGCGCCAGGAAAGGTCCGTAAAGGCCCTGCCTGTGCAGCAGGGCATCGACAATCGGTTCGGGCAGGCGAATGGTGTCCAGCACCTGATCCATCGGCACTTCCAGAATTTCATCGAGCAGCGAGAACACACCGACGATAAACAGATTATCGCAGTCAGCGGGGCCAAGCATTTCCTTGCCCAGCAATTCTGCCAGACGACCCCGAATAACGGCCTTTTTTATCAATGCAGGAGATGTGTTGCCTTCACTGGCGGTAACCAGCAGCAGCGTCACCCAACGATACAGTTGCTGGTAGCCGAGAATTTCCACGGCATGGCGAATAGATTGAATTTCACAGGACAGGCTGAAGCCTGCGGAATTGATGTAGCGCAGCAACTTGAAAGAAGCCGCCACATCGCGCTTGAAAGACAGTTCAATTTCCTTGATTTCTTCTTTATTGCGCACCTTTTCAAGCAGCTCCAACAGGACAGCATGGGCGGGTTTGATATTTTTTTTCATGCAAATAATCTCCTGATCAACGCTTAATATGAAGTGAAGTATAACGTCCTATCCGCATATCTAACCTAGCAGTATTTCGGCCTGGCCAGCCCACTCTCACGCGCCTGCAGGCACAATCATACTGAATTATGCCTGCCTGATTCAGGCTAGGCGACCACCATCGAATAAAAAATGTGCCCATCCACAACGCTAAACCATGAAGCGCACCTGAATAAGATTCTTTCGATCAATGGATGGGCCAGTTGATTGAGCTGGATAATTGCCCCATTATTAGCCTAGTCTTGAGGCAACAGGATAACCCATGAAAACCCCAATTTACTTCAGCCACGAAATCCGCCAGCTTGAGCAGCTCGCGCGAGAGAGTGGAATCAGCGACCTGATGGAGCGCGCCGGGATGGCCGCAGCGGAACTGGCACGCGAACTGCTCGCTGGCAAAACCTCGGTGCTGGTGATCGCCGGGCCGGGCAATAACGGTGGCGACGCACTGGTTGCGGCACGCCACCTCAAAGCCTGGTGGTTCAAGGTAAACATCGTCTTTATCGGGGAAACCGCCAAGCTGCCGCCCGATGCGGCAAATGCGCTGCAAGCCTGGCTGGCGATTGGTGGCGAACTGCTCGATGCCATACCGGCCGACGGCAAATGGGATATGGTGATCGACGGACTGTTCGGCATCGGTCTGGCGCGAGAATTGAGCGGACGCTATCTGGAACTGGTAAGGGAAATCAACCGCATGAACCTGCCGGTGCTGGCGCTGGATATTCCCAGCGGGCTGGATGCCGATGCCGGACAGACCTTCCGCGCGGCAATCCACGCCAGCCACACCCTTTCCTTCATCGCGCTGAAACCTGGCCTGCTTACCGCCTACGGGCCGGACTACTGCGGCCAGATTCATGTCGATACGCTGGAGCTGGATGCACCCGCCCTGCTCAAGCCCAATGGCTGGCTGCTGGAGAAAACCGAAGTGGCCGCCGCGCTCAAACCGCGCCCGCGCAACAGCCACAAGGGCATGCTCGGCAGCGTCGGCATCCTCGGCGGCGCGTCCGCAATGTGCGGTGCGGCGCTGCTGGCCGGACGCGCCGCGCTCAAGCTGGGTGCGGGTCGGGTCTATGCCGCACTGCTGGCGGATGCCGCCCCAGCAGTGGACATAGGTCAGCCCGAGCTGATGCTGTGCGCGCCGGAAAAGCTCTTCCAGCTCGATCACCTTAACTGCCTCGCAGTCGGCCCCGGCCTGGGGCAATCCCCGCAAGCGGTTCAATTGCTTCGGCAGGCACTGGAAACAGAATTACCGCTGGTGCTGGATGCCGATGCGCTTAATCTGCTCGCTATCCATGATGACATGCAGGAACTGACGAAAAGCCGCAAGGGCAGCACTATCCTCACCCCCCATTCAGCTGAGGCAGCGCGGCTGCTGTCCAGCACCACCCACGACATCCAGCAGGAACGGGTCCATTCCGCGACGCTGATCGCACAACGCCTTAACTGTCTGGTAGTACTGAAAGGCGCCGGCAGTATCTGCGCGACGCCCAAAGGGGAATGGTTCGTCAACCCCACCGGCAACCCTGGCATGAGCAGTGCCGGCATGGGCGACGTGCTGTCAGGCATGATCGCTGCTCTGATCGCCCAGCGGCTGACGCCGCAATCCGCCCTGCTGCTGGCGGTTTACCTGCATGGTGCGGCAGCCGACGATTGGGTGGAACAAGGTGTCGGTCCGATTGGGCTGACCGCGACGGAAGTCGCCGACGCAGCCCGAATGCTGCTCAACCGCTGGATATACAGTCCTGTGGCTTAACGCCCACCGTCAAAGTGATGCACCAGTTCCTGCAAATCCTGCGCCACCCGAGCTAGATCCTCGGTGCTGTGCTCAATCATCCGGATGCTGGAATTACCTTCATCCGCCAGCAATGATATTTTTTCCATGTTGTTGGCCACCTCCTCGCTAGCGACAGACTGTTCGTCAGCCGCGCTGGCAATATGTTGCGCCATTTCCATCACCTTGTCGGAAGAATGCATGATTTCACGCAGACTGGTGCTGCTTGCCACGATCATGTCGCGTCCCTGCTCCACTTCCTGAGCCGCCCTGTCCATGGATTGCACTGCAGCGCCAGTGGTCGTGCGGATTTCATTGATCATCTGTGCGATATCGGCAGTGCTGGAGGTAGTACGCTCGGCCAATTTGCGCACCTCGTCCGCCACCACGGCAAAGCCCCGCCCCTGCTCTCCCGCCCGCGCAGCTTCGATCGCCGCGTTGAGCGCCAGCAAATTGGTCTGATCGGCAATTTCCTTGATCACCTTGGTGATGTCACCAATCTTCTGGATCGACTGATTGAGTTCTCCGATGGTTGCCCCTGAGGATTTCACCGCCGCCACCACCCGCGTGGAGGAATCCATACTCTGAGCCATCTTGCCATTGCCATCCTCCACAATCTCATGGGTCTGGGCAGCAGCCTGCGCCGAGCCTTTAGCGCCTTCCGCCACCTCGCGGATCGATACGCTCATTTCCTCCATTGCCGCAGAAACTTGCATGACCCGGTCAGACTGAGTATTAAAGCGGGTCGACATCTGCTCGACTTCTTCACGCAAGTAGCCAGTACGCGATGTCACCGACGTCGAGGCCACGGCAACCTCATCCAAAATGACCTTGAGGTGCACCTGCATGTAGGCCAGCAAGGTCTGAACGCGGCCAAACTCGCTTGCCCCTCCTATTTCCAGCCGGGTAGTCAGGTCACCCTCGGCGATCTTCTCGAATACCTGATACGCCTGGCCGAATCCGCTCCCCATAGCCCCCAGCATTTTGACCAATATTGCGAGCGCCAGAACCAGCGCCACGCCAGCAAACACTAGGTTGGCGGTATGCAGTCCTGCCTGTCCGAGCGCCACGCTTCCCACCAGGGCGCCACCCAGAATGCCGGACAGAGACAAAACTGCGCCCCGGATCGTCAAGCGCTGGCCCCATCCTCTCCCGGGCAACGCACTGCCTTTATTCACTTTGCTGTAAAGCTGTTCTGCAGCCGCGATTTGCTCGCTGCTGGGGGGGGTGCGCACCGACATGAAGCCAGTCACTTGTCCCTTATTGCGAATCGGCACGACAAAGGCGTCGACCCAGTAATGGTCGCCGTTCTTGCAGCGATTCTTGACTATACCGCGCCATGGCTCGCCCCGCTTGACGGTCGCCCACAAATCGGCGAAAGCTGCAGGCGGCATATCAGGATGGCGCACCACATTGTGACTCTTTCCGATCAATTCCTCGCGCGAGAAGCCGCTCATCTCCAAAAACCCGTCATTCGCGTAGGTAATGACGCCCTTGGGGTCCGTCTTGGTAACAATCGAACCGTGTTTGAATGATTTTTCGATGCCGGTAACGGGTAAATTGGTTTTCATATTCTTCCTTACTTATAAGTGAGCGGAAGAATAAAGCAACTTTGACTTTTGTCAACTCACGATGAGCTTCAAGCCGATCAGGATAGTCACGATTTCGAAGGCCCGCTTGATCCAGCGGTTGCCCTTCTTGATCGCGTAATGGCTACCGACATAGCCGCCTATTAAAGAGCCCGCCAGCAGCGCCGGCATCCAGCCCCAGGCGATAGTGCCGATCAACCCCAGAACAATCGCCCCTGTTCCGTTCCACACCAGACCGCACAGCACTAGGGTATAGGCCACGGCGCGCTTGTAGTCGAGGCCGAAATGACGGATCAGCCACATGGTGAGAAACAGCCCGGTGCCGGAAGTGATCGAGCCGTTGAGGAAGCCGACCACGAACAGGCCCACAACGCCAGTCGCAAGGGCGCGTCCCTCGCGGTTTCTAGGCATGTGTTCCATGCCCAGTTCAGGCTTGAATACGGAATACAGCCCCAGCCCCAGGGTTAGAAACCCCAGCGCCAACTGCGCATAGTGCGCCGGGATCTTGAGAATAGTGTTCGCCCCCAGCACCACGCCAGGCAAGCCCGCACTCAGAATAATCAGGGAGAAGCGTCTTTCCAGATGGCTTTCACGCCAGTGACGAATGGTCGCACCGAGCCCCAATGCGACGCTCGCCACCTTGTGCGTAGCCAGCGCCACGCCGAACGGCAGGCCGAGAAAAATCAGCATGGGGAACTGGATCAAGCCGGCTCCGCCGCCGGAAAGGGCGGAAAACCAGTTGGCGATAAAGGAAGCGAGAAAAAGGACGAACTGCTCGGCAACGCTCATCGGGTCAAGCGCTTACTCCATATTCGGCCGGCAATTTAGCGTAAAACAGCCGCAAATTTTCTGACTTGAGCAGTTCCAGCAAGCGCTCTGACTGCTCCTCGCTGACCATGAATTCGATTTCAACCGGCAATTCGCCGGCAAGTTCGAAGAAAGCGTCCTCATGCAGGCGACCGGAGCGCCCGAAACCGGCAATTGCCCGGAATGCCGTGCCGCCCAGAATACCCATTATTTTGGCCTGTTCGAGCAACCATTCATAAAGCAGCATACTGTTGTGCAACCGCGATTCGCTGACAAACAATTTCAGGCAGATTCCTTGCATGGTCTTACCCTTTCAAAAGTTTTACAGTCCATATGCCCAGTATAGTCGCGACCAGCGAGCCGGCTACGTGTGCCCCGACAATGGCCGCACCCCAGGCATACTGGGCGCGCAGCAACAGCGTCACGGTCTCGCCCGAGAAGGTGGAAAAAGTGGTCAGTCCGCCGAGAAAGCCGGTGGCGATCAGCAGCCGCGCTTCCGGCGGCAGGCCGGGATGGTCGGCGAACATCGCCATTGCCAGTCCCATCAGGTAGCCACCCACCAGATTCGCAGCCAGCGTGCCCAGCGGCAGCGTGGGAAACACCGGATTCCACAGGAGGCCGAACCACCAACGCAGCCAGGCGCCCACCATCGCGCCGGCACCAACGGCGAGCAAGCCGTAGAAACTCATTGCACGTCTTTCATGATTGCTTTCATCGCAGCATCATAAGCCAAGCTGTTAGTCCGAGCAAAGTGACGAGCAATACAGGCAGCGTCAACACGACCCCAACGCGGCAATACTGGCCCCAGCCTATCCGGATACCGCGAGTTTCCAGCACGTGCAGCCACAACAGGGTGGCCAGGCTGCCCAACGGCGTCATCTTCGGCCCCAGATTGCAGCCGATCACGTTAGCGTAGATCATTGCCTCCCGCGTCAGTGCGGAAAGATGGGTGTCGTGGATAGCCAGGCTGGCCACCATCACCGTCGGCAGGTTGTTCATCACGGCCGACAGCAAGGCAAACAGGAATCCCGCACCCAGAGTGGCTGCCCAGAATCCCTGGCCATCCAGCCATTCCAGAATACCCCCCAGTTCGGCGGTGAACCCCTGATTGCGCAAGCCGAACACCACCAGATACATGCCCAGCGAAAACAGCACGATCTGCCAGGGCGCCTCACGCAGCAGGGTCAACACCGGGATGACTGAGTTGGGCTGCTTGCGGATAAAATGTTCGCGCAGCGCCGCCAGCACCAGCAGCAGGGCTGCAGCCCCGGCCACGACCGAGACCGGCAGACCAAGAGGACGGGCGGCGAAATAGCCCGCCATCAGCAATGCCAGCACCACCCAGCCTGCCTTGAAAACAAAAATGTCGTGGATACCCGAGGCCGGGTCCGGTAAAGCCGAGACTTCGAAGCGCGGCGGCAGATCCTTGCGGAAGAACAGCCACAGCACGGCCAGCGAGGCCAGAACCGCCAGCACGTTCACCGGCGCCATCACCGCCGCGTAATCGGCGAAGGAAATGCCAAAATAGTTGGCGACAATGATGTTGGTGAGGTTGGAGATCATCAGCGGCAGGCTCGCCGCATCTGCCATGAAGCCGACCGCGAAAACGAAAGCGAGCGCGGCGGCAGGCCGAAAGCGCAGTGCGTGCAGCATCTCCAGCACCAGCGGCGTCAGGATCAGCACTGCGCCATCGTTGGCGAAAATCGCCGCCACCACCGCCGTCAGCAGCACGATCAGCAGAAACAGCCAATGGCCGTAACCCCTGCCCCAGCGCGCCACATGCAGCGCCGCCCACTCGAAAAACCCGGCGGCATCGAGGATCAGGGAAATGACGATCAGAGCAATGAAAGTAAAAGTGGCATCCCACACGATGCCCCACACTACCGGCACATCGGCGAGCGAAATTACGCCGGCTGCCAGCGCAACCACCGCTCCGAGCAGGGCGCTCCAGCCAATGCCGAGGTCTCTCGGCTTCCAGACCACCAAGGCTAGGGTGGCAGCAAAAATCAGGATGGCGGTGAACATTTCCAGTCTTGGACGCAAATAGCCCAATTCTACCATCCACAAACTCAAGCTACGTCTTGCACACCTCTATCAACGTCGGCAGCAAGGTATCGTTCATTCACAACATTCCACCTAGCCAGCACAGTCAGCCCGCATGAAAGCGAATGTCCAATATCGGAATGGGCAAATCCGGCTCCTCATATATTGATTGTCGCCATTACACCTTCAGCCATCTTCTCAATTTTTCTTTCGCATATTGCGAGGTGACGTCACCCCAGAGCATGAAGGGATTATCTCTTTTTTCCTTGAGCAGACGCACCTCATTTTCAATATCGGTCTGGCCGAGCCTGTCTGCAAACAACCGCGTGGCATGCTCGTACAGCTCCATGTCCAAGGCATTGAATTTCTCGATCAGCCGGATAGTCCGAACGGGAATTTCTTTTATGCTCGACCTCTGCTGCGCCACGTTCCTCGGCAGATAGAGCTTTATTGGCCAGTCGAACAATTTGCTCATCAGCCCATAGGTTTCGTCAAATCGCTCCGTGATTCCCACCAAGGCAAAGTTTCGCTGAACATTATGTCTGGCCCGTTCCAGCATCTCCGCCGAACATTCTCCAAACCTCACGGACTCCATAGACCCGGACAGCCTTCTGGTCTGGCCATTGTCCATTTCGTTGAGATTACATTGCGTGACCCAGTCATCCAGACTCGATCGCATGGCAAGCTCCCGCAGCGGATCTTTGGCGTTACGTCTGTAGTAATGGTAATGCGATATCACGCGCTCTACGGGGTTGCGCATTAGCGTGACGTATCTGGAGTTTGGTGGCAGCAACTCCCTAACACGGTAATCCATGTGACCGTAGATCACCTTTAATTTCTCTTTGCGTTCCTGAGGCAGATGCCTGTATTTCTCGATAGATTCCATCGCCGGGTTGATCTTGTGCAACTCGGAAGGCCTGTAAATATCCCTGATCATGGAATAGAGTGTCATTCCACCCGTTTTCGGGATGTGTATGAACACAACGGGATCGGCTGATTTCGAACTTCCAGATGTTTCTGACAAGGAATTATTTGCTGCTGGAAACATTGTTTTCCGGCCTGGGAAAAGGTCCGCATAATATGTGGCCTGGCTGTTGCCGGCAGTTTTGTTCATCATGGTTATCTCGTGTTTTGAATTTGCGTTGAATCGGTAGTTGCCCGCAGTTATTTCAGGTCAAGGATCACCGGCAATTCCTGGCGATAACCTTCCATCACCTTGTCGAGAAATGCCGGTGAGTTAGATATAGTCCTGGAGCTCAGTGACCCATCCTCATTCCTCCACCGCCTTGCATGCCACCCCGTCCCTGTCCGCCTCCCTGTCCTTTCTTTTGTTCACGCATTTGATTGCGCGTTTCATCCTTTTCTGCCGCGCTCATATTCGCTGAGCGTTTCTGCATTTCGGCTCGAAAAGCATTGCGATCTTCCTCGCCCATCTCGCTGGGCTTCAGTTGCGTCAATTCCGTCGTACCCAGCCCCGAAAAATCCTGCGCCGCCATTGCGCTCAGGCTGATCAGACCAAAAGCTACCGCAGCGGCCTGCATAAATTTTTTTCTGTACATATCCAGCACTCCTGTTAAAGATGAGATAAACAACGCCGGTCGAGCAAGCTCATAACCATTACATCGGCATTACCTGGTCGAAATGCCCGTTGAATACTTTCTTCTGCTCCGGCGTCAAAACGTCATTCAACTGTTTCATGGCAGCAGCCACGGTTTCCATGCCAGCCACGCGCTGCTTCATGAACTGGATACGCTCGCCGATTCGGTCTGGTGCAGATTGAACCGGTTGCACTCTGGGCACAGGCTGCATCCGCTCCTGCATCGCAGACATCATTTCCGTTTTTTGCTGCTTGATCGTCTTGGCGAACTCCGACCATGCCATCTCTTGATCTGAACCAATGTTCAGATCCTTTTTTATCGTGTCCAAATGTCCGTCTATCTGAGCTGGAAAGGCCATTTTTTTATTCGCCATCGCGCACCCTCCACCTGGCCCCATGCCCATGCTGGTTGCGTAGGATGCGGCCATTGCGCCGATGCCGATGGTGGCGATAAGGGCCAATGCGATTTTCTGGCTAAGTTTCATGTGAGTCTCCATGTGAAATGAATAATGCTTTGCAGCGAAGTGTATTTAACCGCAGTGGTGTAAATGGGGTATGTCAAAACCGCCATTTTTTGTAACCAATTGTGACAAGGAGAGGGGCGTTTCTGTACTTGCAGATACGAGCCTGTTGAGCTCGAGATATGTTGTTATGAATTCCGTTGAGTGATGCAGTCTTTAGCGTGGTCCGGAGGCCGCCCCAAAAAACTCTCGCATCAAAAAATCTTCCAGTCCCGAGTTATCTTCGACGCGTGCAGACATGATGACAACGCGATTCAGGCGTTGCGAATCCCAATTAAAATCACCTTTGTAATATTTGCGAATCAGTTCAATCATTCTGCGCACGATTGCGCGCTCTATATCCCCATTTTGGCCTGCATCGACTTCGATCAATTCGCGCCGGGAATTGCTATAGTCTTTAGTCCAGCCACGAAACGAAAACTTACCTGTCCGAAGTCCCACACTGATAATTTGAAACACCCCGTTCGTGCCTTGTGGCTGGAGATTGCGCATGACGGTTGCCATCCTGATTTCGTCTTCCGAGGGCACGTGTTCATTCGCTTTTGCTGCTGCATATTCGCGCTCGGCAGACGTCTCTGCGGCACGGCGACGCTCTCTGGCCGCATTAATGTAGGCCGTCAAGTCCGTCGGTGGCGCTGAATTTGGTGCGGGCGCCGGATCTGACTGGTTCACAGACTTGGCTGCTGCTGTTTCAGTACGAGGTTTTATCTTGGGCTTGCGGGCTTGCTTGGGCATGGGTTTGGGTTGAACTGCCGACCTTTTACTGGGTGCCACTTCAGGCAATTCCACAAAGCTGGCTTCTATAGGTGCAGAAGCTCCTTTTTCTATATTGGGAGCGCTCAGGAAATCGCCAAATTTCCAGATGATCGCCAGCCACAGGATGACCGCCAGTGGCACCGGCCACCAGAGCCTGATCTCCCTTGATCTGGAATCGGACACCCTTACGCTCACGACCTTGCCGCAATTGCCGCATACGGCCTGCCGAATTTCCCGTGGCCGGTAATCTGGCACGCTTACGACATCACTCATGTTTTACTGCTATCAAAAAGTGCCTGACGCCGGCGACCCGTGCCTGCAGCATCGCCTGCACCACGAGGCCCTGGGGCGTGATGTTATCTGCCGATACGACGACGCTTTGTTGCGAATTGTTCAGCAACGGCCCGAGCGTGGCGGCCAGGGTTTGCAAGGTCACAGGAGTCCGGTTGACAAATATTTTGCTATCGCTTGTCAGCGTCATGGTGACCGGCTTGTCGGCGTTGAGCTTTTCGGCTTTCCCCTGGGGCAGATTAACTTGCAGCGAATCGAGGTTCTGCATCGCAAGCGAAGACAGCATGAATGTCGCCAGCAAAAAGAACATCACATCGATCATCGGGATGATTTCGATGCGCCCCTTGCGATACGTCCTGGGTTTACGCAGCTTCATGGGCGTCACCCTGTTGGTCCAGACGGATGTGATCGATCAGGCGTGTGCCGAGGCGTTCCATTTCGTCCATGGTTTGCGATTGCACACGAGAGAAGTAATTGAATCCAAACAAGGCGATCAGCGCGATCAACAGGCCGATTGCCGTTGCAATGAGTGCCTGCGCCACGCCTCCCGTCACCCCGGTGGGATTCACAATGCCGCTGCCGCCGATGATCTTGAAGGCATCCATCATTCCGCCGATAGTTCCCATCAGCCCGAGCAAGGGCGCCGCAGTAACGATGGTTTCCAGCACCCACAACCTGCGGGCAAGGGATGTTTCAATCAGCTGGGCTTCATCCGCCGCACGGGATTCGGTCCACCATGCGGGACGACTCCGGTTGGCGATCACCACCTCGAAAAACCGCCTGAAGTAATGACGTTCATTCAAGCCGTAAAGCTTCTTTTCCAGATCTTCCCAGGCAAAGCCATAAGTCTCGGCGAGGTTGAGCAACTCAAGTGGAAGACGGGCATAACGCCAATAGATAAATGCCTTCTCAAGCATAATGGCCAAGGCGATGATCGCCAGCAACGACAACGGCAGAATGATCATCCCGCCAAGTTTTATTGCGATCCAGGTTTCATGTAGGTCTTGCATGGTTATCTCCGAATTGGGGGGCTATTCCCCTTGACTTAGTTCAGGTCTGTTTTGCACCGGTTGCACGCACGCTGCCAATGCCGTGGAGAAAAAGTGGAAACACCAGTTTCCCTTCGGCAATCAGTGATTTTCGTGCTTCTATAATGGAAACCCGCATCACCAGGCCCTGAATGATGCCGGTAAACATGACGGCGGCACCGTGCTCGTCCAAGTCCTGGCGAACCAGGTTCTGCGCCTTGGCCTGAGCAAGGAGACCGACCACTTTGGCCTCGTAATCCGCCAGGATGCTGCGAATCAGTTCCTTGATCTTGGGATTTTTTTTCAGCAGTTGATCGGTAAATACCAGCTTCGGGATCGCAGGCACCTTGTCGACGAAGCCCAGGTGAGCGAAAAACATCTTTTCCAGGGAATCGAGCGGGTCGCTACCCTGATCTGCCGCCATATCTACCACGCTCATCAGCCGCCCACGCACCCAGTGAATAACTGCCAGCCAGATCATGTCCTTGCTGGGGAAATGGCGGAAAATCGCACCTTGTGAGATGCCTACGGCATTTGCCATATCCTGTGTCGTCACGCCTTCAACCCCCTGTTCGCCGGCAAGTTCCACGGCAGCTCTGATAATTTCCTCCTGCCGCTCTTCAGCCGATAACCGTTGCCTGTGTTCACTCATCTCTTGCTTTCCTTGCTCAGTGTTTCATGTAATTTCAATGTTCAGGCACGAATGCCATGCAGGTATTGCTGCCACACTTTTCGCCCCTCGTGCAGCAATGTTTCAGTCGCACCCCAGGTAATTGACCGCATCGCCAGTCCCTGTATCAGATAAACGAACAATTTTGCCGCAATCGCAGGATCAAAATCGGGCCTGACTATCTCATCCTTTCGTGCCAGATGAAGCAACAGCGCCAGGTTGGCTTCGTAATCTTCCAGTAGTGTACCAATACGGTGGCGCAGCTCCGTACCTCCTTCTGGCATCGCAAGCGCTTCCAGAAGCAACGTTGGAAGTGTTGAATGTGAAACAAGAAAAGCGACATGAACATGAAAAATGTCTTCAAGTACTTCCAGTGGCGGCTTGTTGCGCAGTGCTGCATATTCGATCTGCACCATCAAATTATGCGTAGCCCACTGGAAAATGCCGGCCGAAAGCATTCCGCAGTTCGGGAATACCCGCCTCACCTCATCCTCGCTGATCCCGCTGTGGAGGGTAAGTGCCTCCGCGCCGAGATGGTTGAGACGTTTTCCGTTTGCCAGTTCAATGGCGGCAATAATGATTTTTTCCTTGTTTTCGGACTCTCCCATGGTTGCGTGCCTCTCTTCATTGTAGCGTTGCGCTGAAAGTCATGTAGCAGCATTAGATAATCGGTCAAATGATCGATCAATCTGGCCCCCAGCGCGCGCAATTGACCCTCGGATTCGGCGGGGCCATTGATCGTGACGAATATCACTTCGGCCAGATAGAAATCAAACCCGGTATACGCTTTATCGGTTTTGTGCCAATGGCGGCAACTTGAGGCCATGATTTCGACCATTCATTTCTGCTTCCTTTGTTTGTCTAAACGGCGAATGAGCGTGGGCCAAGATGCGCAATGCGTTTTTAGAACTCAATGCTCAGCGCGACAGAACCATAAGCCTGGTTTGTCACCTGCTCCTCGAATTCCCGTGAACGGTAAACACGCATCACGGCCAGCTTGACGCCGTGACCATCCACCAGACCATGAGCGCTGACCCCGATAGCCGCCTGGGCAACCCATGGTCGGCGAGTAACACTGTAGCTTGATCGAAAAAGGTTGCCGTCGAGTGAAAAATCATGCGCAACGAGTTTTGTTTCCATCGTTCCAAAGAGGTGAACACCGGGTCGCAGCCTGGCGACAGACAATGGGGCATCAGCTGAGCCGCTATGGATGGAGGCGGATGGCGGACGATTTTCTGCGCCGGGTCTGATCGGATAGGTCCCGAAGTCGTTCGGCAGATTCCAACCGATACGCCCTTCGATCCCCAGTGTAGCGGAGGTTTCGATGTTGCCTAGTCGCAGTCCCAGTGAGCGGATCGAGTCGGTAGAGAAACCCGGCGTGATCGGTCCCGTTCCGCGATAGTCCTTGAATTTTCGGTCGATGGCCAATTGCAGCGCTGGCTCATTCTTCAACTGATGTTGCCAACCGAGAAACCTGTCGGCGCCGATCGCATCGTGAACAAGATTTTGTGTCTGTTCCGCGAGAGACAACGGGCCGATGACGCCCAATGTGATCTCGCGTGTATCGAGCATTTCCGAGTGGCTTTGTGGTTCGTGTTTCCGACGGTTCCACGACATGCCCACGTACAGCAAGCCAGCATAAGGCCGATCGTCCAGGATCGGATCGGTCCTGGCAGGATCTTTCGGTGTGAACATGGATTGGCCAAACTTCACCACCACGTTTTGCGTATGTGCGGAGTTTTCCTCATCGGACCAAAAATCAGGGTTCAGAAACTTGATGAGTTCCGCCTGTAATCGTACCGGTGTGGGCAGACACTCGGTTCGAAGCTTGCCGGCGATGTCGTGCGAAACAGCGGTGAATGCCACTCCGTTCGTATAGTTTTGGTCAGTACCGGTAAAAAGGTCATTCTCCAGTCTTGCGGTCCCCCCGCGGAATCTGACAATTTCATCTGCCTTGCAACCATTGATGCTCGAGGAATTTTCATTGGCGGCTTGTGCACTGGTCGGCACGATGTGTAATAACAGCAAGAGTAGCCACGCAGCTTTCCCCAGCCCATGCCTGGTCGTCAGACGCAGCGTCAGGGAAGGAAACTTGATCCACTGTGGGAATGTGGCAAATACGCCTTTCCCGGATACAGCTTCCGTCATTTCAATTGAAAACCCGCAATACACTGAATTTATAGAAGTGCCCATAATTTTAGAGGGGAACTACTTCGGCCTCTGCAAGTTCAACCGCAGGACCGCCCAACCGAACCAAACCATCGCCGCCACCATAGAAATACCGCCGACTAGCACCAGTGCAGGTGGCAGGCCGAATACCACCTCGGAAAGGATTCCAAGCGGCATCAACATCCCTGTCAGAGTAAGCCAGGATATCCATTTGGTGGAGATGGCTCCGATGGGAAGCCTCAGCAACAGATAACCCACGACGATGTTGATGAAGGCGAAAAGGTTACCGTGCACATGCGCCAGGCGCGATTCGAAATGCTTACCCACAGCGTAATCAGCGATCCATGCTTCCTTTCCAGGTGCGAAATCACGCAGATAGATCAGCACGAACCCATAAGCCATGAAACCGGCCAGGAACAGAAAACCTGCCGCGATATTCTTTTTTCCTTCCATAACGTACTCCTTTATTTGGTCAAAAAATCATGCCATGCAATTCACAAAATGACTGCTATCCAGGCGCGAGCGATACGACGCTTTTATCTGCGCAGCACCCCCCGGCCAGCCACCGCCGCGATCGTCACCCACACCAGCGTTCTCAGGCTCATGGCGATCACCGTGCGCGGCTCGTAGGCGCCTCCGAAAGCCACGTGTATGCCGAAAGCCGCGAACGTTAGCGCTGTCGCCGTGGCGATGGCGATGGCCAGCCACACCGCCCAGCGCTGCTGCAGCCACAGGCCGGTACCGGCAATGACATAGGCGAAGCCTGCCAAAAAATTAAACCAGAGCACGAACGGCACATAGTTGCCGGCCGCAGTGCGCGCCGCTTCGCCACCGAACAGGATCGTGCCGCCTTCCTTGATAGTCAGCAGTCCGAATCCGACAGCGACCAGGGAAATCGCCCAGACACGGATGTCCCGCTGTTGTTTGGGTGTAGCCATGATGAACTTTCCTTTTCTATTGGTTTTTTGACTAAATAATTCTCTTAGCCTGATGTCATTTCGACGGAGAAACTACCCCTGCCCGGTATAAAGCAAAAACCTCGACTGCCTCACGCAACAGTCGCTCTCGCTGGCGCAAATCGGCATTCATTCTGAGTGCCAGGCTCTGGATAATACCGACGAAGAAACTCGCCGCAGTGTGCGGTTCAATTTCGGCCCTGATGAGCCCCTGGTGCTTTGCCTGATCAATTATTCGGCAAAGGCGTGATTCGTAATTGTCGATGACCACCTGAATACGCCGACGAATACGGCCATCGCCGCCTTGCGATAACCACCCTAGAAGGCGCTTGGGAATGTCGGGATGCCGTGCGATGAACGAAATCTGAAAATAGAAGGCGCGCTCCAGTTCATGGAGCGGATTTTGATCTTGCATCGCTGTGCGCTTCAAGAGACGCAGCAAGCTCCCCCGCGCTCGTGAAATGCAGCGGTCCTGAGCACCATGGCTTTCCAGTTTTGATTCAAGCAGCGCTGTCTCTGTCGCATCGACAAGGTTTTCCCGATCGGCAAACAAATAATGACGCGTAGTTTTTAGCCATTGCTCCAAATACGCCTGCTCAAACATATCCGTGTTACCCGTATTCATGATCTACCTCCTGTTCCGTTTGGGCTGTAGGGTGCGATCACAGAGGAACCGCAAAGAACTGGATCACTGTGCGGCGTCTTTCTTGCCGTAGAAATGCTCCACGAAAGGCTTGCGGAATTCGCTGTGGCAGTTGTAGCAACTGGTCTGGAGTTTCTGGAAGGCGAGAATGACGCCTTGGCCATCCTTGGCCTTGGCGGCCTTGCCTACCGCCTGCGCCTGCTCGTGAGTTTCGCCGTCATAGGTCTTGAACTTGCCCATGTTGGTGCCCATGAAACCCATGATGCGCATTTTTTCCGACATCGGCGGCTGGGGATGGTCTGCGATCAGGGGTGCGGTTTTTTCCACCAGCTCCCAGTCTCCACGGGAAATTCCGTCGGTGATGACCTGCATGTTCTTGCCCAGGTCTTTCATGACATTCTGCAGGGCGAGCGGCTCAGCCGCTTGCACTCCAGATGCGGCGAATAGCAAGGATGAAGAAGCAAGGAAATTAAGGATAAGGTTATGGGTGTTTTTCATGTCAGGTCATCCTTTTCTGGAAACGAAGTGAACTAATAATCAACAGTGTGGAACCCAGCACCGCCAAGGCGGCAAACTGTGGCCACAGGATTTCCCAGCCGCTACCCTTGAGAAAGATATCCCGGATAATGACCAGGAAATAGCGCAGCGGGTTGAGATAGGTGAGCCACTGTGCCGGTTCCGGCATGTTCGAAATCGGGAACATGAAGCCGGACAGCAGCACAGCGGGCAGATAGAAGAAAAACGACGACATCAGCGCCTGCTGCTGGGTCTGGGAAATGGTGGAAATGAAAAGCCCGATGCCGATGGTGGACATCAGGTACAGCCCTGCCCCAAATAGCAGCAGCCCCAGGCTGCCGTGGATCGGCACGTTGAACCAGTTGATCCCGATAAAAGTGACCACCAGCACGTCGATGAAGCTGATCAGCACGAAGGGCAGGGTCTTGCCGAGGATCAGTTCGAACGGCCGGATCGGCGTCACCATCAGCTGCTCCATGGTGCCGATCTCGCGCTCGCGCACGATCGCCATGGCGGTCAGCAACAGGGAGATCAGCAGCACCACCACGGCGATCACGCCGGGGACGTTGTAATAGCGACTCTTCAGGTCAGGGTTGAACCAGGCGCGCGAGCGCAGCTCGATGGGATTGGTCTGCGGCGACTGAGCCAGCTGGGCCAGTTCTATCGGGGTAGATCGTGCCCGGGAGAATTCCTGGGTGATGCGCTGAGCGTAGTCCATCGCCACCGTGCCGGTGTTCGAATCGGTGCCGTCAACGATCGTCTGGATCGCTGCCTGCCTGCCCGAGCGCAGATCGTCGGCGAAGCCGCGGTTAATCTGGATGCCCACGATCGCCTTGCCGCGGTCGAGCAGTTCGCCCAGCCGTTCGGGCCGGTCGGTATTGTCCACCACAGTGAAATAGCCAGAAGCCGTGAAGCGCTCGATCAGCGCACGGCTCTGAGGGCTCTTGTCGAGGTCGCACACCGCGGTCTTGATGTGGTCCACGTCGGTGGTCACGGCATAGCCGAACATGATCAGCTGGACCACCGGCATCACAAAGATCAGCGCCTTCATGCGCGGATCGCGCAGCACCTGGATAAACTCCTTCACCAGCATGCGATAGATTCTTTCCCACATAACGCCTCCGTCAGGCCAGTTTTTTGCGGAACTTGCCAAGGGCGACGGCGAACACCACCCCCGCGAACAGTCCGAGGAAAATCAAGTCGCCCGCCACGAAAGAAGGCGGGCTGGCCTTGAGAAAAATGTTCTTCAGCACCTCGACGAAATAGCGCGCTTGCACCACATGGGTGACCACCTGCAAAAAGCGCGGCATATTGTCGATGGAGTAAAGAAAACCGGAGAGCAAAAAAGCGGGCAGGAAGGTCACCACCATCGCCAGCTGGCTTGCTACCAGCTGCGATTTGGCGATGGTGGAAACCATGATGCCGAGACTCAGGCCGCCCACCAGGAACATCGCGGTGACGCCGAGCAGAAAGAGGAAGCTGCCGCGCAGCGGCACATCGAATACCCATACCCCCATCGCCACCGAGAACAGCACGTCGAGCATGCCGATCACGAAATAGGGCGCCATCTTGCCGAGGAATAGTTCGATCGGCTGCACCGGCGTAGCGATCAACTGTTCCATGGTGCCGCTCTCCCACTCGCGCGAAACGGTGAGCGAGGTGAGCAACGCGGTGATCACCGTCATGATCACGGCGATCAGGCCGGGGATGATGAACCAGCGGCTTTTCAACTCGGGGTTGTACCAGACGCGCAGACGGTTATCCACGGCGAGCTCGATCTTGTTGCCCAGGTGCGTCGTGCTGTAGCGGTTGGTGATGGCCTCGGCGTAGCCCATGGCAATGGTTGCTGTATTGGCGTCCGAGCCATCGGCGAGCAGTTGCACCTGCGTCGTTCGTCCCTGCTCCATATCGCGCGCGAAATGCGGCGGGATCACCAGCGCCAGATGTGCCTTCCCCTGGTCGATCAGCGCGCGCGCGCCATCGTAGCTTTCTACCGCCGACACCACGCTGAAGTAGCTGGAGGCCGGGAAACCTTCCAGGTAATTGCGGCTGGCGGCGCTCTTGTCCTGGTCGTATACGACGAGGTTAAGCGTCTTGATGTCCATGGTGATGGCATAGCCGAACAGGATCAGCAGGATCAGCGGCATCAGGAACGCCATCGCCAGGGAACGCGGATCGCGGATGATGTGGATGAACTCCTTTTTCACCAGCGCCCACAGGCGTATCCACGAAAAGTTAGGCTGCTTCATGCTTTTTCTCCCTGCGTGCGCTGCCGGTCGTCGAGCTCGATCAGGGAAACGAACACGTCCTCCATCGAGGGAGTTACCTGTTTGATGGACTGCACGGCGAAGCCTTGCTGCACCAGGAAGTCGTTCAGCGCTACGCTTGCCGTGGCCGCATCGCTGACCACTGCGTGCAGGGCGTCACCGAACAGGGCGACTTCCTGTGTCAGTTTCGAGGATTCCAGCCGTTCCAGCGCATCGAATGGACGTTCAACGTGAATTTCAAGAATGTCCTCGGGTATGAGGGTCTTGAGTTCGGCAGGTTTGCCCTTGGCGATCATCTTGCCGTGGTAAATCAGCGCCAGCTCGTCGCAGTATTCAGCCTCCTCCATGTAGTGGGTGGTGACGAAAACGGTGGTGCCGCCGTGCGACATCTGTGCAATCAGATCCCAGAACTGGCGTCGCGAGAGTGGGTCCACGCCCGAGGTCGGCTCGTCGAGAAACAGGAGCTGCGGTTCGTGCAGCACCGCGCAGCCCAGGGCCAGGCGCTGTTTCCATCCGCCGGCCAGAGAGCCGGTCAGGTTGCCTCGCTTGTCGGTCAGTCCCGCCATCTCCAGCACCCAGTCCTTGCGCGCCTTGCGTTTGGCGCTGGGCACATTGTAGATGCCGGTATAGAAGTCGATGTTCTCTTCCACGCTGAGGTCGTCGTAGAGGGAGAATTTCTGCGACATGTAGCCGATGTGGCGCTTGATGGTTTCTGACTCGGTCATAACATCGAAGCCCGCCACCCGGCCTTCGCCGGAACTGGGCAAAAGCAGGCCGCACAGCATGCGGATGGTGGTGGATTTGCCCGCGCCGTTGGGGCCGAGAAAGCCGAACACCTGACCCTTTTCCACAGTGAGCGAGATACGGTCGACGGCGACAAAATCGCCGAACACCCGGGTCAGGTCATGCACTTCTACAGCGGAGTCCACGCTCATGCCGTCGCCTCCTCATTGTTTCGCGTAAGCTGATAAATGAATACGTCCTCCAGCGACGGGGTGATAGTGTTTTCGCCCAATATTGAGATGTTGGCCTCGTGCAACACGGTGCGGGCCTGCTCCGCCTCCCCCTCGTCTGCGGCGTAGAGGTGCAGCTTGCCGCCGAACAGACTCACGCGATTGGAACCCAGCCGGGAGGTGAGCGCCTCCCGTGCGACGCGTGGTTGCGCGGTTTCCAGTTCCAGCAGCAGGCCGGGAATACCTTCCTTGAGCTTCTGCGGTGTGTCGCACTGGATCAGGCGACCCTGGTGCATCAAGCCGACACGGGTGCAGCGCTCCGCTTCGTCGAGGTAGGCGGTGGAGACGAAGATCGTCACTCCCTCCTTGAGCATGGCGTAGAGAATGCGCCAGAAATCACGCCGCGACACCGGATCGACGCCGTTGGTGGGCTCGTCGAGAAACAGGATTTCCGGCTTGTGGATCAGGGCGCAGGCCAGGCCGAGTTTCTGTTTCATGCCACCCGAGAGGTCACGCGCCAGGCGCTTACTGAACGGGGTGAGGTTGGAGAAGCCGAGCAGACGCTCTTCCTGCGGCTCGCGCTCGCGCCTCGGTACTTCGTACAGGTCGGCATAGAAACGCAAGTTTTCCTCCACCGTGAGGTCGCCGTACAGACCGAAGCGTTGCGACATGTAGCTGATGCGGGACTTGATCTGTTCTTCGCCGCCCTTAATCGGATAACCGGCCACTGTAGCTGTGCCCTCGCTGGCGGCAAGGATGCCGGTCAGGAGGCGCATGGTGGTGGTCTTGCCGGCGCCGTCCGGCCCCACCAGACCAAATATCTCGCCGCGCCGCACTTCGAGGTCGAGTCCTCGCACCGCCCACATTTCGCCGAAGGTGCGGCCCAGGCCGCTAACCTGAATGGCAATGTCATTCATGAAATTTCTCTGTGTGCCGCAAACAGGGTGTCGCGGACAGAGTTGCGGGCAATCGCGGCGACAACCTCGGGGTCGAAATGACTGCCTGCAGCCTGGGCAATTTCGTTCAACGTCCGGTCCGCGCTGACGCCACTGCGGTAGCTGCGGTTGCTGCTCATGGCATCGAAAGCATCGGCCACCGCGATAATGCGCGCAGCGAGTGGGATGTCCGATCCGCTCAGTCCGTCCGGATAACCGCTGCCGTCGAAATGTTCGTGGTGATGGCGCACGGCGGGAACATGGTGGCTGAGCAGCGGGATCGATTGAACGATCTCGGCGCCCATGACAGGGTGTTTCTGGATGACACTGAATTCTTCAGGAGTCAGTTTGCCAGGCTTGGTGAGTATGGCGTCGGGGATGCCGATCTTGCCAATATCGTGAAGCGATGCGGCTTCTCCGATGGAGTTGGATTCCTCCTGCGGCAGACCGAAGGCGGTTGCGATCTGGCGTGCGTAAAACGCCACCCGCCGCCCATGTCCGCCGGTATAGCTGTCTTTCAAGCCCAAGGCATTGTCGTAGGCGAGCAGCACCGACTCGTGATTTTCCTGTTTCTCGTGCATTAATTTGCACACCAGGCGCCGGTTGGCGCGCAACAGCATTGCCCACAATGCCGTACTCAGCACCAGGTAGATCACTCCCCTGGCAAGAAGTGGAGCAATACCAAAACGATCCGCCATATGGAAGTAAAAGACTACCGCCTCCTCGACCACGACGACTACCAGGCTGAACAGTCCATAAAAAATAAGGACATTCCGGTCGCGCCGTTCCAGCTTCCGGGCGGTCAGTTGTTCATCTTCGGTCATGGTAAACGCCGGATTCATTTGGCGGATCCGCCTTGGGCAGTGATATATACATCAGCCGGCATACCGGGTTTGAGCGTACCGTCAAGATTCTCCAGTGTCACGTTCACCGCAAAAACCAGCTTCACCCGTTCTTCCTGAGTCTGCACGTTCTTGGGTGTGAACTCCGCCTGAGACGAAACATAGCTCACGCGCCCATCAAAGTCCCGGTTGGGAAAGGTGTCGACCTTGACTTTGGCTGCGGCGCCCAGGTGCACCTTGCCGATCTGGGTTTCCGGGATGTAGACCCGTACCCAAGGCCTGGAAATATCGGTGACCGTCACCACTGGGCGCCCGGCACCCAGGGTTTCGCCCACTTCAGCATGCTTGCGGGTGACCACGCCTTCCACCGGGCTGGTTACCTGCAAATCATCCAAGGCAACATGGGCGGCGGCGACTGAGGCCTGCGCTTCCTCGAATTGCGCGCGCGCGGCGTTGATGGTCTCGGGACGGTAACCGCTTTGCAGCAACTTGAGCCGTTCCTGAGTGGCGCTTAACTGCTGGGCGGCCATGTCGGCGGCGGTGCGGTCCTTGTCGCGCCGCTGCTGGCTGGTGGCGCCGCCATGGAAGAGCGCCTCGGAACGCCGGGCTTCTTCTTGCAGATTGCTCAGGTTGGCGCGTGACTGTTCGGCCTGGGCACGCGCTTCGGCGATTTCCTGCGGGCGGTAGCCCTGTTCCAGGTCTTTCAGGCGCGCCTGGGCGACCTGCTGCGCGGCTTCCGCCTGGTGCAACCGGGCAACAGTCTCGCGCTCGTCGAGCGCGGCCAGCAATTCGCCCGGCTTGACGTGGCTGCCTTCATCTACCGGCCGCTTGACCAGAATGCCCGGCACACGGAACGAGGCCGCTATTTCAGTCGCATCCACCGTGCCCGAGGCGAACACCGAGCCTTCGTCCGGCCGCGCAGTCCAGGGTGCGAATTTCCACAGCACGGCGGCGCCGATACCTGCGGCGAGAATGCCGATAATTACGATCTTTTTGTTCATAGCCTTGCTCCTTGCTGGATAGAGTGTCCCGGAAGATCCGTTGCGGCGAGACTTTGACGGGGTGAAATTCCGACATTCGCATTCTGTTCGGTCGGCTCGCCGCCACAAGTCATTCCGCAGCGATGCCATGAGAGGTATTGCGCGAAAGTGAATGGGTCAATGCCGGATAAGGAATGTTCCGCACCGGATTTTTTGCTCGCGGCTGAGGGCCTGAAACTGTCTGGGACGAGTTCACCGATTACGCGCAGCAGCCGTGCCTGACTCACGGCAATGTCGTACCCCGCCTGGAGGCGGCTCGCGGTAGCTGACCAGAGTGCGGATTCGGCGCCGAGCAAGTCAGTGATAGTATTCTCGCCGCTATGGTAGCGCAGGGTTTCGATGCGTAGCGCTTCACTAGCCTCCCTTTCTCCCTGGGTGGCCGCTTCCAGCCTGGCGCGTGATTCGGACAGGGCTCCGAAAGCCTGTTCCACATCGCTGGCGAGGCGGTTGCGAGCGTCTTCTTGTTGCAAGGTATTTTGCCTCTGTTCGAGACTTGCCTGCTCCACCCGATGCTTGCGAATATCACTGTCAAATATTGGCAGGGTCAGTTGCACGCCCATCTGCCAATCGTCATATCCCTTCCAGTCGCCGCCGGAGGTCTCTTGCACCTTGGTCACCAGATTTATTTGCGGCAGCCGGTCGCCGCGGGCGATGACGGTTTTCTGCTGTGCAGCCTTGCCTATGGCATCGAGCCTGAGAATATCCGGGCGCTGCTGCAAGGCGCGACGCATCGCTTCTTCAGCAGAAACCGGCAGAGCCGGAGCAGTTTCGCCCAACTCCGACAGAATCGGTGCAGGTCCACCCCCACCCAGCAAAGAGGCCAGAAGAGACAGCGCATCTTTCTCGCCCTGCGTAACGGACACTTTGTCGTAACGCGCCTGGGAAAGCTGGGTCTGGAGCCGGATCAATTCCAGTCGGGCGGCGCGCCCCTGCTGAATACGCAATTCGATGTCCTTTTCCTCCTGCTGCAGCGCCTTGATGCGGGTATCCAGCACCTTTACGAGTTGGCGAAAATGCAGCGCCTTGGTGTAGGTGGCGGCAACATTGAACAGCAGGTCCTGCCCGCCGGCGCGCAGCGCCTGGACAGATGCCTCCCGGTTATGCTTGGCCAGCGCCTCACCGGCCACCAACTTGCCGCCACTATAAAGTGGCAGATTTAGCGCCAAGCCAATATTGGCAATATTCCTGTCCATCGGGGGGAATACGCCCGTTTCGCGTATGGGTGTAACGAAGGTCGGGTAGGCATAGCTGGTGTAAGCAGCGTTCAAGTCGACCTTGGGCAAATGCTGGCCGTGGGCAATGTCCTGCTCCAGCGTTTGCCTGCTGACTTCGACCTGCTGGCTTTTGATTGCCGGGTTGGATTGTGCGGCCCGTTCCATCGCCTCCCACAGGGGCAACGAATCCGCTGAAAATGCCGCTTTCCCGAAGGAAAAAATAAAAGCGAACAGCAACAACCGTGACAAAGGTTTCATAATCAAATCCATCCTGAATTTATTTATTTCCTGATTTAAGTAAGTAATCAATTACTACTTTATATATCAAATCAGTCTTTGTCAAGAATTGAATAATGATTATTTAATAACAACAACATACTGTTTTTATTGTATGTATACATAATTAAATACATTCACAATAAACAAGTAATCAAATGCTTATTAAACATTTTTATGTTTTTTGAAAGCACATCCTCTTAGCCAGTAGTTCATGGCCATCGTGGCTAGAATGGAGCTTGAAGTCCGACACGGTGACCCAGGCGCTTACGATTTATTTCATTTCGATGGCGAGCCAATTTCTGCCTGATATAGAACAGAAACCTCGATAGACATACTAAGTAACGAAATTATCAGCAGTAAACTTCTTGCCGTATAAATGCGCCACGAACAATTTGAGAAATTCATTGTGGCAATTGAAGCAGAAGGCCTTCTTCTGGTAGTGGATCTCGCCATCATGAGCCTTGAAATTACTCATGCACGCATCCATGAAGTCCATGATGTGCATTTTTGGATGGTGGCCAGGCGGGACAAAAGGGCTGAGGGCAAGGTTGCGAGTGTTTTTCATGTCAGGACGATTTTTTGCAAACAGTTTTTCCTGGTTCATCCAGCCTATGGGGCGCAAAACCTGCGCCCCATAGGTTCAGGCCGCTGTTGAAATGGTGCGGCCACTGGTTTTCTCGTCTTGACCGAAGGCGCCGTAAGATGCTGCCAGCTCCATTATTCTAGCCATTACCCTGGCATCGTCACTCTGCGCTTCACTTGAGGACGAGGCGGTTCCGTTTGATAATTGGTAAGCCATCGCTTCCTGCGCACTGACTTTTCCATCCTGATTAGTGTCCGCCGCGTCGAAATTCTGGGCCAGGCTGTTCAGCGCCTGTGATGCGCTGCCAGTGGCACTGTCTGCCATGCTGCCAATGTCGCTCTTCGACATGCCGCCCATACCACCCATACCACCCATACCACCCATACCACCCATACCACCCTTGCCGCTCATCCGCATGCTCTGGAATTGGCTGTCGAGCTGGTCGGCGAGTTTTGTGACACTATCGGACATCTCCTGCTTGGTCACCTTGCCGTCACCATTGCCGTCCAGTGCCTTGAAGACATCGTCCACGCTGGGGGTCTTGCCAGATGATTTATTCGATAAGACCTGATCAAACGCGCTTTGAAGATCGCTCTTCTCGATAAACCCCTGGCCTTTGGTATCCAGCTTCGAAAATAACTTGTCGGCCATTTTTGACGGATCAGGACGTTGCATTCCATTCATTCCACCCATCATCGCCGAAGAACTCCCACCAACACCTCCAATTGCGCTCATAACAATACCCCCTTATAAAATGAACAATTTGCTTTGCAGCGAAGCATATTTAACCGCCATGGTGTAACCGGCATATGTCAGAGCGGGTCTTTTTTGTAACATATTGTGACAAAGATCCGAGCCGTTACACTGCTTTACAATTTTCTTGCATGAAAATCAGGTAAACAGGGTATAAAAACATCATGACAACACCAGAACACATTCTTATCGTGGACGACGATGCCGAGATTCGCAGCCTGCTGGGTGATTACCTGCAGAAAAGCGGCTATCGAACTACTTCCGTTGCGGAAGGCAAGGGCATGTTGGCGGCGCTGGAGAGCGGACGGGTAGATTTAATCGTGCTCGACCTGATGCTGCCGGGGGATGATGGCCTGGTACTATGCCGCAACCTGCGCGCGCGCTCAGACATCCCGGTGATCATGCTCACCGCCCGCGGCGAGGACATGGACCGCATTCTCGGCCTGGAAATGGGCGCCGACGATTACCTGCCCAAGCCATTCAATCCGCGCGAGCTACTGGCGCGCATCAAGAGCATCCTGCGCCGGGCCAAGGCCTTGCCGGAAAATCTGCGTACCGACAACGCGCTTCACCTCCGTTTTGCCGGATGGCAGTTGGACACAATCTCGCGCCAACTGGTCTCGCCGGAAGGGGTGGTGGTTCCATTGAGCGGTTCTGAATATCGCCTGCTCCGGATATTTCTCAATCACCCCAACCGGGTTCTCAGCCGGGATCAACTCATGGATCTGATGCAGGGGCGGGAAACAGACCCTTTCGAAAGAAGCATTGATGTTCAGATAAGTCGACTTCGCCACCGCCTAGCGGACGATGCCAAGGAACCCACCATCATCAAAACCGTGCGGGGCGAGGGTTATGTCCTGGCCGCGCAGGTAGAAGCAGGAGGAAAATGATGCAACTCTTGCCTCAATCCCTGTTCAGCCGCATGGTTCTGATCCTGCTCGGCGGTCTGATTCTGGTGCAATCAATTAGTGTCGTCTTCCATTTTCGCGAACGCGACCGTTTGCTGTTTCGATCGATCAGCATGGAATCGGCGCAACGGATCTCCGATACCCTCCGGCTACTAAATTCTCTTGCCCCCGCCGATCGGCATAAGTTCGTGGCGACCCTCAATTCCCCAACCCTGCGAATTTCACTTGACGCCCCCCGCTCAAGCCTACCCCGTCAGAACCTGGACAGTGCAAACCAGGCGGCCAGTTTCGGCATGTTGCTACGTGACCTGCTTGGTGAATACCCCCCTATCACAGTCACTGTTTCCGAAATGGAATGGCCCGAAAGGCAACACGAGGTCAATTCTCCTCATCTCGCCAGCAGTATCCATCCACAGAAAATAACCGCCTTCGCAGTGGAAACACGCTTGCTGGATGGGTCAACCGTGTCATTCGATGCGCTCCCAACCGGCCCAGCGTTCCCCATGCCGCCCCGACCGTTGTTCAATCTGCTGATCCTGCTCGCCGCAGTGATTGTTCTTTCGCTGCTCGCAGTGCGCCTTGCTACGCGCCCCCTTAACACCCTCGCCAGCGCCGCAGAAAAACTGGGCAACGACATCAATAGCCCGCCCCTGTTGGAAACAGGCCCGACCGAAGTGCGTCGCGCGGCACATGCCTTCAACACCATGCAGTCACGCCTGGCCAACTATATTCAGGAACGCACGCGGATTCTCGCCGCCATGTCGCACGACCTGAAAACCCCCATCACCCGGTTGCGGCTCCGGGCAGAACTGCTGGAGGATGATGACCTCAGAGCAAAATTCACCAAGGATCTGGAAGAAATGGAGTCTTTGGTAGCCGCTACCCTGGATTTCATGCGCGGTGTGGACAACCCGGAGACTGTGCAACCTGTGGACATCATGGCCTTGCTGGAAAGCCTCCAGGCAGATGCGGCGGAAATTGGCCATGAAGTCAGATTGCAAGGTATCGTTGCACAGCCTTATCCGTGCAAGCCGACAGCCCTGAAACGGTGTCTGAGCAATCTAATCGACAATGCCATCAAATACGGAAAAAGTGCCACCGTCATCGTGAACGACGGCGACAAACAACTACAAATCCACATCCTGGATCACGGTCAGGGCATTCCAGAGGCTGAACTAGAACGGGTATTCGAACCTTTTTATCGCCTGGAAAATTCACGCAGCCGAGATACCGGCGGCACCGGCCTGGGCTTGGGGATTGCACGCAACATCGCACAGATGCACGGCGGCGAACTGGTACTGAAAAACCAGGCCGGCGGCGGCCTTGAAGTCATCCTCGCCCTGCCAAAATCCTTTCCCCGCGGCAGTATGGCGACGAAGATTGGAGCAGCGTCTAACATTCAGGCGAAGAAAGCGAAGATGTAATATCCCGCCAGAAGCATCAGCAGCAAGCCCAGCAGCAGTTTGAGTATTCTTTGCGGAACACGTTTCTGGCAGCGTGCACCGAAGTACATCCCGGCGAAACCACCCAGGCCGAACAGCAGGCCCAGCGCCCAATCAGGCTGCGTCACCATCCCAGCCGGCGCGGGAAGCAGGCTATACAACGCCACCCCGGCTACCGAGGTAAACAGCGTGCCGGCTATCGCCGCCCCGGCGATGGCATGCACCGGCAGGCCAAACAAGGCCACGCAGAACGGTGCGATGATGGCGCCGCCGCCGATGCCGTAGGTGCCGCCGATCACGCCGACAATCAGCGCCAGCAGGAACATGGCCGGCACGCTGAATGAAAAGACCTGCTCACCGAAAGAAAAACTAGCCCTGGCCAGCGAGAACTGGAGCATGCGGATCGCCGTTACGGGTTGCGGTCGGGTCGCCTCCGTCTCGGATTTTTCATGCCAGGGCAGGAATTCCGCCAGTACCCGATAGCCGATATACAGCAGCACCAACCCGGCAAACAGCTTGAAATCGCGCGGATCGGGCAGATACATGACACGCAGATAAAAGCCGATGACGATGCCCGGCAGAGTACCGGCTACGATCACCCACACCAGCGGCCACACCATGCGGCCTTCGCGCAGGTAGCGGTAAACGCCGCCGGGCGTGGCGGCCAGATTGTAGACCAGATTGGTAGCGCTGACCGAGGGCGCCGTGTAGTTCAGGACGCTCATCTGGAACGGCAGCAGCAGGAACGCCCCGGAGATGCCCACCATCGAAGTAAAAAATGAAATGCAGAACGCCACCAGCGGCGGTAGCCACAGCCAGGTATGCACGCCGGAAATGGGAAAGGTCGCCATGAAGGAATTCATGGCGTATGCCCGGATTGTGTCGGTACCCAGAACTTCAGCAAAAACGCCGCCAGGATGGCGCAACTGGCAGAAAAGCCGAAGGCCCATTCCGGGCTGAAGGTCTGCCACAGCCAGCCGAACAACACGGAAGCGGGAAGCAGCATTACGCCGGCAGTGAGATTGAACCAGCCGTAGGCAGTGCCGAGCAGTTCCTTGGGCGCGAGATCGGCGACCAGCGCCTTTTCTGCGCCCTCGGTGGCGGCCATGAACAGGCCGTAGAAAGCAAACAACGGCCACAGCAGCCACAGATTTTGACCGTTCAGACCGAGCAGCAGGTAGAACGCGCCATACACCGCCCAGCCGCCGACGATCAACCGGGTTCTGCCGAGACGGTCCGACAGCGCCGACAGCGGCGTGGAAAACAGCATCGCCATCCCCGACGCCAGCGCCCACAACAGTGGCACCTGGGATTCGGTCAGCCCCATTTCCCGAGCGCGAAGCAGCAGGAACATGTTGGACGAATTACCCAGGGTGAACAGCGCCAACACCAGCAGGTAGCGCTTGAAAACCGGCGGAAAGCCTTGCATCGTCCAGCTGAAAGCCGGCTTGTGTAGTGGCATCTCGCGGTGAGGCTCGCGGATGTATAGCGTCAGGCCGACCGTTATCACGCCCGGCACCAGGGTCCATAGCAGGATGTCGCGGATCGGCATGCCGCGGTAAAGCAGCCATGCGGCGAGCAGCGGCCCGACCACCGCACCGGCATTATCCAGGGCGCGGTGAAAGCCGAAAGCCAGGCCGCGCTGATGCGGCGCCACGCTCAGCGCCAGCATGGCGTCGCGCGGGGATGAACGCAGCCCCTTGCCCACCCTGTCGGCAAAGCGCAGCACCAGTACCGTCGGCCAGGAACCAGCCAGGGCGAGGAACGGACGGCCCAGCGCGGCCAAACTATAACCGCCCACCACCCAATATTTGGTGGAACGAGTCTTGTCCGCCAGCACGCCGGCAAACAGCTTGAGCAGGCTGCCCGTCGCCTCGGCGATACCCTCGATGATGCCCAGCGCCTTGGGGCCCGCCATCAGCACCGAGGCCAGATACAGGGGCAGCAGCGGATAGACCAGATCGCTGGCGGCATCGTTGAAAAAACTCACCAGCCCCAGCAACCAGACGGTGGAAGGTAACGCGAATAAAGCCTTCAGCATTTCAGCGCTCCGCACCTTTCATCGCCTGCGTAATCCGCATCGTCTCCACACTCACCGTGGTGACGCGGGTGAGCAGATCGATCACTTTTTCCTTGTAATCGGCGAAGCGGTAAGTGTCGAATTTCTCGCGGATGGTGGGGTCTTTCGGTTTCTTTTCCTTGTACTGATCGAGCACCCATTCCAGCGCACAGCGGTTGCCCAGCTTGTAGTCCCATGCATCGGGTGGAATGCCGCGCAACGTGGTCTCAGAATCCAACGCGATGCTACCTGCGTCCTTGTCGGCGCGCAGCAGGGCTTTGGGTTGCAAGCCTGCGGCACGGACTTTTTCGTCGGGGATATCGCTGCGCTGGAGCGGGTAAGGCGCCACCGCTTCGTAGCCGATATGCACCGACATCAAAGCCTCGCCCCACGCCGTCCATTGCCAGAAGTCGGCGTAGAACGGGATGCGAGGGAATTCTCGTTTTAAATTCAGCGCATATTTTTCGCGGTACAGCGGATCATGCAGCACGGCGTAGCAATAGTGGAAGATGGCTTGCTTGGTGATCTTCTGCACCTTACCCTCTCCCCCCGCTACGTTCCTCCCTCTCCCGCTGGCGGGAGAGGGGCTTTCATAGTGCTGCCGGAATTGCTTGAGCGCCCAGTCGGTGATGTTGTCGGTGCGGTTGCCAGCTTCGTCGTAGCGATGCAGCGAAAGAACCCGCGAGTCTCCGATGAAATGAAAGTCGCAGGCGCGATCCGTCGCGAGGCAACGAAAGTCCCCTGCGGCTGGCATGGCGATCAACCAGTTATCACCACGGACCATCGCCGGCAACTGTCCGAGTTCGTCAATCATCAAGTCAGATTGGTACAGGAAATTGCCGAAATACGGGCGATAAGCATAAGGCACAATCTGCGATTTATTAAAGGGCTCGCGTTCGTTACGCGCAAGCTTCACCTTAAGGTTACGAGACCACTTAATGATTGTGTCGTGGGATTTGGCAGTCTGGCCATATTTTTCGTAATGCTCGATGAAAAACGTGGCTTTTTCGGCGAGCATGTCAGCAGATTCATCGGTCACCCAGCTATCGCGTGCGGTATTAATACCATTGCTGAATAATTTGAAAATCGCCCGCTCTTTTCCTACCGTCTTCGCCGCCTTGGTTTCCTTGCTCGCCAGCGGCAGCAAGGAATCAAAATCGTTGTTGGTCAGATTCACCCAGTTGCTTGCCTTGTCAGGCTGCACTTCGTCAAAGCTCAAGCTGCTCATGGCGTGGTTGGCGAGAAAACCGAGTTTTTCTTCTGCCGTTTCCATCTCGGGGCGGCGCACGTAATAGACCCGAGCCACCCTCTCCCCAAGCTTCTCCCGTGTGCGGGAGTGGGGGCGGCTTTTTTTGATGAAGAAGCTGATCGCCACGCCGGTCTGGATGCCGAACACGTTGTGTTTGGTGCCGCTGAGTTTGGGGTTGGCGCGCACGTCGCCACCCAGGTCCACCACGTAAATGTCGCTGAATTCCTGCGCTACAGTTTTGCGGAAGCCGTCAAAGGTTCGGCTCTCGATGAAGCTGCGGTTGGTGATGAAGGCCAGTACGCCGTTCTCGCTTAATCTGTCGCTGGCCCAGCGAAAAAAGCGCGCGTACATGTCGTAGAGCTTGGTCTTTTGCGCGGTGCTGGCGTGGATGTAGGTGTCCTTGATGCGCTTGTCTATCTCGGGGTATTCGCGGTTTTTGTTGTTGTCGTTTTCGTTGGCCTGGTTGGCGTTATACGGCGGGTTGCCGATGATGACGCTGATGCGCTTGCTATTTTGCCGCTTGATGCGGGCGACGTTTTCTTCGCTTACGCTGCCGAACAAATCCGCTGTGGTGCCGTGCGCCGAGGTGTGCAGGCCAACGTTATCCAGCGTGTCCACAAAGCACAGGTTGGGGAATTCTTCGTAGTTGCCGGTGATGGCGGCGTAGGTGGACTCGATATTCAGATTGGCGACGTAGTAGGGCAGGATGGCGACTTCGTTGGCGTGCAGCTCGTTGAGATATTTGTGCTTGAGTTTGGCGGGCTGGCCGCGAAAATGTTCCAGCAGTTCGCTGATGAAGGTGCCGGTGCCAGTGGCGGGATCGAGAATTTCCACGTCCTTGTCGATCAGGTTTTTGCCGAAGTGTTTTTCGGTGAGCCAGTCGGCGCCATCGATCATGAAGCGCACGATTTCGTTGGGCGTGTAGACCACGCCCAGCCGGTCGGCGGCCTTGGCGTTATAAACCTTGTAGAAATTTTCGTAGATAACTTTGAGGAAGGTTTGCTTTTCACCGTGGCTGCTGATTTGTGCGGCAGCGGCGCGGATGGCGGCGTAGTAGGTTTCGAGGCCTTTGAGGGTCTGTTTTTTCAGATTACCGGTGAAAAACTCGGCCTCCAGCGCGTACAGTTCGCGCGCCACGTTGTTGTGCTGGTGGAAGTCCGAGTCGTCAAACACCTTGGCGAAGATTTCTTCGGTGAGGATGTGCTGGATCAGCATTTCGCGCACATCGGCGTCGGTGAGGATGGGGTTGATGGCCTCTTGCGCATGCACCAGGAATTTTTGCTCGGCCTTGCGGAAACCCGCATTGGCGGTGTGTTCGCGCTCGATCATCAGGCGCAGGGCGTCCAGCACGGCGGGCAGGTCTTGTTTGAACTGTTCGACCGCTGAGCGGAAGCCGGCGATTTCAGGGCGCTCGAAGCCGAAAAACAGCTTGAGCAACTTGGCCAGCGCCCCGGTATCGGTCATGTCGCAGCGCAAGGCTTCGTTCTTGTTCTGCACCAGAACGGCAGTGACATCGTCAGAAAAGATGATGTTGTCTTGCGGGTAGCCCTTTTTGAATTTCTTTTCGATCTCGCTATCGAGGTCGTCTTTTTCGTCTTTGGCTTCCCAGTAGCCGAGCGGCATGCGCAGTTCGTGCAGCAGCGCGCCATCGACGGCGATGTTGCTTTTGGTGGCGGTTTTGAGCGGGTATTCGGCCAGGAACACCAGGCTATGCTGACGCCCCCAGGCTTTGAGCAAATCCTTGAAAGCTTCGCGGACGATGGTTTCGCGATGACTGCCGCTGACCTTTTTGATCAGGTCGAGCTGCTTGAGGTAGTCGTTGATAAGGAGTTGGCTCATATTTTCCGGTTTTTATATGATTGCCCTATGTGCGGACAGTTTCAGTAAGACCATGAGGCGTTCACACCCTCTACCCGGTCAGCGCAGCGTGCAGGCAGAGTTGCCGCCGTTAATTTTGGCGTACTCAATCATCGCAATATTGTTTGGGCGTCAAAATCGGAATGCCCTGATAGGGGTTCAAGGTGAGCAGGTCATCATCGCTGGACACCAGCACATCAGCCGAACAATACAAGACCAGCGCCAGGAACTTGTTGTCGCGTGGGTCGCGGCAAGGTTGCGGCAAGGCCGTTTCATCGGCCTCGGAAACCGGAAACAAGCGTGCATGGCTGCGATACAGAGCCAGGAAATCCCCCCTGGTTTCATGATCCATATAGCGATCAAGCTTCTCGCGCATCAGCACCTGCTCCAGCTCGGCCAGCGCGGCAGGAGAGGCGCACAGCGTAGCGCTGGCTAGCGCCGTCAGAAAAGCCTGTCTGGGCACGGATTGTGGACGCAATACAGCGCCTATCAGCGTGCTGGTATCCAGCACCACCCGTTTAGCGAAGCTCATTGACCAGCCGGGTGATGTCGGCATCGGTCAGCTTGGCCGCATCCGCGCTCAACTTAGCATCAGCTCGCGCAAAAAAATCTTCGAAATCCGCCAATGCCGTCTCGCGTTGGCGGCGAATAACCAGCAAATCCTTCATATCCTCCGGCGACAACAGAAACGCCACCGTGCGCCCACGCCGTGTAATCGTTACCGGTTCGCGCTGGGCGTTGTCCAGCAACTCTCCAAAACGATTCTGGGCTTCCACCGAGGTGACAGTTTTCATGACACAACCTCCCTTCAACTAGCTGGTTTGTACAGTATAGCTATGTTGATGGGTATGGCAATGGCGTTATTGCGGAGTCCACAATTGAATTGCGTGGCAGATGAATGGAGAGAGAGGAGCCTACCCAGCTCTGAAGTTTTAGCGGTGAAGTCATTATTCCGCCTCGATCTCCAGGTAAACCCGGCTGCTGAAGGGCAACACTCCCAGCAGACGATCGGACGGAACAAAGGGAACGGATTTATTTATGCCGAATGCTACCCTTTACAACCCGGTTAACTTTTGCCGGCGAGCAGGCGCTCGACTGCTGATCGGTAGGCTGCCATGCCTTCGCGTTTGTCGATGGCCAACACCAACACGACCAGGACATCGTCCTCGACGCTATAGACCAAACGGTATCCCTGCTTGCGCAGTTTGATTTTGTAGCAATCACGAAGATCGGCGTGCAGTTGGGCACCGGGAGTGCGGGGCTGTTCGAGACGTTTTTTGAGGGCCTTGCGCAGCACCTCTTTGATGCTGCCATCGAGGGCATTCCATTCCTCCAGTGCTTCCGGCAGGAATTTGAGCCGGTATTTCGGCGTGTCTTGAACGGCTTCAGATATTGTCAACATCCACCTCGATGGCCGTATCCTTGCGTGCCAAGCGCTGGCGCGCCAGATCCACCAGATCCCGGTCGGCCAGTTCCTCGACCAAGGCTTCGAAGAGTTTCGGGGTGACCATGTAGAAAGCGGGGCGATTATGATTGAGAACGGCAACCGGCTTCTCGCCTGCCGTTCGCAGTACCTGCGCCGGGTTTTTTTTGAACTCGGACATGCTGATTGAATAGTCGGCGAAGATCGTGTCCATGGTTTTCATCCTTAAATTATTGGCTACAAATATAGAGCTAATTACACCAATTTTCAACAGATTTGTGCCATGCCTTCGCGTTTGTCGATGGCCAACACCAACGCCGAACAACAGGGGACCACGATTTTCCAACATGTTGGGCACGTTGTGCCCATTACTGGAAAACGCTTATTCCGCCTCAATCTCCAGGTAAACACGGCTTGCATTGCCGCCTTTCAAGGTTTCATAATTCTGCAATCGTGAGAAAGCTTTCTGGTCGAGGCTGTCGATCGCAGTCTGCAGATCCGCCCCGCTATCGTACGCCTTCTGCATATGCCCGCGCAGCAGGCGCAGGTAATCGCGGGTATCGCGCTGCGCCAGATCGAGATCGCACACCTTGCCGTGGCCGGGCACGATCTTGTTAGGCTTGAGCTTTTCCATCTGCTCGAAGGAGGCTAGCCAGTTTCTGCTATTGCTGAAGGGCAGCACGCCCAGCAGGCGATCGACATAAACCAGGTCGCCCGAGAACAGCACTTTCTGTTTTGGCAGCCACACCACGCTGTCGCCCGGCGTGTGGCCGCCGGAGAAAAACTGCAGTTGAATTTCGGTGCCGCCAAGGCGCAAGGTTTCGCGCTGTTCGAATAGCCGATCAGGATAAACCGGCTGGGTACCGTCCAGCCGCTCTTTCAGGTCAACCCGTAGCGCGTCGAGTTGCATGCCGGCCCGCTGTTCCATGTCGGCGCGCGCCGGGCGGGCGGCGATGATTTCTGCACCCTGTTCCCTGAAATAACCATTACCGAGCCAGCGGTGATCCTGGCCACCGGTATTCACCACATACTTAACCGGCTGCCGGGTCACTTGCTTGATGGCACGGTGCATGGCCTGGGCAGCCAGATAACCCGCACCGCTGTCGATTACCACCACCCCACCAGTAGTGACGATGAATCCGGTATTAGCGTTCATACCGTAATTTTCATAGGTGCGCCCGCCGGTGTCGCCGATAAAGGCATAAACGTCTGGCGCCACCTTGACCGGCGTAAGGGTCAACGCAAAAGCACTGCCCATCGCCATACAGGAAACAAACAGGAACAGGCCGATCAAGCGGCCGCGCATGTTGGTAAGGGGGTGCAGTTTCATTACCTTGGGATCAGCAGACTTGATTAAATTTCTCATAGGTCAGAATTTTCCCGGATTCAATGGCCGCCAGCCAGGATGATCGAAATAGCGGTTGTAGTTTTCCAGTGCGTGGATCACCTTTACAGCGCCGCCGCGTCTATCCAGTTTTTTGTTTTTTCCCTCCATCGCCTCCGCGCCGGCAATAATCTCCGCCAGCACGAGATGGAGCATGGTATCGGCGTCCTTGTCCAGTTTGCAATTCTGCACCATAAAGGCGATCTGTTCATTCACCCTTTTGGCCCGGATTTCAAAATGGGCGGTATCGCCCTTGCCGGCATAAATGGCCGGCATCGGCTCTTCCATCGCATTACGAATTTGGCTCATGCCCTGACGCAGGCTGGCATCGGTCGGCCATTTCCTGCCCTGATTGAGTGCCAGGGCCGAGGGCGCGCCGGAAGATGCACCATGCTCATGCCCGTGGTCATGGTCCTGTGCCGATACCACCCTGCCCGCCACGGTCAAACTCAGTACGATTCCGGTTGTTGCCACGAGGCGAATTGCCTTGATAAAAAACGAATGCATAAATTTTCTCCTGAATGATTTCAGCCCATCGTCAATCGACGTTCCTTCTGTTCTTGCTCAGCGCTCTCTTCTCACACGGTTATCTCCATTCAGATTACTACACTTCGAATGACCTTCCCTCCCCCGCCTCTTCATGCGCCCGCCCATCGCGAATGCGGTAGAGACGTTTGAAGGTGGGAATGATGTTGTCGTCGTGAGTGACGACGATGATTGCGGTTCGATACTGCACCGCCAGTTCGTTGAGCATGCTCATTACGGTAAGGGAACGCTTGCCGTCCAGCGGCGCAGTCGGCTCGTCAGCGAGTATGATCGGCGGATTGTTGGCGAGGGCGCGGGCAATCGCCACGCGTTGCGCTTCTCCGCCGGAGAGTTCGGATATCCTTGCTCCGGCTCGATGGGCGATATCCAGCACCTTGAACAGGTCCATGGCACGGGCGGTTGACTCTTTGTTCGATTTGCCGGCCAGCATCGGCAACAGCGAAACGTTTTCCGTGGCATCGAGAAAGGGAATCAGATAGGGCGCCTGGAAGATGAAACCGATGCGGTCGCGGCGCAATTCGCGCAGATCGGAAATTTTCCAGTCATCGTCGAAGGTGACGTCACCGCCCAGCGTGATGCGCCCGGCCGTCGGGTCGATCACCGCACCCAGGCATTGCAGCAGGGTGGTCTTGCCGGAGCCGCTGGGGCCGAGCAGGCCGACCACCTCGCCGGGATAGACTTCCATGTCCACCCCTTTCAGTGCCTCCACCGCGCTGCTGCCGCTGCCGTAGCGCTTGACCAGCCCCTCCAGCTTGATCGCCGGCTTCTCTGCATGATTAGCCATCAACCGCCCCCGATCGCCGTCGCCGGACTGACCTTGAGCGCGGCGCGAATAGCGAGAATGCTCGCCAGTGTGCAGATCACGATGGTGATGGCAAAGGCACGACCGGCGTCGCTCATCTCCAGCAGCACATATTTCGGAAAAATCGGCGCCCAGAAGGTTGCCACCGTCTTGCCGATGACAAAGCCGATCACGCCCAGTCCCAGCGCTTGTTGCAGGATCATCGCGACGATCACCCGGTTTTTTGCGCCGATCAGCTTGAGCACGGCGATTTCCTTGATCTTGCCCATGGTCATGGTATACACGGTGAGTGCGACGATAGCAGTGCTCACCACCGTCAGAATCACCAGGAACAGGCCGATCTGCTTGGCCGAGGTGGCGATCAGCTTGGCCACCAGAATTTGATCCATATCGGCGCGAGTGTAAGCCTGCAGATGCTTCCAGCGCAGGATGTTATCCGCCACCAGGCGCGTGTCCGTGCCAGGAGCAACGCGCACCAGCACGGCATTGACGTTATGGTTGGAAAAGCGGTCGGCCTCCACCGCGCTGAGCAAGCCGGGTACGCCAGGGCGATTAAACTGCGGGTTGGCCGCCAGCCGTTCGCGGTCGCCGACAATGGCGTCGTTATCCTTGAGAAACTGCACTTCCTGGGCATCCTTGAGGGTGATAAACAACATCGGGTCGCCGCCCGACGACACCATGCGGCTGGTCAGACCGACAACGGTGTATTCGTGGCGACGGATGCGCACCCTGTCGCCAATCTGAAAGCCGGTCTTGATGTCCGCCACCGCTTCGTAATGAGAGCGCGTCACCGGCCTGCCAGCCACCAGCCTCATCGGCTCGCCCGGCTTGCCCGATTCGAAGCCGGCAATCATCACCCGCACATCCTTGTCCCTGTGCTTCACCTGCATGGTGAGGTAGGCCACATTGCCCGTTTCAGCCACCCCGGGCAAACCAACGATGCCGCGCCAGGCATCATCGTGCAGGGTGGAGGATTCTGCGTAGGGCCCAAGAGTGTGGCGCTGTACCACCCAGATATCGGTAGCACTGCCGTTGATCAAGGCCCTGGCATCATCCACCATACCGCGATACACCCCAGCCATGGTCAGGGTCACGCCGATCAGCAGCCCCAGCCCCAGGCTGGTGAGCATATAGCGGCCAAAACCATTGGCGATATCGCGGTAGGCAAGGTTAATCATGCGGCTTTGCCAGCCTTCACTTTTTTGCCATCTTCCAGATCCACCGGGCTGTATACGATCACCGCATCGCCCGCCTTCAGTCCATTCAGAATCTGGGTGCGACCGTCCAGGGTCTGCACCCCGATAGTCACCGGAGAGAAGCGTGCCTTGCCGGACTCCACCCGCCACACGCCGCTTTTATTCTGGATCCGCCTGACCGCAGCGCTGGGCACGAACAGCACATTGTTCAAAGAGGCCATCTTCACCGTGACCTCGGCCAGTTCGCCGACGAAAATCTCGCTGGGCTTCTGGTCGAAGACGACATTAACCAGACGCTCCTCGGTCAGGCTATCGCTCTGAATATCGACCCGCGCCACCTGCCCCTTAAGAACAACGCCCTGGCGTGAACGCAGCACGATTTCTGCCGGCAAACCAGGCTGAAGGTCGCGCGAACTGGACTGATCCATGCGTGCCCTCACCCACAGACTGGCGGGATCGATTACCCGCAGCACGGATTGCCCCGCCACCACGGTATTGCCGGGCTCGGCATCGCGGGAGATGACGATGCCGTCAACCGGGCTGACCAGCTTGAGATTGGCTCGCTGCAACGCCACGCCTTCGTGCTCCGATCCGGCCTTGGCCATATCGCGCCGGCTGGCTTCCAGATTGGATTTCGACGCATCCAGCGCAGCCAGGGCAATATCCGCGTCATTGCGCCGCGACTCCGCCGCCTCCTGGCTAACGAAATGCTTCGCCACCAGTTCCTGGTAGCGCTGCGCATTAGACTGCGCCTGTTTGTAGCGGCTCGCCGCTTCCCTGACTTGCGCCTCGGCCGATTCCGCATTGAGCCGTGCCCGCTGCGCCGCCAGACCGGCGCTTTTCATGCGTTCGTCGAGGTCGACCGGATCGATCTCTGCCAACATTTGGCCAGCCTTGACGCTGTCACCATGATCCACCCGCACGCTCAGTACACGCCCGGCCTGAGTCGGTCCGATAGCGTAAGACAAACGCGCTTCCACCGTGCCGATGCCGAATACCGATGGATGCAAATCTCCCATACTGGCTTCGGATGTCTTCACTACCGGCACCGCCATCGGCCCCTGCGTGACAGCGATCCAGGCGACGGCAAACAAACCGGCCACCACGCCGGCGGGAACGAGATAACGCTTAAACCCGGCCTTCATAATTTTTCTCTCTTCACTTCAGTTTTTCGAGCATGGCGTGAGTCTGGAACAGACTGTGACAGCTCACGCAATTTCAGCGATGAAATCAGCGTTTTTTTTCAGTTACCCACACGTAAAACATCGGCAGGTAGAACAGGGAGAGCACCGTCCCCAGCAGCAGACCGCCGATGGCGGCATCGGCCAGCGGGGAAAGGCGCTCCAGTCCGACCGCACGCTGCATGGCGATCGGAATCATGCCGGCGATGGTGCCGAAGGCGGTCATCAGGATGGGGCGGTAACGCAGCCTGATCGATTCCATCGCCGCCTCGAATGCACCGCTGCCCTCGCGGCGACGCTCCTGAATGAAATCCACCATCAGGATGGAGTTCTTGATAATGATGGAAAACAACAGGACGATACCGAGAATAGCGGGCAGAGCCAGCGCCTTGTTGAAGGCCAGCAACCCCCATACCGCACCGATGGCGGAAAGCGGCAGGATGAGGATCGACAGCAGCGCCAGGGCAACGCTGCCGTAAGCCGGGGCGAGCACGCCAAACAGCAGCAGCACACCCATCCCCAAACCCGTCAACATGCGCTTGCTGGAATCTGCCGCTGCAGCGTTATCGCCTTTGTCGCTAGCTTCCACGCCCGGCGGCAGCACCTTCTGCGCTGCGGCAAGAGAGTTCTCGCTGAGCTTGCTGATCGGTGCGGTATTGCGATAGCCCAGCACGTCCAGACTGTAGCGGTTGCCGTTGGTGGTGAGCAGGGAAAGCCCTGGCTGGTTGACGATATAACTGATTTCTCCCAGGCTCACCGTGCCGCCGTCCGGCAATGGAATGGGCAGCAGGCTCAGGGTGGCCGGGTTCGATCGGTAGGGTTCGCTAAAATAGCTGCGAACAGGGATAGTGTTTACCGTGGGCAGCTTGCTCATGCTGGCCACGGCTGCGCCCTTCAGGGGCAGTTGGGCCAGCACGGCGTCAGGGGTCAGGCCGAGCGTACGCAGCTTGTCCTCATTCAGCACCAGATTGGCTTCCGTCGTGTTGGCATCCCAGCTCACTGACACCGAGGACAATCCGGGAACGGTTTGCAATGCCGCTTTGACGCGCTCGGCCGCAGCCGGCAACAGCCGCCAGTCTTCTGCGGTGAGTCGGATGTCGACCGGTGCCTTGATGGTGGAAAGAGCGGTTGCTCCGGAATCAAAGGCATCGGCGATAGTCACCCCCGGCAGGGCCGCTAGCTGGCTGCGCAAATCCGCCTCGATCTGCCAGCTGCTTTCCGCGCGCTCCAGGCGATTGACATAGGTAATGGAAAATGTCGCCTCCGCCGGCAACTGGCCCGAACCGAGGGATATCACCCCTGCCTCCGAGCCGAAGATGGTGCTCACCCGCTGCACCCGCTTGTCTTGCATCAGGCGGGCCTCGAACGCCTTGAGCCGTTCCTCTGCCACGTTCACCGGCTCGTTGGCGCCAAATTTCACGTGTACCCGCACGATGCCGGTATCCATCGGCGGTAGCGCGTCCCTGCCGATCAGGGGAATGATGGTCTTGAAACTGAACACCAGCAGCATGAAGGCGGGAATAACCAGGATCAGGCGACGGAAGAAGCCGCCGTTGAAGGCAAAGCGCAGCGCGCCGGCATAGAGCCCCGCTCCAGGCGCCACGGTGCGCTGGTAAAGTCTCCCCATGAAAAGTTCGAGGCGATTTTTGGGCGGCAGGCCGTTGCGGTACCAGAAGGCGGAAAGACGCGGAATGAAGGTCACCGCTACGAAATAGGAGGTAAATACCGCGATCACCACCGCCAGGATCAGGTGTTTGAAGATCTGCTGGGAAAAGTCGCCGACGAACATCAGCGGCGCGATCACTACCGCCGTCGCCAAGGTGCCGACGAATACCGGAAACAGCACCTCCTCGGTGCCCCGACGGATTGCGGTCTGCACATCCTCATGCAGTTCACCCAGATGGCGCTCGATGTTTTCCAGCACCACCACGGCGTCGTCCACCAGCATCCCCAGCGCCAGGATGATCCCGGTCATCACCAGAATATTCAGCTCCTTGCCGGCCAGCCACAGGATCGCCAGAGTAAAAAGAAACACCAGCGGGATCGACACCAGTGCCGTCATCACCGCGCGCCAGTTGCCGAGGAAGAACAGGATCACCACGCTGGTAAAGATGATGGCATCACGCAGCGCCTCAACCATGTTGGCGTTGGAGGTCTGAATCAGCTCGCCCTGGGTGTCGGCGACGGAAAATTCGATATTGGGGTAGCGCGCCTTGAGGCCGGGCAGTTGCGCCTCGATATCGTTGATCGTCGCCTGCACTGCGCCGCCCGGCGCACGCATCACCGCCACGGCAATGGCCTGTTTGCCATTGCCGTGGTAGGCGGAAAACCGCTCGGCATGGTCGAGGCTAAGCTCCGCCACATCGCCTAGCGTCAGGCCATGGATCAGCGGCAGCAGGCGCAACCCCTCGACGTTGGCGCGCTCGCCGTAGATCGTGAGGGTCAGACTACTATCCTTGCCCTGGGCGGTGCCCAGCGGCCAGTCGCGATTAAGCTTGCCGATCAGGTCCTGCAATTGCGCCTGGGAAATGCGGTAGCGTGCAAGCTTGAGAGGATCGAACTCGACCCGCACCGCCGGCTCGTAGCCGCCGAAAATCTCCACGTTGGCAATCGCCGGCTGGGTAACAAGAGCGGTACGAATGTCGTTTTCCGCCAACAGTCGCACCTGGGCCAGTGTAAGTCCGGCACCTGCCTTGGGTGACAGCGCCAGCACCATTACCGGCGAGGTAAAGCCGCCCACCGCGTAAACACTGGATGGCGGAACTTCTGGCGGCAGCTTGCCGCGCACCCTGGAGAGCGCGTTATTCACATCCAGCAGCGCAGCATCCAGCCCCTTTTCGTAATTGAACTCGGCACGTACGATAGAGACTTCGTTCTTGTTGGTGGTTTGCACATCGCGTATGTGGGATAGTGCGTACATTTCCTGCTCGATCGGGCGCGACAGTTTCTGAGCCACAGTCAGCGCAGAAGCGCCGGGTAACTGGGTAATCACCATGACCTGCGGCCGCTCCACGTCGGGATACATGTTGCGCGGCATGTTCATGTAGCCGACCACGCCCAACAGCGAGGTGATCGCCAGTATCATCTTCAGCAGCAATGAACGGCCATAAAAGAATTTGAACAGCATGGCTTACTTCCCGTCCTGGACGCGGAACGACACCCCGGCGGCCAGCCGGGTCAGGATATCGGAGCTGGCGCAGGCAACGCGCTGGCCGTGCAGCCGGTTATCCAGCGTGGCGGCGCCCTCCTCCCCCGTTGCCGCCAGCTCAATGCGCAGCGGCTCCACCTTCTTGTCGTCCGGCAGCCGCAGCACGGTGGCAGACTTCCCGTCATCATTCAACAGACAGGCACGAGGCAGGAGCAGAGCCTGGCTGGATTCGAACACCACCGTGCGAACTTCGATGCGCGCGCCGGGAATGAAAGATCCATCCTGGGTTCGCGCCTCATAGCGGCGCAAGCCTTGCGGGCCGGCTTCGGGCCACGGACGCAGCGACAAGGTCTGGCCGCCAACGCGCAGCGCCGTCGGCTGCACGCTTTCCGGCACGCTGACCAGCAAACGGTTGCCGGAACTGGTATCGACGATCTTCAGCAAAGGTTTGCCAGGCGTGGCCAAATCGCCCGGCTGTACCAGGCGCTGGCTAACCACACCGGCAAAGGGAGCGGTCACCGTGGCATTGCGCAGGTTTTCCCTTGCCACCGCATGACGAGCTCGCGCAGCGGCAAAGGCGGCCTCGGCCGACTGGAGCTGCTCCTGAGAGACCCCCTGGATCGGGTACAGAGCTTGAGCACGGCGCAGGCGTTCCTGCTCGGCCTTGAAGTTGCTTTCGGCGGCAGCCAGATCGGCATCGAGCGAGTTGCCCTGCGCTTGTCCTTGACCTGGCGGACTCATGTCGAGCCGCGCCAGCAAGTCGCCGCGCTTGAAACTGTCACCCTCGAATAGCGGCAAGGCAGTTACGTAGGCGGTCAGCCGGCTCGCCACCATGCTGTCGCGCACCGCCTGAACATCGGCGGTGGTGCGCAGGGTCAGCGCCACCGGACCGGTTTGCAGAGTTAGTGTCGTCACCACCACCGGCAAGGTCTGCGGGGTTGTTTCCTGGGCGAGCTGGTGACGCTTCTTCATGATCAGCGCAACTCCGGCACCAATCACGACAACAAGGATCAGTACTACGATGGCTTTCTTTTTCATTTTGCATCCATTCGGGCAATATAGTTTTCAGTCGGTAGTCCGGTCAGCACCTGGGCTGCGGACCAGGCAGCTGCGGCGCGTGCCCTGGCTTGCTCCAGGCGAAATCGGGCGTCGAACAGGTCCCGTTCATGACGAAACAGGTTTTCCAGGGTCTGGCTGCCGAGTCGCTGCATTTCCCTCTGCACCTTTGCCACCTGCTCGCGGTAGGCGGCTTCCTTTTCCATCGCCAGGGCATCAGCGGCAGCCGCATCGTAAGCGGCGTGCAGGTTCGCCAACTGGCGGGCGCTATCGCGAACGGCAGCCTCGCTCTGCTCCGCGGCAGCCCGTGCATTAAGCCTCTGTGCATCCGCCTGCCGGTATTGGGACACGCCCAGCGGCAGGCTCACCACGCCGCCCAGCGCCCAAGTGTCGCGATGGTCGCCACCGCCGATATTGCGATAGTAATTGGCGTCCAGACTCAGGGAAGGCAGCAGCGCCTGACGGCTTTCATCGGCCTGGGCACGTGCCGCCTCACGGCGGGCCTGCGCAATCCGGGCCGGAAGAGTGGCATCGGAGGCGGCATCTTCCCAGGCGGGAACATGGATATCGGCACGAGTCGGCAAGAATTTTTCGCGGCTGCCGGCTTCTTCGAGATCGGCCTGCGCCTGGATCAGCGCGCCATTGAGCACTGCCTCGTCGGCGACCAGCCGCGCCAGTTCGCTCTCGGCATAGCGGGCATCGACACCCGCCGCCTTGCCCAGCTCCACTTCCTTCTTGATACGACTATGCGTGGCTTCGACCCGCTGGCGGTAAATGGCCAACGCCTCGCGCTGTTTGAGCAGCGCCTGCAGAGTGAGATAGGCGCTGGCGGTCTGGTGCAGCTTGAGCAGAGTTTGCTGGCGCGCCAGCAGTTCGGCTGCATCCAGATCGTGCTGCGCCCGTTCCCGGTTTGCGGCGATTACGCCGAACAGGTCTACCGGCAGACTGTAGGCCAGTCCGGCCTGGCCGATCCGGTCTGAGACGAGGGGAGATCCGGGTGTACCGGGGGTATAAACTCCCACCACCCGCTGGTCGTCATAATTGTGCCACCCGGCCGACAGCGCGGCACTTCCAAAATACCTGCCGGTTGCGGCATCCTTCTGCGCCCGCGCCGCCTCGGCCTGGCTGGCTGCCGCTCGCGCCTGGGGATGCTGCAAGGTTGCCTGCAACAGCTCGCCCAACTCACCCGCCTGTACTGCTGGCCCCAGCATCAGAACTGCCAGACCGACGGAGACGAGATGGGGTCTTATCCAAATTTTCATGCCTGCCTCACCATTTAAACTTGATCCTCATTATGCCTTGACCGGATTCCATTCAGGTAAATCGGAAAAACTTTCTTGGCTTCGTCCAACAGGGAACGCCGACCACTAAATATATTGGACTGCAGCACCAAGCCTTGAATCATGCCAATAAACAGGGTTGCCGCGCTACCTTCATCGAGGTCGGGACGGGCAAGACCGGCGGCCTTTGCTTGATCAAGAAAACCCGCAATCCTGGATTCGTAGCCGGTGATGGTTTCCTGGATCAACTGCTTCAGTCTGCTATCCCGGCGCAGCAAATAATCAGAGAATACTAAACGTGGAATGGCTGGATGCTTGGCGACAAACGAGATATGGGCAAGAAAAATTCCTTCCAGCGCCTCCAGTGGATTCTCGCTGCGCGCGGCAGCAGCCTCCACGACGCTAATCAGGCGACGACGCACCCAGTTAATTGCCGCCAGCCAGATATCATCCTTGGTCGGAAAATGGCGAAATATTGCACCTTGGGTCAAGCCCAACGCATCCGCCATGTCTTGCGTGGTCACCGATTCCGCTCCGGATTTTGCTGCCAGGTCAATTGCCACCTGGACGATCTCTTCCTGACGCTCTTCCGCGCCCATGCGGCGCTTGCGGGGTTTTTCAGTACTGTCTATCGGGGTATTTTTCGGCATCTTCCGCACACTAAGATAGTAATCGGTCACTATCCTAGTGTGCGGAACATGTCATGTCAAGACATGACAGATAAACTTTAAAACGAATGGCAATTGACCTTTCAGCAGCATCAAAGTAGAATGCGGCCTCTTCGGGGTGTAGCGTAGCCTGGTAGCGCGCCTGGTTTGGGACCAGGATGTCGGGAGTTCGAATCTCTCCACCCCGACCAGGATTTGTCCGACAATCTGCCCGTAGCTCAACCGGATAGAGCACCAGCCTTCTAAGCTGGGGGTTACAGGTTCGATTCCTGTCGGGCAGGCCAGTTTGGTCTGTTTTATCAGTGGTGGCTGTAGCTCAGTTGGTAGAGTCCCGGATTGTGATTCCGGTTGTCGTGGGTTCGAGCCCCATCAGCCACCCCAAATATTCAAAGGCTTGCAGTGATGCAGGCTTTTTTTACGTCTGGATATCCTCAAAATATATCAAGTTCGTAATTGTATTTACTCAATGCGAAGCCATCGTAGTAAAGAAAAAACCCCCTCACGGGTGGACAAGAACTACGCTTGATTTGATTGTTATTCTGTCGGCATCCTCTCGGCGCACGCACAAAATCACTCACCTTCGCTCCCTCCAGCCCTCACGCGAACGCATACCGTGCCGTCCAGGTAGCAGCCTCCCTGGTCTTGCCTTATCCTGCTTATAACCAATTTTACCTTCCGCCCCGCAGCCACGAAGCGGCTGCTTGCCCGCATTTCCCAGGCAAATATGGGAACTGCCAGCATTACCCTGCTAATATTATAGGCAAGAGTATTTTTGACAAAAACATAACGGATGGTATTGAAATTAATTGCCATCAACACGGGAGTGAGAGGTTCTGGGCATGGATGTTCTATTGGTTGAACCCGAACCAGCAATGAGTGCGGTGCTGCAATCCGTGCTTGAAAGCCGTGGCCATACAGTCACAGCGGTCACCGATGGAGAAAGCGGGTTGGAACGCTATCAATGCCGGCACTTTCCCATAGTGATCCTGGATTGGCAATTACCGGAAATGGACGGACTGGAAGTGTGCCGGAAGATTCGGGGTAGCCCGAAAGGAGCAGACAGCCTGATCCTGATGATCACCTTGCGCACGAACCCCGGTGATCTCAAACAGATACTGGCTGCTGGCGCCGATGATTATCTCGCAAAGCCGGTCGACCAGCGACACTTGAACATTCGGCTTGCGATTGCCGAACAGCGGGCTAGCAACTTGATGCTTCAGCGGAAAGCCGAGGAATCTCGTGCTCGCGCCCAAACCATGCTCCAATTGGTACTTAACACCATTCCCTCACGCGTGTTCTGGAAAAACAAGGAGAGCCGCTACCTCGGCTGCAATCGTCTATTTGCACTGGATGCTGGCCTGAAAGACCCAAGCCAGATCGTTGGCAAGACTGATCATGACTTGTGCTGGGCCAAGCAGGCCCAGCTTTACCTTTCAGATGATCGCGCAGTAATGCAGTCCGGGCTGCCCAAGGTCAATTATGAGGAGCACCAGGCAACCCCGGATGGTGAATCAATGTACCTGGAAGCCAGCAAGATCCCCTTGAAGGATGGGAAAGGTAATCTGATAGGTGTGATGGGCACCTACCAAGATATCACCAAGCGCAAGGAGGCCGAGGATAAAATCCTCGCCCTCAACCTGAGTCTGGAAGAGCAGGTACGAGAACGCACCAAGGAACTGCTTGCCAAGGAAGAACAGCTGCATGAAACCCTGGCGCTGAACGATAGCATCCTGATGACGTCCGCCTTGGGGATCGCAGCCTATCGGCAGAACGGTCAGTGCGTAATGGCCAACCCATCACTGGCCTCTATCGCCGGCATCACTCAGGAGCAGTTGCTGAACCAGAACTTTCGCCAACTCGGCTCCTGGCAGACTTCGGGAATACAGGAGGCGGCGGAGAGCGTGCTGGCCACCGGCGCGAAGGCGGAACTCGATATTCGATCCCTTACCAGCTTTTTCGGCCACGACGTTTGGATGCGTTGCCGGCTGTCCCGTTTTACCAGTCGGGGAGAGCCGCATCTGCTGCTCATGCTCGAGAACATCACCGAGAAGAAAGCCGCCGAGGAGGAGCTACGCCTCGCCGCTAGCGTGTATCAAAACTCGTCGGAAGGCATCCTGGTCACCGATGTTACCGGCATCATTTTGTCAGTCAATCCTGCCTTCACAGAAATTACCGGATACACGGAAGACGAGGCGCTGGGGAAGAAAACCACCCTGCTACGTTCCGACCGCCACGGACCGGAATTTTATCGCTCGATGTGGGAAGCTCTGACCAAAGAAGGTTGTTGGCGTGGCGAGATATGGAACCGGAGGAAGGACGGGGAAGTCTACTTGGAGTGGCTCTCCATAAACCGCATCGAAGCCAGTGCCGGAGCCCCTTTTCGCTACGTCGCCGTTTTCCACGACATCACGGAACTTCGGCGCAAAGATGAAGAAATCCGGCACCAGGCGTTCCACGACACCCTCACCGGCCTACCCAACCGCGCCCTGATGAAAGACCGCCTTCTGCACGCCCTCGAGCGGGCGAAGCGCGAGGGTGGTCGACTTTCAGTGATTTTTATCGACCTCGACCGATTCAAGGCCATCAACGACGGGCTGGGCCACGACGTCGGAGATCTCCTGCTGCAAGAAGTAGCTCGCCGCATCAAGATCCGAATGCGCACCGTGGACACGGTGGCTCGGCTGGGAGGGGACGAGTTCGTGGTACTCATGGAGGATCTGCGGGATGCCGGGGATTGCGCCAGCCTGGCACAGGAACTAATTGCCGAGATCGCACGCCCCATGAAACTGAGCGGGCATGCCGTCGAGATCAGCGCCTCCATGGGTATGGCCTTTTACCCCGAGGACGGAGCGAATCCCCTGGAACTGATGAAGTGTGCCGACCTCGCCATGTACGCCGCCAAGTCAGCCGGACGCAATACCTATCGGTTTTTCCAGCAGGACATGCAGGACCGGATAAGCCAGCGATTGACCCTGGAGATGGAACTGCGCCTCGCCTTAGTGCAGCGCGATCTGGAACTGCACTACCAGCCCAAGGTCGACCTCGCCACAGGCAATATTCTCGGTGTCGAGGCTCTTTTGCGTTGGTGGCACCCGCTACGCGGGTTGCTGCTACCAGCCGACTTCATCCCGCTGGCAGAGGAGTGCGGCCTAATCTGCGAGCTCGGGGACTGGGTACTCGACGAGGTCTGCCACCAGTCGGCCGTCTGGCAGGCAGCCGGCCACACTTTCAAAATTGCCTTTAATATTTCGCCGCACCAGCTGGAAACGGGAGACTTGGTGGCACGCATCTCCGAACTGACCGCCCTCCACGGGATTGCCCCGTCGGACCTGGAAATCGAGCTTACGGAGAGCGCGGTAATGGCGTATTCGATACAAGCTGCCAGCGTACTCGCTCGCCTGCGCGGAATCGGTGTCACGGTAGCGGTGAGCGATTTCTGCGCAGGCTACTCCAGCTTGGCCTACCTGCGGAAGCTGCCTATCGATATCCTGAAGATCAACCATTCGTTTGTTACTGATGCAGACAGCAACGCGGAGGACGCCCAGATTGTGAAGACCATTCTTGCCCTGGGGCGGATGTTCAAATTGACGATGGAAGCTGAGGGCATTGAAACCAGCCACCAGGCGGAGTTGCTGAAATCATTCGGCTGCGGCATAGCCCAAGGCTACTTCTTCTCGCGCCCCCTGCCAGCGCAAGAATTCGAGAATTGGCTGGATGCGAAAATTGACGCAAACGGCCGCGCATCGCCGTCTAAACAACCGCTAGACACACCCTGATCAAGGAGAAGAAATAACGCTTCTCTCACAAAGCCGAGTGCGCGGGTAGGCTTTATAGAACTTCATTAGCCTAGCTCACCCAGAGGCCGCGGCTTGGCAATGCCATAACCTTGCATATAGTCAACGCCAAGCTCCCCCAATATTTTTACAATCGCCTGATTCTCGACGAATTCTGCGATCGTTTTTCTTCCCATGACATGCCCGATATGGTTGATCGATTCAACCATTGCATGATTGGTTGGGTCGGAGGCTATATCCTTGACAAACACCCCATCAATTTTCAGGAAATCCACCGGAAGGTTCTTGAGATAGGCATAAGAGGATAACCCACTGCCAAAGTCGTCGAGAGCAAAACTGCAACCATGACTTTTTAACCGCTCAATGAAATATTGAGCCTTGACAAGATTGCCAATAGCCTCAGTCTCCGTGATCTCGAAACAGATTTTTTCTGCTGGAATCGCGAACTCCTTCAACTGGTTTTCAATGTGAATCAGACAACCCGCGTCACCCAGGGAGCGCCCGGAGAGATTGACCGATCCGAACTCCAACGCTTTCAAATGAGCAGGATGCTCTGCCAGCCAGCGAAAGTAGGTACTGATCACCCAGCGATCAATGGTAGCAATCAAATTGTAACGTTCCGCAGCGGGAAGAAAATTCCCGGGGGGAATCAGATTGCCCGATTCATCCAGCATACGGATGAGAATCTCGTAGTGGCTACTCAGGTCTGCCAGGGCATCGCTGCGGGCAATCGGCTGGTAATAAAGCACCATGCGCTGCTCTTCCAGTGCCTTGGAAATGCGCGGAGTCCATTGCATTTCTCCATGGCGCGCATGCAATGCCTGATCTTCTTCATCGTGAACGTAGATGTTGTTGCGCCCGACCTCTTTCGCCATATGGCAGGCGGCATCGACGCGACTCAGGACGGACATCACGGATTCACTTTCGCGATCAATCCCGATCAGTCCTATGCTGATGCCGATGCTGAAGGTGCTGCCACCCCAAACGAAGCGGAAGCACTGGGTCACATCCTGAATCTTGCCGGCAATATGCAGGGCTTGTTTGACGGAGCAGTTTTCCAGCAGAAGCCCGAATTCGTCTCCTCCGACCCGCGCCAGAACATCTCCCTGGCGTAACAATCCGGATAGCTGAATGGTATACAACTTGAGCAGCTCATCGCCAGCGACATGGCCGCAAGTATCATTGATGACCTTGAACTGATCGACATCCAGATGAAGCAGGCTGTGTTCCCTGCCGCTGACCTGAGCATCACGAATTGCCTGTTTCACCTGGTATTCGAACTCGTGGCGATTGAGGAGGCCCGTCAAGGCATCATGCGTAGTCTGATAGGAGAGTTGCTGGGCAAGTTCGCGTGCCTGGCTGACATCGCGGAAAATAAGCACAACACCGGAGGCTTGCCCATCATGGCCTCGAATCGGCGCGGCAGTAGGCTCAATAAATAGTTCACGTCCATCAAGCCCTACCAGAATAAGCGTGCGGAATGCAGGAGAAAGCCGCCCCTCGCGCAAACAGTGCGCCACAAGGTCGTTGGCCGGTAGTCGGCTATCCTCAAAGAGCAGGGTTCCCAGTTCCGCAAGTTGTTTAGCACTTGCTTCATCCAGCTGAGTGGCAAAAAGCTTTTCAGCGACCAGGTTGAGATATTCGATACGCCCCTGGATATCCGTGGTAATAACCGCATCGCCAATGGACGAAAGCGTCACCAGGACCTTTTCCTTTTCGCTGAAAAGTGCCTGATTGGCATTCTCCAGTTGCACGATCAAATTATTATTATCGATGGCCGTAGCGATCTGGCTGGCAAGCAAGGTCAGCAGGTCGAGATCACGCTGATCGAAATCGCCACCACCGATCTTGTTGATGCCGGCGATGCCGCCGAGGAAATGGTTCCGACCAACCAAGGGAACAAGGATAACGCTGCCGACCTCTTTTTCCCACTTATTACATTCTTCTGCACTGAGCTCATTGAGCACACCCCGCCACCAGGGGCGCTGATGCTTCCAAACCCATCCGCAGATGCCCATGTTCAAGTCCAGGCTCTCCCCGACGATTTCTTCTGCATGAAGACCGTAGCCGGCGCGGTAGGTGTAAGTGGAGCAGTTTTCGTCCAGGACGGGGATAAGAACAGTTTCTGCCTTGATCAACCCTTGAGCGAAGGCTGCCACCATCCGAAAAATGGTTTCGAGATCGAGTCGTTCGCGAACGGCAGCAACCACTTCCTTGAACAGTGCAATCTGCTGATCGCGGTCATAAAGCTCATCTCGAAGTTTTATGACCAGCTGATCCAAAGAAATTTCCAGTCGTTTATTCATTCAACACCCATCAGAACTCGACGTTTTTTATTATCAATACCTCTCACGCATGAGAGCTTCTTTATATCCAGCCCATCTCAAACATGATTAAGACACAGTCCAATCATCAGCGCAATAGCTTGCGCCCTGCCTTTGGGTGTTCCGGCGCATGACAGGCACGGCGAAAAATCTGCAGGTTTTTCTGGGCGTGGCCCAGCACGCTGCCTTGGGGATAGCTGCCCGCCTCATTCGCCGTACCTGCGGGGATGCCGGTCAACAATTCGATGCCCTCTTTCGCATGCTCTACGGTATAGATATGAAAAAGGCCCTTGGCAACAGCATCAACTACCTTGCTCTCCAGCATCAGGTGGCGCCGATTTCGCCAGGGAATCAGCACACCCTGGCTGCCATCCAGTCCTGCAGTTTCGCAAATGCGGAAATAGCCCTCGATTTTTTCGTTGATTCCCCCCACCGGCAGCACGTCGCCGTGCTGGTTAACCGCACCGGTGACGGCGATACCCTGCCGCAGCGGCAGTCCAGACAAGGACGAAAGCAAAGCGTAAAGCTCGGCGCAAGAGGCTGAGTCCCCTTCCACGCCATGATATTCCTGCTCGAAGACGATGGAGGCACTAAGGGAAAGCGGAGCGATATGCGCGAATAGTGCAGCCAGATAGTTTTGCAGAATGAAAACACCCTTGTCGTGAATCGGGCCTGACAATTCAACTTCGCGCTCGATATTCAGCAGGCCAGCATCGCCAGCGAACGTACGTGAAGTAATCCGTATCGGGAAACCAAAACGGTAATCGCCCAGATCAACCTGCGTCAGGCCATTAATCTGACCCACTCTCTCGCCTCGCAGGTCAATCAGCAGATCCCCCTCGGCGATGGATTCACGCAGACGCTGGTCTGGATAATTGTGCCGCCAGGTGCGTGCCTGTAGCGCTGCATCGACGTCCTCAGCCTCGACCAATTCATTCTTGCGGGCACGGCAGATGGCAGCACTTTCCATCACCAGCGCCTCGGCACGAGCAAAGATCGCGCTCTGGCGCGCCTGATCATCCGCATCACGATGACCATCTTCCAGCAAACGCGCCACCGCTGCGGAAGAAAAATGGGGCAACCCAAGCTGACGGCAGGCGTGGGCGACAAAAATTGACGAGGCGTGCCGGGTTTCATCGCTGGATGAAAAACTTTCGGCAAAATCCACTTTCACCCGGAAGCGTCGTGCGAATTCAGGGTCTGCTTCCTGCAAATCGTAATACTGATCACGTGAGCCTATCAAAATGATTTTCACCTCAATATCCACCGCCTCAGGCTCGAGAGAAACCGCCGCGATCGGCGTAAAAGCTGTACCCGGCTCCTCTATCTGCAGCCTGCCACTACGCAGGAAACGCCGCAGTTTTTCCCACACCAGGGCATCGGCCAGCAAATCGCGCAGGTGCAGCATGAGAAATCCGCCGTGCGCCTTGAGCAGGCTGCCAGCTCGAATGCGCGTAAAATCCGTCACCAGCACGTCGCTCTCAGACTGATACTCGATACTGCCGAACAAAGATCGGAACAGCGGATTGTCCTCGATGATCACCGGTGCGCCGGATAGACCACCATTGTCCACCACCAGGTTAACCCGATAGCGTGACAGCGCTCTCTCCAGGAAATCCTGACGACTTTCCTCATCGTCATCGGCAATCTGGAACAGCGCCAGATTGTCGAGCACGTCATGGGCCATGTCATCCAGCCAGGCATTCAGCTTGGCGGCATCCTTGATCTGTTTTTTCAAACCGGCTCGAATTTCCTGCAAGCCATGATCCAGCAGCGGCTTCACCACTTGGCGAAGCAAGGCTGCCAGCGCCTCGTTCATTACCCGCTCCAGCGGTCGGGTTTTCTCGAAATAAAGGGTGATTTCGACACGCAGTTCCTGCTCGGCCTGCTCAACCGCAGCCCGGCGCTCCTTCGGCAGGGAAAGCACCTCATCCTCGGCCAGCGACTGCCCCGCCTCTCCCAGCAGGGTAAACACCATCCGTCCGGCCTCGCGGTGGATGCTGAAATTGCGCGCTTCCGCAAAAGAGGAGAGTTCGGCATAAGCCTTGGCTTCCTCATCCTTGTAGGCTTTTTCGATGTGCGCACTTTCGGTCTTGAAATCCTGCCCCGCCAACTGCTGCGGGATTTCCGTCACCAGGGATTTCGCCATCTTCAGCAGAAGCTGGCGCAACTGACGCCCCTGCCCCGCTGGCAGGCGCAGCGCCAGAGGTCGTTCCGGGGTATCGAAGTTGTGCAGGTAGCACAGATCCGGCGGCACCAAGCGCTCGACGGCAACCGCCTGCATCGCCTGCGTTAGCAGGGAAGTGCGGCCACTACCGACCTCGCCCAGCACGAACAGATTGTAATCTGGCTGATCCATTCCCAAGCCGAAGCGGGTGGCCGTTTCGGCTCGCTCCTGGCCGATCCAGGGCAAGGGCAGGTTGAGTAGTTCGGACGTATCTGAAAACCCCAGCGATTCGGGGACTATGGTCAGGCGAAGATCAGCGGGTGTCAGGTTTGAAATTGGCATTTGTAACCACAGAGACCTTTAGAGACACAGAGGATTCTTGTATCCTAACCCGAATTGCGCGCAAAGCCGCTATCATCAGGAATCTCCCCCTGGTTTTCTTCGTGCCTCTGTGCCTCTGTGGTGAAATATCTTGTTATTTATTTCCGCTCAGCGCACAGCTGTTGGTTTCGGCCAACTGCAGCGGCAGATCGCCGCTCCTCCCGCCGATACTGCCAACGGCATGCACCGCTGCAACGTAATGCTTGTCTTCATGCAATCTGTCCCAACTTTCCGGGTGCGTCCGGCCGTGCATGCGAATCAGGCGCGCCATGCCCAGTGCCGGCATTTCCCATTTCAGACCGGCCAGCAGTTCGTCGGCGCTTTCCGGCTTGTTGCACACCAGAACCATATCGCAGCCCGCCTGCAGCGATGCCACGGCACGTTGCACCACACCACCTGCTGTGCTGGCGCCTTCCATGGAAAGATCGTCGCTGAAAATCACGCCGTCAAAGCCGAGCTCCTTGCGCAGGATATCCTTCAGCCAGATGCTGGAGAAACCTGCCGGCAACTTGTCCACCTTCGAGTAGATCACATGTGCCGGCATCATCCCGGCGAGTCCGAAACCGATCATCTGCCTGAACGGGATCAGGTCATCCATTTCGATGTCGGCATAGTCGCGCTCGTCCACCGGGATTTCCAGATGCGAGTCGGCACGCACGAAGCCATGACCGGGGAAGTGCTTGCCCACCGCGGCCATACCCCCTTGTTTCAGGCCCAGCATCAAGCTGTGCGCAAGAACAGCAATGGCCTGCGGGTCACGGTGGAAAGCGCGATCGCCGATCACACCGCTGTGTTCAAAATCGATGTCCAGTACCGGGGTAAAACTGAAATCCACGCCGCTGGCGCGCAGTTCCGCCGCCAGTACCCAGCCGGTCTGCTGCGCTAGGGTCTTGGCACGGTTAGGATGCTCGTCCCAGAGATGTCCCAGCTCGCGCATCGGCGGCAGCCTGGTGAAGCCATCACGAAATCGCTGCACCCGACCGCCTTCGTGGTCCACGGCAATCAACAGATGGGGGTTGCGCAAGGCGTGAATCTCGGCAGTCAGCCTGGCAAGCTGCGCCTGCGAGGTGTAATTCCTGCCAAACAGGATCACACCGCCGACCAGTGGGTGTTTCAGTCTTTTCCTGTCCTCGTCGGTCAATTCGGTGCCGAGAACATCGAGCATTACCGGGCCAAGAGTCATTGTTATCTTCTTTTGATTATTGTTCCAGAACAGAAAAAGCCACCACCATCTCGGCCTCGTCGCTGATCGACAGGTAATGACCGCGAATATTGTGCTGTGCCAAAACTTGCGCCAGATCGGGCTCCAATCCGAAACCCGGCCGGCCAAGAGCATCGTGCGTCACGTTGATATTGTGCCAGGTTGCAGGGTGGCGCATCCCCGTACCCAGCGCCTTGACGAAGGCCTCCTTGGCGGCAAAGCGTTTGGCGAGAAAGCGGGCGCGGTGGGTGCTGGCCGAAAAATCGTCCCATTCCACCGCCGCCAGAATACGCCTGGCAAACCGGTCTCCAAAACGGTTCAGCGCTTCCTCTATGCGCCCTACCGCAATAATGTCGGTGCCTATCCCGTAAATCATCTGGCTACGGCCACCATCAGCGCTTTCATTTCCGCCACCGCCCGCTCCCAGCCCACGAACAATGCCTGCGCAACAATGGCGTGACCGATGTTGAGCTCGTACACACCGGGAATGGCGGCGATTTTCTGCACGTTGTGGTAGTGCAAGCCGTGACCCGCATTCATTCGCAGGCCAAGCTTCATACCGTATTCGACCGCCGTGCGGATGCGCGCAAGTTCCGCTTCCTGTGCCGTTTCTGTTTCGGCATCCGCAAAGTGACCCGTATGAATTTCCACCACTGGCGCTCCCGCTTCCCTGGCCGCATCGAGCTGCGCCTTTTCCGGTGCAATGAACAGAGAAACGCGAATACCGGCATCGCCAAACGCAGCGCAGGCCTGTTTGATACGCTCGAAATGGGCAACCACATCAAGTCCGCCTTCGGTGGTTCTCTCCTCACGCTTCTCCGGCACCAGGCAGACATCCTGCGGTTTCAAACGTAAAGCAATTCCCACCATCTCGTCCGTCACCGCCATTTCCAGATTCATTCGAGTCTGCAATGCTGCGCGCAGAATTTCCACGTCTTCGTCCTGAATGTGGCGGCGGTCTTCACGCAAGTGCAGGGTGATCGAGTCCGCACCGGCAGATTCCGCCATCAGCGCCGCCTGGGTCGGGCTGGGATAGCGTGTTCCGCGCGCTTGCCGCAGTGTGGCAACGTGGTCGATGTTGACGCCCAAATGAATCATAGTTCCTGTAAGTCCTTTAATATCTGGCGGGTATGCAAAAAAGTATCCTCACCGAGATAATGATTGATCAGCGCCCGCATCAACGCCTTGCTTTGCTGCAGGGTGACGGGATCACCGTAATCGTCGGCGGCCATGTCCAGCAGCGTCTTCCCCCTTAATTCTACACCGATTTGGCCGATTTTTTGCCGTACCGGGCCGCGTTCAAAAACGTAGCGGTAAAGCAGATCCGCCTCGATGGCCGCCCCGGAATCTGCATCATGGGCTAGCGTCAGGGCGTAACCCAGTTCCTTCAGCAGATTCATTTCGAAACGCCGCAGCACAGCGGCATAATCAGTACGTCGCGCGAGTTCCTGCAAGGTTTCCTGATAATAAAGGAACAGCTGCTCGTGCGGATCGTCGCGGTGCAGCAGCTTGAGCAGCAGTTCGTTCAGGTAAAAACCGCAGATCAGCGCCGTGCCCTGCAGCAGCGGTTGCCCGCCCTGCCATTCGGCGCTGTGCAGCGTGCGCAGTTCGGTCTTGCCGAACCAGCTCAATGAAAGCGGCTGAAAAGAAAGCAGCAGTCCGCGCACAGCCGACTTTGGCCGCCGCGCCCCGCGCGCCATCAGCGGCAGGCGACCGAAATCGCGGCTGAACACCTCGACGATCAGGCTGGTTTCGCGATAGGGATAGGTATGCAGGACATATGCGGGTTGATCTCCCTGCCTGGCATTATGTTCTCGTGCCATACCCTCGAATAATAGCTAGCAAATCAATATAGTTCATTTAACAACACGAATTATACGGCGTAGGATGCATGGCTATCCATTATTTTCGGCCTCAAGTTTGGTTTTTTCGGATAATCCGGGTGCTTCTAAAAACTGCGACAAGCATATTCGACCTGCCAGGAAATTCAGCTTAAAATCCCATTTAATTGAATTTCAGCTTAGCCAATTACATAATCGAAGCCGATCCAGACTTGAAGGGGATTTGAAACATGGAAAGAAGGGACAACATGCCGATTTGGGTTTTCTTCGGGCTCTCCAGCATCAACAGCCGGAAAGGTGCTCTGATCCTGTTCTGGAGTTGTTTCGCGTTCGGGATTGCCTGCATTCCCTTTTCCCCTGCTCTGCCGTGGTTGCCGACAACCGGGCCGGGCTGTTTCGCTTGCGGGATCGTTCCCATCCCCTCTTCCTATCGCCTGGACGACTGGAGCTGGTCCGGACTGACTTTTATCGTGGCCTTGTGGTACTGGCTATGCATTCGGTGGATCGACAAAAATTCAACATGGGAAACCCAGCCTCAATAGATTTCACAGGGATACGCCATGTCAAATCGACTCGCCATCGCCATTTTACTGGGACTCCTTTCTTTGATCTGGATCCCAAGCGCATCTGCATGCTCGTGCATCCAACTAACACTCAAGGAAAAATACCAAATGGCCGAACATGTGTTCGTCGGCCGCATAACAAAAACCGGGGAAATAAAGAGCCGCTCAGTTAACCCCAACTGGAGTGGCGTAAGCGGTGAATTTAAAACCCTGCAAACCTTGAAGGGCAACCCAACCTTACTTCAACACATTGAAACCGGCCATGGTCGTGGCGGCTGTGGAGTAACTTTGACCGTGGGGCAGACTTACCTTTTCTTCATTGATAAATCAGGTTCGGTCGATATCTGCACCGGCAGCCGTACATTTACCCCCGGAACCCAGGAAGACGAGAAAACACTGAAGGAACTAAAGGCCTTCACAACTCAACATTCCCAACCCTAGCAGCCTTAATTATCTGTCGCCAATCGAATACTCTATAAACAGATCCTCCAGAATTTGTCGAAAAACTTTACATTAAAATAGACATCAAGCAACCGATTTATATGCAACATATTGATAATTTAAAACAAAATATTTCAGGCGTGAATTTTGCATGCGAGATTCGTTAAGCAAATATTTGCCCTTGCAAAGAAACAGTTTTCTGTCACCCTTCGGAGAAAAATATAAATGATCGCGACAAAACTGAACTCAACATTATGTGCCGCGCTTGCAGTTACCGCTCTGATCGCCAGTCAGCCTGCAGCGGCTATCAGCATTACTTTCGATTACTCTTACGATACCAGCGGTTTTTTTACCGGGCACACCGACCGTCAAACCTTGTTAAATCAGGCAGCCAGCGAGTTCACGACTCGTCTGCAGGATAATTTAACGGCAATTACCTCCGTAACCAGCGGAAGACCCAGAGACCTTGCAAGCTTCAACCCCAACTTCTTTAATCCCCAAACGGGCGCAGATACCACGCTAAGTAACTACAGTATCGCCGCCGACAATCTGGTCGTATTTGTCGGCGCTCAGAATTTCGGAACTTCCATTCTTGGCCAAGGTGGACCAGGAGGATATAGCGCCTCCGGCTTTAGTTCATTAGAACTTAATCGAAACCAGAGCACTACTACTGATTTTGGCCCATGGGGCGGCGCCATCAGCTTCAGCAGTACGGCAAACTGGTACTTCGATCAGGACGCCACCACCACCGAGTCATTTTCCGGGTACGACTTCTACTCCGTCGCAGTACATGAACTGGGGCACGTTCTTGGCTTTGGTACCGCCCCTTCGTTTGGCAATCTGGTTGTGAACAATCAATTCACAGGGATTGCCTCATCAGCTCTATATGGCGGATCAGTCCCCATGAATGACTCAGGCCACTGGCAATCCGGTTTAACCAGCACGGTAAACGGCGTGACTCAGGAAGTTTCAATGGATCCATACATATCCGCCAACCAGCGCAAGCATTTCACCGAACTGGATTTTGCCGGGCTGCAAGATATGGGATGGCAAGTCAGCCCGGTTACTGCGGTGCCGGTACCTGCTGCCGTATGGCTCTTCCTTTCGGGTCTTGCCGGTCTGTTCGGCTTTTCACGGCGTCGCATAGTGTAGCAAAGGCCGGCCAAGCGGACTATTTCACGCCTGATCAACGCGCTGCATAGCCCATGGGAGATGGGCTATGCTTTGCGCTTCCCACCCTGATTTGGATGGGAGTTTCAATCACCCCAAGATCTTCCTTGAGTTCGTCGTCCATTCTTCATGGATGAGCGAACGCTAACCCTGGCTCTACCAACATTGCCGTCAAACTGCTTTTCTCAACCCTCTTCACGAAACCCTTTGATTTCCCCGCAAATCGACATATTGCTACGCGGAAAATAGTTATCTACTCTCCTAGAGATGGTAAAATCTCTAATGTGGGCTAATCATACAGCGGCAACACGCGCTTAAAAGCCAGTTATAACCATTGACGTTAGTCCGAGGGTAGCAATGAAATGTGTGGATGATTTCCGCCTGCAATTCGGCAAGCAGGAACTGGTACCGATCATTATTGGCGGGATGGGTGTGGATATCTCGACGGCCGAACTCGCGCTCGAGGCGGCGCGTTTGGGTGGTATCGGCCACATTTCCGACGCCATGCTACCGACCGTGTCCGACCGGCGCTACGAAACGCACTTCATCAAAGAAAAACTCAAGCAGTACAAATACAACATCGACAATTCCGACAAGTCGGCGGTGAAGTTCGACCTCGGCCATATTGCCGAAGCTACCCGTCTGCACGTGGGCAAGACCATGGAAGCCAAGCGCGGCGAAGGCATGATTTTCATCAACTGCATGGAAAAACTCACCATGAACGCACCGCGCGAAACACTGCGCGTGCGCCTGCGCACAGCGCTGGATGCCGGGATTGACGGGATAACTCTGAGCGCAGGACTACACCTCGGTTCATTTGCGCTGATGGAGGATCACCCCCGCTTTCGCGATGCCCGGCTGGGCATCATTGTCTCCTCGCTACGTGCACTACAGCTATTCCTGCGCAAAACCGCCAAGCTCAATCGACTGCCGGATTTCATCGTGGTCGAAGGACCTCTGGCCGGCGGTCATCTTGGCTTCGACATGGATTGGGCGAAATACGATCTGCACACGATCATGGCTGAAATTTACATGTATTTGCAGACGGAGAAACTGAACATTCCGCTGATTGCGGCCGGTGGAATTTTTACCGGCAGCGATGCCGTGTCCTTTCTCGAAAACGGCGCAGCGGCGGTGCAAGTAGCAACACGCTTTACCGCGGTGCACGAGTGCGGCCTGCCAGAGAAGGTGATCCAGGAGTACATCAAGGCCACTGAGGAGGATATCGAGGTCAACACCGTTTCACCGACGGGGTATCCAATGCGTATGCTCAAAAACAGTCCGGCAATCGGCTCAGGCATCCGTCCTGGCTGCGAGTCATACGGCTACCTGCTGGATGGCTCTGGGAATTGTGCCTACATCGAAGCCTATAACCGCGAAGTGGCCACCCACCCGAAGGCAAAGAAAATCTCGGTAATGGAAAAAACCTGCCTTTGCACCCACATGCGCAACTTCAATTGCTGGACCTGCGGCCATTACACCTATCGCCTCAAGGACACTACGCGACGCCTGCCGGACGGCAGTTACCAGATACTCAGCGCAGAACACGTGTTCCGTGACTACCAGTTCAGCATCGACCAGAAGATCGCATTGCCGGATGAAAAACCATGAAGAGAACTGATCTGGAAAAGAACATCGGCTTGAAAATAAAGAGTCAAATTAACCGGCCCGGCACTGCCGGACGCATAGGTCAAGAGACTGCCGTTGCCGTAGACCGCCGAGAACAACGCAAACAAGATCAAGCGCTCGGCCTGGTGCCGTTTGCAATCAAACTGAACGGTGATCTGGTGAAGCAGATTCAGTCACTGGCGCAGGAACGTCAGATCGGGCTGAACGAAATGGTAGCGGAGTTACTGCAAAAAGGCCTGAACTGCTAAACAAATTTAGCGTGCGAAGAAAGTCAATCCGACGCTGTCTTTCAAAGACATAAGGGGCCAAGTCTTGCATTATGAAAATGCAAGACTTGGCCCTTCGGCGTTTAATCAGCGATGGCGTCCGCCGGAACGGTGCAGCGGGGGCGTCCGTGGCGTAGCCACATTGCCGTTTGCCTCTCTGGTCGGAGCCGCTCCCCGGCCCTGTGAGGGTGACCTGGGTGCGGAAGAGCGACCCCTCGGCTGACCACGGCCACCCGGGGTTGATCCGCGTCCATTCTGGATCGGCTCGGGCTTGGCATTCCGGTCCGGCTCGAAACCCGGCACCACTTCCTCGGGCAACTCCCGCTTGAGCAGTCTTTCGATATCCGCCAGCAGCTTGTATTCATCGACACATACCAGCGACACGGCTTCACCCGACGCGCCCGCGCGACCGGTACGACCGATGCGGTGAACATAATCCTCAGGCACGTTGGGCAACTCGAAGTTGACCACATGCGGCAAGTCAACGACGTCAATGCCGCGGGCAGCGATGTCAGTCGCCACCAGCACCCTCAGACTGCCGTCCTTGAACTCGCTCAATGCGCGAGTCCGCGCCGACTGGCTCTTGTTGCCGTGGATCGCCAGCGCCGGGATGCCGCCCTTGATCAGATGTTCGGCCAACTGGTTAGCACCGTGCTTGGTGCGGGTAAACACCAGCACCTGTGACCAGTTATGTTCCTTGATCAAGTGGGAGAGCAAGGCGCGTTTCTTATCGCGGTCCACCGGGTAAACTTTGTGCGCCACATTGTCGGCAGTCGCATTGCGTCGCGCCACCTCGATCATCGCGGGCTTGTTCAGCAAGCCATCGGCCAGCGCCTTGATCTCATCGGAGAAGGTGGCTGAAAACAGCAAGTTCTGTCGATGCTTAGGCAACAATGCAAGGATTTTCTTGATGTCGCGGATGAAACCCATGTCCAGCATGCGATCGGCTTCGTCCAGCACCAGAATTTCGACGTGCGACAGGTCGACGGTTTTCTGCTGAACGTGGTCCAGCAATCGTCCGGGCGTGGCAACCAGGATATCCACGCGACCCCTGAGTTTCGTGATTTGCGGGTTGATGTTGACCCCACCGATCATCGTCATGGAATTCAGTTTCAGGTGCTTGCCGTAGTCGCGCACGCTCTCCTCCACCTGTGCCGCGAGTTCTCGGGTAGGGATGAGGATCAGCGCACGAATCGGTGGGCGGCCACTGGATGGACCTTTGACGTTAGGGTCGGAAAGCCGGTGCAGTATAGGCAGAACGAAACCAGCGGTCTTGCCGGTGCCGGTCTGCGCGCCAGCAAGCAGGTCGCCGCCCGACATCACGGCGGGAATCGCCTGCATCTGGATAGGGGTGGGAACAGTGTAACCTCGTTCAGTGACGGCACGAACGATTTCATCGGACAAGCCGAGGGAAGCAAAGGACATGGTGACTCCAGGAATAACATCGGCCTGTCGCCGTTTATCGGCGCCAGTCTTAGACAGATGAGGGGTTTTTTATAAGCCCGAATGGGCAGCGGCGCGATGACTGGGTGCGTACGCCGCAGGCGCGCATTATAGCAGAGTGAAGGCAGTTCCGCCGTTTAGCTGTAAGGACAGGAGAGAGGCTATTCGTAGCCCAGACTTTTAACCGCCCGTTCGTCGTCGGCCCAGCCGCTTTTTACCTTGACCCACAACTCGAGGTAAACCTTGAGGCCGAACAGTTCTTCCATGTCCTTGCGTGACTGGGTGCCGATTTCCTTGAGTTTTTCACCCTTTTTCCCGATCAGAATCGGTTTCTGGCTGTCCCGGTCGACGATGATGGCGGCGTAGACGCGGCGCATTCCGCCTTCGGTTTCGAACTTCTCGATCTCAACGCTGATGGAATAGGGAATCTCGTCGCCCAGCAGGCGGAAAACCTTTTCACGCACGATTTCGGCAGCAAGAAAACGCTCGCTACGATCGGTAATTTCATCCTCGCCGTAGATCGGCTCGCCTTCCTGCATATGACGGCGGATCTCCTGCACCAGTTCAGTCAACTGGGAGTCGCGCTTGGCGCTGACAGGAATGATCGCGGCGAAGGGGAACGAGGCTGACACTTTCTCGATAAACGGCAGCAGTGTTGACTTGTCGCTCACCTTGTCGGTCTTATTGATCACCAGCACCACGGGTTGATTGCGCGGCAGCAGGGCCAGCACTTTTTCATCGCGGGCATCGAAGCGCATCGACTCAATCACGAACAGCGCCACATCCACATCCGACAGGGATTGCGTTACGGTGCGGTTCATCACGCGATTCAGCACATTCTGGTGCTGCATCTGGAAACCCGGCGTATCCACGAAAACATACTGCGCATCGGCATCGGTACGAATGCCGACAATACGGTGCCGGGTGGTCTGCGCCTTGCGGGAAGTGATACTGATTTTCTGCCCGATCAAGTGATTGAGCAGCGTGGACTTGCCCACATTCGGGCGACCGACGATGGCGATGTAACCGGTACGAAATTCCATGTTGGCCTCTTTAAAAATCGTGAGGAGTTAGAAGTGAGGGGTGAGGAGTAAAACCGGCGACGGCGTTGCTTTGACCTTACACCTAACCCCTCACTCTTCACCCCTCACTATTAAGTATTTGCATGACGCTGCCAGCAGCCTGTTGCTCCGCGCTTCGGCGGCTAACCCCTCCGCCGCAGGCACGTACACCCAGGTCAGGAATGGCGCACTCTACTTCGAAGTGCTGCTCGTGGGCTTCGCCACTGATCGACAACACAGTGTAACTGGGCAAAGGCAGCTTGCGGCCCTGCAAATATTCCTGCAGCAGGGTTTTGGGATCCTTGCCCAGAGTCTTCGGGTCGAGCCCCTTCATCAGCGGCTCGAATAGCCTTGCAATCATTTGTTCCGCGCTGGCAAACCCGCCATCGAGGTAAACCGCGCCGATAATCGCTTCCAACGTGTCCGCAAGGATAGAGGGGCGGCGAAAGCCACCACTTTTCAGCTCTCCTTCCCCCAGTTTCAGGCAATCGCCCAAATTCAGGGAGGAGGCGATTTCAGAGAGCGTCAGTTCCTTGACCAGATGGGCGCGCATCCGGCTCAAATCGCCTTCCTGCACGCGGGTATGGAGATGATATAGATGCGTGGCGATAGCGCAACTCAGCACGCTGTCACCGAGAAATTCCAGCCGCTCGTTGTGCGGCATACCGTAACTGCGGTGGGTCAGTGCCCTGCGCAACAACGCCGGATCCTTGAACTCATAGCCGATCCGCCGAACCAGCGCTTCAGTACCCATGCAGATGAGTTACTCGCTCTTCGCGCTGCTTGATGCTGAGAAATCCATGCAGGCACTGATGTTGGCCACGACCGGCACCTTGATGGAATAGTCCACAGTAATGACCGACGCATTCCCTTCTCGGCTAACGGTCAGGTCTTCTGGCTTGACGTTTTTGACGTCGCCGACATCGGCGCGTTTGAAGAAAGAAGTCTCAAGTTCCTTGGGCGACATGGTCTTGAGATCGCCGCTGGTAGCCATGCTGCTGAGTATTCTCTTCACCGACATGAATTCCAGATAAGCAGGCACCAGCTTTGCCGCCAGAACTAACCCTGATCCCACCAAAGCCGCAATAAACAGCATACCCACCACCGTGGCGCCCTGTTGTTTCTTCATGACCACCCCTCCTTTAATCAATTGATTTCCCGATGCGCTTGAGATCATCGAAGTTCCACCAGATCATGAAAGCCTTGCCGACAATGTTGCGGTCCGGCACGAATCCCCAGTAGCGACTATCGTTGCTATCGTCGCGGTTGTCGCCCATCATGAAGTAGTGCCCTTGCGGCACAGTGCAGGTAAAGCCCTCGTTATTGTAAGCGCAATTTTCTCGGTTGGAAAACTGCCGCACGTCGCCCAGACGAAGTACCGGCGCCTCAGGCTGAACCAACGTCTGGTGGTTGTGTTCCCCCAACTGTTCGCTGATCAGGTTGGCGTTCACGAAATTCAACCCACTTTTAACGTAACTGTAGTTGCCCAGGCTTTCAATTTTCAACGGTTTGCCGTTGATGGTAAGCTGCTTGTTCTGATAGCTTATTTTGTCGCCCGGTACACCAACCACTCGCTTGATGTAATCCAGCGAGGGATCTTCCGGATAGCGGAAAACCATTACGTCGCCGTTTTTCGGCGAAGCGATGTCGATGATCTTCTTGTTGGCCACCGGCAAACGAATACCATAAGTGTATTTATTCACCAGGATAAAATCACCTACCAGCAGCGTCGGCATCATCGAACCGGAAGGGATCTTGAACGGCTCGACCAGGAAAGAGCGCAGCATGAAGACCACCAGGATAACCGGGAAAAAACTCTTGGAGTATTCGACCAGAAGCGGCTCCTTGGCACCCGCCGCTCGACGGGGCTTAAGAGCGTAAATATCGAACAGCCAGATGACGCCGGTAACTACCAGCGCAATCAACATGATTAACGGAAAATTCATTGGTTACCCTTTTTGGTGATGGGTAGTGAGTAACAGGCAAATTCCATTTACTCATTACCCATGACTCATCCCTATTTGTTGTCCACCTGCAAAATTGCCAAAAAAGCTTCCTGCGGAATTTCCACATTGCCAACCTGTTTCATGCGTTTTTTACCTGCCTTCTGCTTTTCCAGCAGCTTGCGCTTGCGGCTGATATCGCCGCCGTAGCATTTCGCCAGCACGTTTTTTCGCAGTGCCTTGACGTTTTCGCGTGCGATGATTTGAGCACCGATGGCCGCCTGGATCGCCACATCGAACATCTGACGCGGAATCAGCTCGCGCATCTTGGCGGCTACTTCTCGGCCCCGGTACTGGCTGTTAGCTCGGTGAACGATCACCGACAGGGCATCCACCTTTTCAGCATTGATCAAAATATCCACTTTTACCAGATCTGAAGTACGGAATTCCAGGAACTCGTAATCCATTGAGGCATAACCGCGCGATACCGATTTCAGCTTGTCGAAGAAATCCATCACCACTTCATTCATCGGCATCTCGTAGGTCAGCATCACCTGCCGCCCCAAGTACTGAATATTCTTCTGCACGCCGCGCTTCTGGTTGCACAGCGTCATCACGGCACCCACATATTCCTGCGGTGCAAGAACAGTGGTGGTGATGATCGGCTCGCGGATTTCCTCGATCTTGGATAGCTCGGGCAACTTGGCGGGATTCTCGATTTCCAGTACCTCGCCGCCGCGCATCACCACCTCATACACCACCGTCGGTGCGGTAGTAATGAGGTCCATATCATATTCACGCTCCAATCGCTCCTGCACAATCTCCATGTGCAGCAGTCCGAGGAATCCGCAGCGGAATCCGAACCCTAGTGCCTGTGAAACCTCCGGCTCATAGTGTAGCGAGGCATCATTGAGTTTAAGTTTTTCCAGCGCATCGCGCAGCGCTTCGTACTCATGAGATTCCACCGGATACAGGCCGGCGAACACCTGCGGCTGGATTTCCTTGAAGCCCGGCAGTGCCTCACTGGCACGCTTTCCGGCCAGGGTTACGGTATCGCCCACCTTGGCTGCCTTGAGTTCCTTGATCCCGGCAATGACAAAACCCACCTCGCCTGCCGACAGTTGCGTCCGGGCCTGAGATTTGGGCGTGAACACACCGACCTGTTCGCACAGGTGTTCAGTGCCGCTGGCCATCAGCAGGATTTTATCCTTGGGTTTCAGCACACCATCCACCACGCGCACCAACATCACTACACCGACATAATTATCGAACCACGAGTCGATGATCAGCGCCTTCAAGGGGCCATCCGGGTTGCCCTTGGGCGCTGGAATCCGGGCGATGACCGCTTCCAGCACATCCTGCACACCCAGACCGGTCTTGGCCGAGCACAGAACCGCATGACTGGCATCTATGCCAATGATGTCCTCAATTTCCTTCATCACTCGCTCAGGCTCGGCGCTGGGAAGATCGATCTTGTTGAGTACCGACACGACCTCTACACCCAGCTCAAGGGCGGTATAGCAATTCGCCACACTCTGCGCCTCCACGCCCTGAGAAGCGTCAACCACCAGCAGAGCGCCCTCGCAGGCGGAAAGCGAGCGACTGACTTCGTAGGAGAAATCCACGTGGCCGGGGGTGTCGATCAGGTTAAGCTGGTAAAGTTGTCCATCCAGGGCTTTGTAGGTCAGGGCAGCAGTCTGCGCTTTGATGGTAATACCGCGCTCGCGCTCGATATCCATAGAATCAAGCACCTGAGCCTCCATCTCACGATCGGAGAGTCCGCCACAGAAATGTATCATACGATCGGCCAAGGTGGATTTGCCGTGGTCGATATGAGCGATAATGGAAAAATTGCGGATGTGCTTCATAAGTTTGTGTCAGTAAAAAAGGGCACTTTGCGGTGCCCTTTCTTTTTTGAGAAAGACGGATTTTACCGGATTTTGCCGAAATAAGCAGCAAGCGCGACCGGATCGAGGTGGTAATGACAGATTTCCTCGCCGTTGCCAGTCAGCACGGGCACCAAATGGCCGTATTGCCGTTCCAGGTTTTCATCTTCTTCCACATCGACAATTTCCAGCGAAAAAGGGTAATCCGGTTGAAACGCCTCAAGCTCCGCGATCATATCGTGGCACAGATGGCAGTCTTCACGCCCGTAGACCGTCAATACGATTCCACCGATCATCGCATCTTGAATGGAATGAACAGTGCGCGCTCTCCGCGCCGCACCAGTAGCGCAATGTTCTGCCCGGCCTTGTAACCAGTAAGAACCTGATTAAACTGCTCGACGCTTTTCACGTCACTATTGTTGACAGCCGTAATCACGTCGCCGCGCTGGATACCCGCTCGTGCGGCCAAAGCTTGAGCTTCCACCACCACCACGCCGTTCGGAATCTGCAACTCTTTTTTCTGCGCTTCGGAAAGGTCATTCAAACCCAGACCCAGCCTGCCAGCAGCGCTTTCCATCTTGCCAGGGCGCTGCGCCACTTTCTCGGTCGGCGTTTCCCCCACGACCAGGGCCAAATTCCTGGCCGAACCTTTGCGCCACACCTGGACCTCCACCTGTTTTCCAGGCTTGGTCGCACCAACCAGGAGAGGCAACTCGCTGGCATTACCCACCGGCTTGCCGTCGAACCTCAGTATCACATCGCTTGGCGCCAGCCCCCCCTTATCCGCCGGGCCACCCTTCTCAACACCCGCGATCAGTGCCCCCTCCGTTTTTTTCAACCCGAACGACTCGGCCAATTCCCTGGTAACTTCCTGAATCATCACACCGAGCCAGCCGCGGCTGATCTTGCCATGAATACGCAACTGGTCGGCAACATCCATCGCCACGTCGATGGGAATAGCGAAAGCGACACCCATATAACCGCCAGTGCGGCTGTATATCTGGGAGTTGATGCCGACCACCTCGCCTCTGAGGTTAAACAATGGTCCACCCGAATTACCCGGATTGATCGCTGCATCGGTCTGGATAAAGGGTACGTAGTTTTCTTGCGGCAATGAGCGTCCCTTTGCGCTGACGATACCGGCAGTGACGCTATTTTCAAAACCGAAAGGGGAGCCAATCGCCGCCACCCACTCTCCAACTTTAAGCTGGCTGGGATTACCGACTACCACCTTGGGTAGCCCGGTCGCCTCGATTTTGATCAGCGCCACATCCGTCCTGCGATCCGTGCCAATCACCTTGGCCTTGAATTCGCGTTTGTCGGTCAATCGCACGGTGACCTCATCGGCCCCATCCACGACATGCGCATTGGTGAGAATGTAACCATCTGCGCTGACAATGAAGCCCGAACCCTGAGACTTCGACTCGAACTCATGCGGAATGCCGCCGTGGGGTGGCCGGAAACGACGAAAAAAATCGAAGAATGGATCGCCCTCCGGAATATTCGGCATTTGAGGTAACATTTCCTCCTGGTTGACGGTCTGGGTTATGCTGACATTTACCACCGCCGGACCCTGCTTTTCAACCAGCTCGGTGAAATCCGGCAGATCCTTGGCATAGGAAAACACGGAAAAAGAAATCAGGAAAAAAGTGCACAACAACTTCTTCATTTTTTAACCACCTCAACAAAGTTAATTATTGAAAAAAACTCACTTCTTCAAGCCACCCGCAAAACTCACCACACTTACTGGCATATCGACCATCCGGCTCAGGATGACCGGCTGGAATTGTCTGCCCAACCCCATTTTCGACGAAAACAACTTCAATCCGAGAAAACCCGTTGCCAGTCCAATGAAGGCGCCGGCTACAGAATACCCATCCTTAACATCCGCGGTAACAGCCAGCGCACTCCCCGCTACCGCACCAACAAACAATAACAGTAGAGGAAACAGGTAAAGCAGCATCGTCCCCTTGAACAAGGCTGACTCATTCATGCCGACCACAACCCGATCTCCGACCTTTGCGCCGACTTCGTTGCTGGCGCGATAAAGCGGCGTCTTCCGAGCAAAAAAGTTTGCCAGCACCGAAGTGCCGCAGCTACTTTGGCTGCAACTGCTACAGTTCGACTTCCGGTCCGCCTGAACGTAGGCAACGTCATGCTCTATTTTCACGACTATCGCTTCAGTTTCGATCATGGCATCACCTAATTCTTGCTGACGGAATTCGCGATCTGCATCACTGAAATGGCTGGAACCTCGCCAAGCACCGTAATCTGGTGGTCAGCCACCATCCGCGTATAAACATGGATGGCACCCTGGCGAACCACTCTTTGCATGGGCTTTATCTCGGTTGCAACAGGCTCGATAAAAACAGAAACCGTCGCCAGGCCATCAGAAAACACCAGATGCTTCACCGGCACGCCCTTCCCCGGCATCGTGCGTTTTATCACCGTTACCTGGGTAAAACCTGGCGGGAGCTGCTTCACCTGCCAACTCAACTCGCTTTGCTGCATTTCCATCTCATTTGCCGGTTCACTGGACACCAGCACTTTTTTACCGGCAATTTTGGGCCTCAGGGATTCCTTGTCTATCTGCCCACCAATTTCCACCTGGGTGAAGGCAAACTGGCTAATCATCTCGCTCCTTTCGTTGAGCATACCGGCTTTAAGCAGCAAGCCCGTGGCCTGATCGATCCAGAGTTTATGCTGGTAACGGTATTGATCCCTGGGTTCGAGAATAAGCACCTTGCAGGCGTGGCCGGCCGTACGATCAGATACAGCGAATCGCACCCGATAATTCTCGGTGATACCATCAAGCTGCCTGGGCAACAGGTCAGGGAAGGATTTTTCAATCTTCCTTTTTTCCACCACAACGGAAGTATTGCTATCCGGAGTGAAGCACAGCACCTCTTCATTGTTGCGGATCACTTCACGGGGAGAACCTTCCAGCGCCTCGAGCTTTTCATGCTCGCCGCTTTCATCCTTGATATGGGTGATTTTGCTGGTTTCAATATGATCGCCATACTGATAGATGTAGGTACCCTTGTAATTGAGTTGGTGCGCCGCAACGGTGGTTTTTTTCAACCAGCTTAGCGCGTCAGTCTGTTGCGCCACATCAGCTGCCTGTGACACACCAATCATACCCAACAGCGCGGCGACAGCGAGGAGTAATACTCTCATCGACCTCCATCCCGTGATTTTTCTAGGGACGCGCGTTGGTAGTATCGGGACGACTGGACGGCATTTGAATATTCATGATGTGCCGCCAGGTAACCATTGACGTTTATCTCGGAAGCGGCACTATTCGCCGTGCTCGCCTCTGCAATCATGGCACTGGCTGCCGCACCCGGGTCACGCTCATGATTGAATTGCATCGCTACCCACGCCACCAGGGAAACTGCCGCAATCGATGCCGCGGCAGACAGAGCAATCAAGGGGCGCCGGTTCGGAAGTGGTCTCCGGGGAGCCAGAACCGTCGGCTCTTTTGCCAACTGACTGGCGATTCGAGCGTTTAAATCGGGTGAAAGTGCGGAAGTGTGTCTCAAGGAATCGCCGATCAGGTGATACATATTCCACTTCTGCTGCAATTCCGTTTGTTCTCTGGCAGAAATCAAAATTTCATTTGCCTCTTCATGATCCAGTTCACCATCTGTCAGCGCAGATATTCGACTTTCCATCATGTTCACCACCTCGTATCTATATCAGTTCCCAGCAGAGGCCTTAACTTCTCGGCGATCGTTTCGCGAGCACGAAAAATCCTCGAGCGTACCGTCCCAATCGGGCAATTCATCGTGTTCGCAATTTCCTCATAACTCAGGCCCTCGATTTCTCGCAGTGTGATCGCGGTTTTAAGTTCCTCGGGCAGAGTATCCATTGCCTTGTTCACAGTTTCGGCAACCTGTTTGCTCATCAGTTCATTTTCAGGCGTATTAATATTGCGAAGCTGTTCTGCATCTTCAAAACCTTCGGCCTCTTCGCTGTCGAACTCCGTCGTCGTTGGCGGTCGCCTGCCTTCAGACACCAGATAATTCTTGGCGGCATTGATGCCGATCCGATACAACCAAGTATAAAAAGCGCTATCACCTCGAAACGAAGGCAGTGCGCGGTACGCCTTGATGAACGCTTCCTGAACCACGTCTTCTACTTCAGTCGGGTTACGGATAAAGCGCGACAGCAATCGCCCCAGCTTGCGCTGATACTTCACCACAAGCAGTTCAAAAGCATGCTTGTCGCCATGCTGCGCTCGCTCGACCAGTTGTTGGTCAATCTCACGATCACCCATTTGGGCCTTCCCTGAAATTCAGCGCCATTATACTTGTCCCCATTGATGGCAGGGCCTTCCCATGCCATCCAATGATTTCAGTATAGCGCCCTCATCCACTTCAGGGAACGCAACCTATTTTAAAGACATCCCTGCCGCAGAATAGTTCACTCACCGAAATGGTTATTGACAGGCCCGTTTCGAAAAAACTCCTCCCTGCTCCGCACCGATGTTGCGTGCTATCATTTCCACCGCATATCTATTAAAGACAAAGGAACAATGTACATGTCGCATTTCGACGTGATCATCATCGGCAGCGGACTGGCCGGCATGACGCTGGCGCTGAACCTTGCCGAAAGCCAGCGTGTGGCGGTCGTCACCAAGCGCGGATTGCTGGATGGCGCCAGCAACTGGGCGCAAGGCGGCATCGCCGCCGTGCTGGCGGAGAATGACTCGATCGAGGCGCACATCAGCGACACCCTGATCGCCGGTGCAGGACTATGCGACGAACAAGCCACCCGCTTCGTGGTGGAAAACAGCCGGGCCGCGATCGAATGGCTAATCGAGCAGGGCGTGCCCTTTACCCGGGATGCGGACAACAGCACCGGCTACCACCTGACCCGTGAAGGCGGCCACAGCCACCGCCGCATCATCCACGCTGCCGACGCCACCGGCCACGCGATACAGGTCACCCTGGCGGAAAAGATCAAAAGCCATGCCAACATCACCCTGCTGGAAAACCATATCGCCATCGACCTGATTACCGGCGGCAAGCTCGGGCTAGAAGATAATGCCTGTCACGGCGTGTACGTTCTCGACAAGGACAAAGGCAAGGTCAGAACTTTTGCCTCCCGGCATATCGTGCTGGCCAGCGGCGGCGCCGGCAAGGTCTATCTCTACACCACCAACCCCGACGTTTCCACCGGTGACGGCGTCGCGATGGGATGGCGCGCCGGATGCAGGGTGTCGAACATGGAATTTGTCCAGTTCCACCCCACCTGTTTGTATCACCCCCACGCCAAATCTTTCCTGATCACCGAAGCGGTGCGTGGCGAAGGCGGCATCCTGGTATTGCGCGACGGCACCCGATTCATGCAGGATTACGACCCTCGCGCCGAACTGGCGCCGCGCGACGTAGTCGCACGCGCGATCGACTTCGAAATGAAAAAACGCGGTCTGGATTGCGTTTATCTCGACATTTCACACAAGCCGGCCGCTTTCCTCAAGGAACACTTCCCCAACATCTACGAACGCTGCCTGGAACTGGGCATCGACATCACGCGCCAGCCCATACCCGTGGTGCCGGCGGCACACTACAGCTGCGGCGGCATTGTCACCGACAGCGCTGCGCGCACCGACATCCCCAACCTGTATGCCATCGGCGAGGTTGCCTGCACCGGCCTGCACGGCGCCAACCGCCTGGCCAGCAATTCGCTGCTGGAATGCATGGTGTATGCCCAGGCCGCCGCGAAGGACATCCTCAAGCAGCCGCAAACACCGCCGGTTGCCCTGCCGGAATGGGATGAAAGCCGCGTCACCGACGCCGACGAGATCATTGTCATTTCCCACAACTGGGACGAGCTGCGCCGCTTCATGTGGGATTACGTCGGCATCGTGCGCACCAACAAACGCCTGGAACGGGCGCAGCACCGCATCCGCCTGCTCACCGAGGAAATCAACGAGTATTACCAGAACTTCCGCGTCAGCAACGACCTGATCGAACTGCGCAACCTGGTGCTCACCGCCGACCTGATCGTGCAATGCGCCATGCTGCGCCACGAAAGCCGCGGCCTGCATTACAGCCGGGATTATCCGGAACAGCTGGCCGAAGCGAAAAACACGGTACTGGTGCCGGGCGAAAAATAGCCGACTACTCCATCTTCGAACATCGCCATTTCAGCCAAACCCGCAGTCGCCTGAAATCTTCCGCATTGACTGCATCGGGAAGAATCACCAGATGTTTCACCAGTCGACCACTAGCCGGCTTCAAATTCAGCACGGTCAAATAGGGAGCTACGAAGCTGCTGCCGAGCAGGGCGGCTTCGTGCCACGCCCCGGTGCGGGTCTGAAATTCGCAGCGACAATCGGCATCGAGCCGCAACGCAACCAGCGAATGCTGCAGCGTACGGAAACCATCGCGCCTCAGCGTATGCCAGGCACTGCCGAGTAACACCGACATCAGCGAGACGGCGAGCCATAGCGGTAGTGGCGCCAGCCAAAACACCGCGGCAGCAAAGCCATGCATTCCCGCGAGCAAACCCGCCAGGCGCCGGGACGGCCCGACCTCTATTGTCAGCGTCTCCACCTGCAACCCTTGTAAAAATGGCTAATTGGCCTTATGTTAACCAACATCACTATCAAAACTCCGTCAAAATATGAACCACACCTGGAAAGACCATCTCGTTAAAGCGGGTGCCACCCTGGCAGACGATCATGCCATTCATTTCGGCAATCCGGAAAAAGAATTGCTGGCTGCACAGTCCGGCACCATCCTCACCGACCTATCCCATCGCGGAGTGATCGGCTTCAATGGCGAAGACAGTCAGACCTTTCTGCAAGGCCAGACCACCAACGATGTCAGGATGGCCACCGACCGCGCCCAATACAACAGCTTGTGCACGCCCAAAGGCCGGATGCTGGCGAGCTTCCTGCTATGGCGGGACGCTGATGGTTATTTTCTGCAACTACCCGCCACCCTGCAAGCCGGTATCCAGAAGCGGCTGACGATGTACGTGCTGCGCGCCAAGGTCAAAGTGCGTGATGCCAGCGATGAATCGGTTCGCCTCGGTGTGGCCGGCATGGGCGCCGAAGCCTTGTTGCAAGCCGCCATCGGCGCACTGCCATCTGATGTACTGGGCGTCGTTCGCCACGACAGGGGGACGATCATCCGCCTCGGCGCAACGCGCTTCGAGATCGCTGTAACCCCGGAGCAAGGGCCTGCTCTGTGGGAGGAATTAAGTGCTCAAGCCACCCCAGTTGGCAGCGCCTGCTGGGAATGGCTGGAAATTCATGCAGGCATCCCCGTCATCCTGCCCCAGACCCAGGAACAGTTCACCCCGCAAATGGCGAATTTCGAAGCCATCGGCGGTGTCAGCTTCAACAAGGGATGCTACACCGGACAGGAAATCGTGGCGCGTACGCAATACCTCGGCAAGGTCAAACGCCGTTTGTATCTCGCCCATCTCGACTCGGACAATGTGCCCCAGCCTGGAGATGAGTTGTTCGGCGCAGAGTCGACGACAGGCATGGTGGTGAATGCCCAGCCCGCTCCCGATGGTGGCTATGATCTGCTGGCGGTAATTCCCACCAGCAGCGTGGACGCCGGCGCGATACACTTTAAACTCCCGGAGGGTCCGGCCCTGCACTTCCTGCCCCTGCCCTACCCAGTTTAGCCCCAGACACACCCGGAGGACACAATGAAAATTTCCTTCCTCGGCGCCGCACAGCAAGTCACCGGATCCTGCTATCTGATCGAAACCGGGGAGGTCAAATTCCTGGTGGATTGCGGCATGTTCCAGGGTGGCCGCGAGGCTGACAAACTTAACGCGCAGCCTTTCAAGTTCAATCCCCGGGAGATCGCTTTTGTCTTGCTGACTCACGCCCACATCGACCACAGCGGTTTGCTGCCCAAACTGGTTGCAGCAGGTTTTGACGGTCAGATTTACACTACGACCGCGACCGCCGATCTGCTGGGCGTGATGCTGCCGGATTCCGCCCACATTCAGGAAATCGAAGCCAGCAGGGAAAACCGCCGCCGGGAGGAAAACCCCAGGAAGAAGCGCAAGTTCAGTGCGGAAGCCGCTCCACTGTACAGCATGGCCGAAGCGGAAATTTGTCTGGGCAGACTGGAGCCGGTTTCCTACGATACGCAGATCTCCCCGCACCCTTCAGTACAATGTAGCTTCCGGGATGCCGGCCATATTCTGGGATCGGCCATTATCGAAGTATGGGTCAAGGCTGGAGGCAAGCAGACCAAGCTGGTCTTCTCGGGAGATCTGGGGCAGCCCGGTCAACCCATCCTGCGCGACCCCACCATAATCGAAGAAGCCGACATCCTTTTCGTCGAATCCACCTACGGCGACCGCTTGCACAAAGACCTGCCCGCGACCGCCGAAGAGTTCGTACATGCCATCAATGACACGCTGCTCCGAAAAAAAGGCAATGTCATCATTCCTGCCTTCGCTGTGGGCCGTACGCAGGAAATCATCTACTTTCTTCATGAACTCACCCGCCAGGGGCGGTTCAAGAATCTGACCGTTTATGTGGATTCGCCGATGGCGACCAAAGCCACGGATATCACCATGCGGCACATGGAAATGTTCGACGAGGAGGCAAGGGAACTCACCGCCTGGCAAGCAAAGAATCACGTTCCGCTGAAACTCACTTTTACCGGTAGCGCGGAAGAATCCATTGCGCTGAACAGCATCCATTCAGGCGCAATCATTATTTCCGCCAGCGGCATGTGCGATGCCGGACGCATCAAGTTTCACTTGATCAACAACTTGGGAAAAAGACAGAACACCATCCTGATCACCGGCTTCCAGGCCCAGGGCACGCTGGGAAGGCGGTTGGTGGATGGGGCGAAAACGGCGCGCATTTATGGCAAGGAAATTCCCGTGCGCGCAGAGATTTACACTATCGGCGGGTTCTCGGCCCATGCCGACCAGGCCGCCTTGCTGCACTGGCTCAAACAGTTCAAGCGGCCGCCCGGCCAAACCTTCGTGGTTCACGGCGAACTGCACGCCGCCCAGACGTTGGCTGACTATATCAAGAAAATGAACTGGGAAGTCACCATACCCGCCATGGGGGAATCAGCCATCATTTGTAAAAATGACTGAGGAAAAAGCATAACACTTTACTCAGCCGGAGGCGGATTGGCGCTGCCCTCATCCGGAGATTGAGCGGGGTTTTCCTGGGGCTGGTTTTTATTCAATTTCTGCTGAGCTTTTTCTTCTTTTTTTCTTTTCTTTTCCAGCTCTTTCTGACGCTTTTCATATTGAAAATTAGGTTTTGCCAAGTTATATCACCCTTTAAGTTGGTATTCGTGATCAAGGAAGGAAATAAAGCTTAGCTTGGAAGCCAGACTCTTTTGTACCGATCTAAGACTAGTTAGTTTAACAGAAACAATACACAACTGCGCCCTAACATGTCAGAGCCGACTCTGCGCATTGCATAACCCGGGAAGACTATGAAAGGGTAAAATAGCATTTTATCCGCTCGACCGCCCATGCCCTCCCCCTCCGCCCAGCAAATCCTCCACGACGTTTTCGGCTACAGCGCTTTCCGCGACGAGCAGCAGGCCATCGTCGAACACGTCACGTCGGGTGGCGACGCGCTGGTGCTGATGCCGACCGGCGGAGGAAAATCCCTGTGCTACCAACTCCCCGCGCTGTTGCGGCACGGTGTCGGCATCGTGGTGTCGCCGTTGATCGCGCTGATGCAGGACCAGGTAGACGCCCTCAAGCAACTCGGAGTCAAGGCTGCCTTCCTCAACTCCAGCCTGGCCGCCGATGCTGCCCGTGACGTATTTGGTCGCCTGATGCGCGGCGACCTGGACATTCTCTATGTGGCCCCGGAGCGCCTGCTGATGGCCAATTTCCTGAGTGCGCTGGAGCAAGTGCAAGCCGGCCCGGGGTTGGCGTTGTTCGCTATCGACGAGGCCCACTGCGTATCGCAGTGGGGGCACGACTTCCGCCCCGAATACCGGGAATTGACGGTTCTGCACGAGCGTTTTCCGGCGGTGCCGCGCATCGCACTGACGGCCACGGCAGATGCCCCGACCCGGCGCGAAATCGTCGAGCGTCTGGCGCTGGAACAGGCCCACCAGTTCGTCTCCAGCTTTGACCGTCCGAACATCCGTTATCGGGTGGCGCTGAAAGCCAACGCCCGCAACCAGTTGCAAGCATTTCTGGAAACCGAACACGCCAACGATGCCGGCATCGTTTATTGCCTGTCGCGAAAAAAAGTCGATGAGACCGCCGCCTGGCTCAAGGAAAAAGGCTGGGATGCCCTGCCCTACCATGCCGGCCTCGACGCCGCCACGCGCAACGCCAACCAGCGCCGTTTCCTGCGCGAGGAAGGCGTGATCATGGTCGCCACCGTCGCTTTCGGCATGGGCATCGACAAGCCCAACGTGCGCTTCGTCGCCCATCTCGACCTGCCCAAGAGCATGGAAGGCTACTATCAGGAAACCGGCCGCGCCGGTCGCGACGGCCTGCCTGCGGATGCCTGGATGACCTACGGCCTGGGCGATGTAGTTTCAATGCGCCAGATGCTCAGTTCCGGCGATGCCCCTGCCGAGCGCAAGCGGGTCGAACTGCAGAAGCTCGATGCCCTGCTCGGCTTCTGCGAGGCCACCGCCTGCCGCCACCAGACCATCCTGCGCTATTTCGGCGAGGAACACCCCGGCGACTGCGGCCAGTGCGACAACTGCCTGGAACCCGTCGACACCTGGGACGCCACCCAGCCCGCACAGATGGCGCTCTCCTGCGTCTTCCGCACCGGCCAGCGCTTCGGCGTCGTCCACCTGATCGACGTCCTGCTCGGCAAGGCCACAGCAAAAGTCGAACAATTCAACCATCAGCAACTCACCACCTTCGGCATCGGCCAGGCGCTCAGCCAAACGCAATGGAGCAGCGTCTACCGCCAGCTGGTCGCCGCCGGACTGCTCAACGTAGACATCGAAGCCTACGGCGGCCTGCGCCTGACCGAAGAATCCCGCCCGGTATTGCGCGGCGAGCAGGAAGTCTGGCTGCGGCGCGATGCCGAGCCGGCCAAGAAAAGCCGAACCAGCAAGGCCGAACGCGGCGCCCGCGCCCGCGAAGCCTTCGCCGGAGCCAACGAAGACCCGCTGTGGCAAGCCCTCAAGGCCAAGCGTACCGAACTCGCCCGCGAGCAAGGCGTACCGCCCTACGTCATCTTCCACGACAGCACCTTGCTGGAAATTCTCAACCGTCGCCCCGGCACCCTGAGAGAAATGAGCGAAATCACCGGCGTGGGCCAGGCCAAGCTGGCGAAATACGGCGACGAGTTTTTACAGGTACTGGAGCATGAGACAAACGGGGCCTTTCCTACATGAATACACGCTGCTTTACTCTCGCTGCTACTCTGATTTTTTCCAGCCTCGGACCCATCGCCCAGGCTGAAACGCTCACGGGATGGGTTACTCAAATTACGGATGGCGACACCATTACCGTTAAGGATTACTCAAACCAGCAACACAAGGTATGGTTAATTGGCACAGATGCGCCGGAGAAGTTTCAAGCGTTCGGGAATCGTTCACATCAAATGCTGGGGGCTTTGCTAAACGGTCGTGACGTGGTGGTCGAATGGAATAAACGAGATCGCTATGGGCGCATTATCGGCAAAGTCATGGTCGCCCCGTTTGATTCGCCCTGCCATAACCAGCGTGACTGCCCCAAGACGCTTGATGCCGGCCTGGAGCAAATCAAGACCGGACAGGCCTGGTGGTACAGGGGCCATGCCAAAGAGCAAACCCCGGAAGATCAATCAAAGTACGAGCGGGCAGAATTCGAAGCGAAGATTCACCGTAATGGGTTGTGGGCTGATTCCAATCCGGTGCCGCCGTGGGAACTCCAGCGGAAATAAGTGCTATTTCTCAGATGGTGGGCAAGTTGCCCATTGCCTGTCTCTCCATCATAACGCCCCCGCCTTTTGCAGCATGTCATCCAGCCCTTCCGGAGAGAAGCCGACCATTTTCTGCTTGCCAACCAGGATGACGGGAACGCCCTTGGCGCCCAGCTCCCTCATTTTTGAGCGCGCATAGTCGGACTGGTCGATATCCCATTCCTCGAAGGCGATCTTGCGGCTGCTCATATAAGCCTTGGCCTGCCGGCAGACACCGCACCATTGCGCGGACAGAATCGTCACTTTTTTGACAGAACCATTGAACGAGGAAACCGAGGGGGTGCCGGAATAGGTCTGGACCTTTAACTTCTCGGTTTTGGCAGTGGCGGACTGAGAGGGTTTGTCGGCATACGACACCTTGCCGTCGGCGCCGATGATTTTGTAGATTTCCGCCTGCACTTGCTGTGTGGCGAAAGCGGAGAACAACAGAAAGAAAATGGACCACTTGTTCATGTGTCACTCCAGCCAGGCAAAGAACGTCGAGAGTCCCTGTTCAGGTGCGCAGATCATGAAAGACCCATTACTCCGGCACGGTCCATTCCAGACGAACTTTGCCGGTTTTTTCCGCGCCCAGCGCGGCCAGCAGTTCCGGCAACAGTTCACCCAGTTGTTTGTCGAGTTTCCAGGGTGGATTGATAATCGTCATGCCGCTGCCGTTGAGCTGAAAGTTGTTTAGCGGGGCGAGGTGGATTTCCGTGGTAAGTATCGGTTTCATCCCGCTGGCAGCCAGTTGACGGTGGAAATGCCGTACCGGCTCCGGGCTTTTTATCGGGTACCAGATGGCATAGGTGCCGGTGGGAAAGCGTTTGTAAGCTTCTTTCAGGGCGGTCAGCTGGCGTCGGAACTCGTCCGGCTCTTCGTACGGCGGATCGAGCAGCACCAGCGCGCGCCTGCTTTCCGGCGGCAACTGCGACTTCAGCGCCAGCGCGGCGTCGAGCGCCTGGATACGCACCTGGCGGTCGTCGCGGAACAACCGCTCCAGCGAACTCAACGCATCCGGATGGATGTCGCTCAGCAGCAGCTTGTCCTGAGGCCTCAGCAGCGCGCGCGCCAATCGCGGCGAGCCGGGATAGCTGGTCAGCTTGCCCTCGGCATCCGGCAAACCCAGACGGCGCACCAGGCTGAGAAAATCGGCGAGAACCGGCGAAGGATGGGCCATTCCCAGCACCCGCAAAATACCCGCTTCCGCCTCACCCGTCTTGGCAGCCAAATCGCCGCGCAGGCTGTAGGAGCCGTCGCCGGCATGTGCGTCAAGCACGCTAAAGCCCTTTTCCTTGTGCTTGAAATGCTCGATCAGCAGCGTCAGGATGAGGTGTTTGAATACGTCGCAAAAGTTGCCGGCATGATAGCCGTGGCGGTAATTCATCAGAGGTCGTCCTGGCCAGAATGTTTCATGAAAGGTGCGATCAAGGTCGCAGGCGAATTATAAGCCTAAAAATGACTGTTGATTTCCTTGACTCCCAAAACCCGTCGTCATGAGTTAAGCTATGGTTTTTCATTAGCACCTAATCCAAGACCATGGCCCAATACGTAATGTCCATGCTCCGCGTGAGCAAGATCGTCCCTCCCAAGCGTCAAATCATCAAGGATATCTCCCTCAGTTTCTTTCCCGGCGCCAAGATCGGCCTGCTCGGCCTGAACGGCTCCGGCAAGTCCACCGTGCTGCGCATCATGGCGGGCGTGGACAAGGAATACGACGGCGAGGTGCAGCACCTGCCCAACATCTCCATTGGCTACCTGCCGCAGGAGCCGCAGCTCGACCCGACCAAGACCGTGCGCGAGGAAGTCGAATCGGCTCTGGGCGAAGTGATGCAGGCCCAGCAGAAACTGGAGGAAGTCTACGCCGCCTATGCCGAGCCGGATGCCGACTTCGACAAGCTGGCCGAGGAACAGGGGCGACTGGAGGCCATCATCGCCACCTCCGGTTCCGATTCCGAACATCAGCTGGAAGTGGCCGCCGACGCGCTGCGCCTGCCGCCGTGGGACGCGAAGATCGAGCTCCTTTCCGGCGGCGAGAAGCGCCGCGTAGCACTGTGCAAGCTGCTGCTGGAAAAACCCGACATGTTGCTGCTGGACGAACCCACCAACCACCTTGACGCCGAATCGGTAGACTGGCTGGAGCAGTTTCTGGTGCGCTTCCCCGGCACCGTGGTCGCTGTCACCCACGACCGCTACTTCCTCGACAACGCCGCCGAATGGATACTCGAACTCGACCGCGGCCACGGCATCCCGTGGAAAGGCAACTACTCGAGCTGGCTGGAACAAAAAGGCGCGCGACTGGCGACCGAGAACAAGCAGATCGACGCCCACATGAAGGCGATGAAGCAGGAACTGGAATGGGTGCGGCAAAACCCCAAGGGACGCCAGGCGAAATCCAAGGCGCGCATCGCCCGCTTCGAAGAACTCAATTCACAGGAACACCAGCAGCGTAATGAAACGCAGGAAATCTTCATTCCCGTCGGCGAACGCCTCGGCAACGAAGTCATCGAGTTCGACGGCGTCAGCAAAGCCTTTGGCGACCGCCTGCTGATCGACAACCTCAGCTTCAAAGTGCCGCCCGGCGCCATCGTCGGCATCATCGGCCCGAACGGCGCGGGCAAATCCACGCTGTTCAAGCTGATCACCGGCAAGGAACAGCCGGACAGCGGCACCGTGAAGATCGGCACCACCGTCAAGATCGCCCACGTCGATCAGGCGCGCGATTCGCTGCAGAACGACAAGACCGTGTTCGACGCGATCTCCGGCGGCAACGACATCCTCACCGTGGGCAAATACGAAACCCCGGCGCGCGCCTACATCGGCCGCTTCAACTTCAAGGGTTCCGATCAGGGCAAGATGGTTGGCCAGCTCTCCGGCGGCGAGCGCGGCCGCCTGCATCTGGCACAGACGCTGATCGCCGGCGGCAACGTCCTGCTGCTCGACGAACCCTCCAACGACCTCGACGTGGAAACCCTGCGCGCGCTGGAAGACGCATTGCTCGAGTTTGCCGGCTGCGTACTGGTCATCTCCCACGACCGCTGGTTCCTCGACCGTATCGCCACCCACATCCTCGCCTGCGAAGGCGATTCCAAATGGACCTTCTTCGACGGCAACTATCAGGAATACGAAGCGGACAAGCGGAAGCGGCTGGGCGAAGAAGGCGCGAAGCCTAAGCGGATTCGGTACAAGCCGATTAGCAGGTAGACTGTCATTATCGCAATTTAATAAGGGATCTCGCCATGCTCGACGCCCAAACCATCCAGGCCGCTGCCGAACGATTGGCCGCCGCAGCCAGCTCGCCTTGCCGGGTGATCCTGTTTGGCTCCTACGCCCGTGAGACGGCGGACGAAGGTTCCGATCTCGACCTGATGGTCATCGAGCAGGAAGTCGCCGACAAGACGGAATACCTGCGACTGCGCAAAGCCATCGGACGAATCGGCACCGGGGTGGATGTGCTGATCTACTCCAAAGATGAAGCCATGCGCCGCAGCCAAGTGCCCGGCACCGTGCTGTACTGGGCCGTCAAGGAAGGGAAGGTGCTGCATGACGGCCTCGCTTGACGAAGCGCGCCGCTTCCTGAGCTTGGCAAGCGAAGATCTTGCCGCGTTCCGAACACTGGCCGCAACGCCTCACATACGCGAGGCCATCGCGATTTTTCATGCTCAGCAGACCATCGAAAAATGTCTGAAAGCCGTTCTGTTCGCCAACGGGGTAGAGTTCCGCCGCACCCACGACCTTTACGAACTCGCCGACCGGATTGAACAAGCCAGCATCTCTTTGCCACGCAACGCCGAAGAACTGGGGCTACTCAACCCCTATGCGGTCGAGTTTCGCTATGGCGATCAGACAATTCCCCTTATCACCCGCGAAGAAGCAGAGGCGTTGGCGCAAGATATTTTGGAGTGGGCGAATGCAATAGTCGAAGAAAATGAAAAGCCACAATGAATTCAGAAATCCAGAATGTTTTCGGTTCGCCGGGGCGCTTGGTGGCGGATTGCCCGTTTAAAAACAATAGCGATGCTGACCCCGTTGATTTGATTCCGCAATATGTATGGCTAGCGTGCATCGGGTGGGAGGGTTTGCATGAAAAACAGGCCGCCTGAACTGTTGGATAAACCGTGGTTAGCTCAGTCTGTCCCCGTTTAATGGTGGAGGTAGTTTGATATGACTCATGACACAAGCATTGCCTTGCTGATTGATGCGGATAACAGCCCTGCGAGCAAGATTGAAGAGATACTTGATGAACTTGCCAACTATGGAGTCATCAATATTCGGCGCGCCTTTGGAAACTGGAAAAGTCCGCACCTAAAAAGTTGGGAAAATGTGCTGCATGATTACGCTATTCAGCCTATGCAACAGTTCGCCTACACCAAAGGTAAAGATGCGACCGACATGGCCATGATCATTGATGCAATGGATTTGCTCTACACCAAGAATTTAAACGGCTTCTGTATCGTATCGAGTGATTCCGACTTCACGCCACTGGTGATGCGTATTCGTGCTAACGGGCTTAAAGTGTTCGGTTTCGGGGAAAAGAAAACACCAGACCCCTTCGTCAATGCCTGTTCAAAATTTCTGTATCTGGAAAATCTCGGTGCGTCAGTGCCACTTGAAACGAGTCTTGAGGCAAAAGCAGTCGTTGTAAGAGCAGAGGAGGCTACATCATCAGCCAGAGCACCCCTCACACCAACACCGTCGCAGGCAGCGAAGCCTGTGGCTAGCAAGGTTGGCACAAAAGAACTCAAAGCCAACACACGCCTGGTGAACCTACTACGAAAATCAGTCGAATCGGCGGCAGATGATGAAGGTTGGGCTGGACTTGGTACGGTTGGGCAGCATATTGCCAAACAAGCATCCTTTGATTCTCGCAATTATGGTTACGCCAAATTAAAGGATTTATTTCAGGCCATTGGGCTTTTCGAGCTGCGCAAAAGCGACAAAACAATTTTTGTTCGTGACAAAAAGGCAGCGCCTCAAGTGCCAATGGGGACAGCATCGCAATAAATCAAAAGAATCGGGCTCTAAATATCTCCAGAATTCCACCATGGAAATGAAAAAGATCAACTCCGGTAAGTTACGCGCCATCGGCTACGATGCGCGCGCCCGGTTGCTGCAAGTCCAACTCGACGACGGCAGCATGCTGCAATACAGCGGCGTCGGCGAGGAAGCCTGGCGCCGCCTGAGCAGTTCGGGTTCGGCCTGGAGCTACTATCGCGACAACATCGAAGAAGAGTTCACCGCGAAGCGCGTTTCCGCCAACGCCCCTGCCGGCAAGAATCCGCTCGACGATTTATTCGGCAAGCCCTGATAGCCTGTGTAGGATGGGTTGAGCGTAGCGATACCCAACCTACGAAAACTTTATGGCATATTGGTCCATCAACCAAGAAAACCAGACCTTGCATTAGTGCAATGGTTGCACTAATATTACCTCATGCCTACGCTACACCGATTTGATAACTGCGTTATCCGAATGTATGCACACGATCACCTGCCGCCGCATTTCCATATCGGCATGAACGATGGCCGCGAATGCCTGATCGAAATCGACACAATGCAATTCCTTGCTGGCCGCATCAGCCGCCGGGAACTTGTTGAAGCCCTAGTATGGGCGCAGGAAAATCGCGCCGTGCTGCGCCAAAAATGGAAGGAACTAAACCCATGAAAACTTCAACTAAAACCGAATTCCCGCGTGCCCTTCACGTCGATACGCTGGAACCCTGCCGCCTGCGCATCCGCTGGAGCACGGGCGAAACGCTTGAGGTTGACCTTGCCGACAAGTTGAAAGGTCGCGCCCTCGCCCACCTGCGCCAACCCGCCCTGTTCGCCAAGGCCCACGCTGCCTGCAACGGCGCCTGTATTGAATGGGAAGACAGCGAATTCGGCGCCGACAATGTCTATGCCTGGACACGCGAACAAATGGGTAAAGCCTCCCACGAAATGTTCTTTGGCTGGATGTACCGCAACAATCTCACCCTCGATAGCGCCGCACAGGCTCTGGGCATGAGCCGCCGCATGATTGCCTACTACCGAAACGGCCGCAAACCGATTCCGCAATATGTATGGCTGGCGTGCATAGGGTGGGAGGGATTACATGAAAAGCAGGCAGCTTAAGGTATTTTGGAGATCATGGCCTGCCCTGATCGTTACCTAAGTACGTAGGATGGGTTGAGCGACGCGATACCCATCGCTTGCCATTGTTGGGTATCGCTACACTCCACCCAACCTACGATAACTGGAAGAAAACTGACCGCCATGAAAGCACCTGTTTCCCATTCTAAAGACCCTGAGCTGCAAAAAGTTCCGCAAGCCTTGATGCGCGCTTCCGAGAAGGCACGCCAACTCGCTGAGCACACAGGCACGCCCTTTATAGTGCGCAAGCCCGGCACCCCTCCTGCCAGCAAGAATCCGCTCGACGACTTATTCGGCAAACCCTGAATGAAAACAACTCAGAGTGCGCTGATTCACTCACTGAGTCCCAGTAATGGGCCTATGGATTTTTCAATAGATATTCGGGAAAGTAACGGCCTGCGCACGCTGCATTTTAATAAGCGATGGATGCAAGGCGCGATGCGGGTCACGCGGCCCTGGGCTCTGGAGCTGGAGTACACGCAGGTGATGATGGCGTGTTTGCTGATGCGCGATGAAAACCGCTTTCCGCGCAACATCCTGTTGATCGGCCTCGGCGCAGGCTCGCTGACAAAATTCCTATACCGCCACTGCCCGCTGGCTCATCTGACGGTGGTGGAAATCGATGCGCGTCTGGTGGATGTGGCTAGCGAGCACTTCGGGCTGCCGGATGATCCGGTGCGATTGAAAATGGTGATAGGCGACGGTGTCGATTACATGATGGCCAGCGACCAGACTTTCGATCTGATCCTGGTTGATGGTTTTAATGAGCACGCTCACCCCGGCGATCTCAATACGCTGCCTTTTTATCGGGCATGCCTCTCACGGCTAAGCGAGCCAGGCTTGCTGGTGGTCAATCTGATCGGTTTGAGTCACGGGGTAAAAGGCGGTTTCGCGCATATCGAATCTGCTTTTGAAGACCGCACCCTGATGTTCCCCAAGTGCAAAAGCGGAAACACGATTGCTTTCGCGTCAACCGCAGGCGTCATCAACATTTCACTGGATGAGCTGAAGGCAAAGTCGATAGTCTTTGAGCAACGAACCGGGCTTGCGCTGTTGCCGATTTTAACCAGATTAGAATTAATGGAGACAAACGCGGCGTAGGATGGGTTGAGCAACGCGATACTCATCGCTGGCAAGTGTTGGGTATCGCTACGCTCCACCCAACCATCCTTAGCTGACCAGGCTACGAAGCCTATCGGTGCGACGCAAAAACATCCATCGGCAGCAGAGATCGCCCACCTTGTTATTCCTGTGATACGCTTCAATCCTGAGGGAACGATATCGGGCATAATGGGTCGCAGCTAAATAGTTGTTTCAACATCCCTGCGAGTCGGCCTGCCCTGCGCAAATTCCATAGCCCTTTACCAAGGAGAGCCTGACATGTTTGAACCTATCACTATCCCTTTCGGCTGCAAGATGCTTTTTAATACGGTCAAACTCAAACCCGGCGTCACTATTGAAGAAGTCGAGCAGGCACTGGGTGAGATGTGCAATGTGGTGAAAGAAACTTACGGCGGCGACAAAGGCGGATTTATCGCCGGGCAGGTCTTTCAGTTTTCGGGTTTCGTTTCCGACGAGGGTTCTCTGAGCGGCGCAGCTCCGGCTGAGAGCCATGTGGCGATCGTCACATTCTGGAACAGTTATGAGGAGCACGAAAAGTCACACGCCGACAAGACGTTCAAGGATAAATTCGAGGCGCTGGGCAAGTTGTGTACCGACAGCAAGGAACTGGGATACGACATGCTATGGCAAGGTGTGCCGGAATAGCTATAGCACAGGCTAGGCCCGAGCTACAGTACAGCCCGCGCAGAATGGGTTGAGCAACACGATACCCATCGCTGGCAATTGCTGGGTATCGCTACGCTCCGCCCAACCTACCTTAGCTGAGCACGAATCGTTCATCTGTACTTCGAAGGAGTTAGCATGAGCATGGACCCGATAGCCGAATTCAAATCCAGACAACGCGAAACCTGGACCCTGGGAAATTTCGGCGAAATGGCCGTGTTTACAACGCCCGTGGCCGGCCATCTGGTACGCTATGCCGGTGTGACGGGCGGCCAGACGGTGCTGGATGTGGGAACGGGAACGGGCGTGGTTGCGATCACAGCGCGCATTAAAGGCGCCAGAGTGACGGGGCTGGACCTGACCCCTGCACTGCTCGCACAGGCGAAGGAAAGCGCCACGATTGCCGGCTATGATGATATTGTCTGGCATGAAGGAGACGCCGAGGCGCTGCCTTTTCCGGATGCTTCGTTCGATGTGGTGTTGAGCCAGTTCGGGCATATGTTCGCGCCCCGGCACGATGTCGCGGTCAGCGAGATGCTGCGCGTGTTGAAACCCGGCGGCATGATTGCCTTCGCCACCTGGCCCGGCGAACAATTGATCGGCCGCATGTTCGACTTGAATGCAAAGTATGTCCCACCGCCTCCGGGCATTGTTTCACCAGTCCATTGGGGTGATGTCGCTATCGTGCGGCAACGGATGGGCGACAGCGTCAAACGCATGCACGCCGAACGGGGCATCATGGCCATTCCGGCACTCAGCCCACGACATTTGCGCCTGTTTCTGGAAGCCAAAACCGGCCCTTTCATCCGCACCGCACAGGCATTGCAGAACGACCCCGCCAGCCTGGAAGCGTGGCGAAACGAAATGGAAGAACTGATGCACGAATATCTGCATGACAATGTCGTCCGCCACGAATATCTGCTGATACGGGCGATCAAGGCCTGACAGCGACAAGCTGGCACACCTCACAGTCAGAGCCGTTGCGCTACCTGACACACCGCACGTAGTTATCTATCCTCACCGCATCGCTCTGCCCACCCAGTGAGCTATAACTCGTTGGGTTTCCGGTTTTCGGGTCGGCGCGTTGCGCGCCCGCACCATGCGTATCCACGCCCCCCGACGAGGTGCATTTGCCGAAGCAGACATAAGACGCCATGCGCGTGTTGTCACCGTGCGTGGTGCTCGACCAGTACCAGCCGTTGCGATCAGTCTGCGTAAAAATCCGTGTGTCGATAGCGGGATCATTGCGCGAATAATCTACGATGCTCTGCAACTCTTTTACGTTGGGCAGGCGCCAATAACGCTTACCGGCCAGATTAAGCGTGCTGCAATAGCGCAATGCTTCAGGCCAGTCGCGCGTTTTGCCGTCGTCAGCTTGTTGCCAGGTGAGACCGGTGGCGTTGTCGCTTACACTGCCATCCTTGTTATTGCTGAAATCGTTGTGTCCCAGATATTCCGCTCCGCGCACACAGCGGTGGAACAGGCTGAACGGGCCTGAAGTCGGCGCGTTTTTGATATGACCGTCGAAGAAGTTGAAGAAGAACGCCGCTTCCACCCCTCGCCCCATGTGGTTGCCGGTGTAGAGGGTCGATGACCATGTCTGCCCCATCATCTCGGGGTGGTGCGACGCTTCACGACCCATGTCATCTGTTGCGCTTGGGTAGGCCATATTGAAATAGCGGCTATCCAGATAGAAGCGCCCGGTGCCTTGCGAACCACTGAAATCGGCGATGGAAAACAATTCTTTCAGTGACGGCAGCCGCCAGTCATGTTTGCCGCCGAGCACCAACGCTTCGCAATCGCGCCTGGCTTCGGAATAACCCACGCGTTTGGCGTTGTGCGCCTTCTGCCAGACCAGCCCTGTGTTGAGGTCGCTCACCGTGCCGTCGCCGTTGTCGCGATAGGCGGGTTGGGTACCGATAAATTGCGCATCCTGCCCGAAGAATTTTTCACCGCGTTGCGGACAGGTAATGACGGCGCCATTGTCGTCAAAGCAATAAACCTGTGCAGTGTCGACCACCCGGCTCTTGGCCGAAGTGGTATTAGCTATGGGGGCGGAAGCAGGCAAAGGCTGAGACACGGGACCGCCCTGCCCGACCGGCCGGTTCTGTGCAGGCCGAGCGTTGTTACCGCGCTGTTGCATGCCGCCATCCGGCACGCAGGCAAAGGCGTTGGGCACATTGCGGCAAGCTCCGCTGAGGATGCCGCGCGGTGTGTCGAAGCGGCATGCCGCACCTTGCGACTTACCCTGGCAGGCCTGTGTGGCTTGCGGCGGTGGCGTGTGTCCGGCGCCCAGTTCGCCAGGAGCAGCAACGGCGAATGAACATATACTGATCAGAAATAAGATGAGAGCCATAGTACGCATTCTGAAACCCTTGTCAGTTGGTTTTTACTGCAAACAATAAGTGAATTTTATACCGAGTTGGAGGCTTAGGTTTCGGCCCTGTAAAATAACGTGAAATCCTGTGTTCTACGGTAACAACGAATAACGATATGAAAAACCTGCAACCCCATTCCGTCTGGGCACACTTCGCAACCCTCTGCGCCATCCCACGTTCCTCCCTGCATGAGGCGGCGCTACGCGACCACCTGATTGCCTGGGCGGTGAATCTTGGTATTTCGACCCAGGTTGATGCTGTCGGCAATCTAATTCTGCGCAAGCCTGCCAGCTCCGGTTGCGAGGCGATGCCCGGCGTGATCATGCAGGGGCATCTCGACATGGTTTGCCAGGCTAATTCCGGCACGCAGCACGACTTCGAGCACGATGCGATCCAGACAGTGGTGCGCGATGGCTGGGTCATCGCTGAAAACACCACGCTTGGTGCTGATAACGGCATCGGCGTAGCGCTTGCGCTGGCTGCGCTGGAAGAGCCTGGGCTGATTCATCCGGCGCTGGAAGTGCTGCTCACCATCAACGAGGAATCGGGCATGGATGGTGCGCGCGGTCTGGCCCCCAGCACCTTGCAGGGCAAGACGCTGATCAACCTCGACACCGAGGAGTGGGGGCATTTCTATTTGGGCTGCGCGGGCGGCGTGGATGTGGAGGTGCGCCACGACTGCGCACAGGAAGGCTTGCCGTCGGGTTATGCGTTGATGCGACTGGAAGTGTCCGGGCTGCGCGGTGGCCACTCCGGCATCGACATCCATCTCGGGCGCGGCAATGCGATCAAGCTGCTGGTGGAGGCGCTGCATGAGCTGGCCGAACTCTTCAATTTGCGCCTGATCGGCATGCAGGGCGGCACGGCGCGCAACGCGATTCCTCGCGAGGCATTTGCGGTATTCGCGCTGCCTGCTGCTGATGCGGCGCAACTGGAAGCTTGGGCGCAACAGAAACTTACGCCATGGCGGAAACACTTCGCGAAGGTGGATGCGAAAGTGTCGCTGGCATGCGAACCTTGCAATACGCCACAAGGCAGCTCCATTTTACGTGCAGACCAGAATCGATTACTCGACTTCCTCAATACTGCTGCCAACGGCGTGGCGCGCACCAGCGATGCCTTTCCCGGTGTGACGGATACCTCCTGCAATCTCGGCGTGGTCGCGCTCGAACAGGGCGTGTTCCGCGCCACGTTCAAGGTACGCTCGCTGCACGATGCACGCGCCGATACGCTGGCCGACGAGGTGGTCACGCATGCTGCTTCATCTGGAATGCGCGCTTGGAAGGATGGCGCCTATCCGGGCTGGACACCAAACCCCGCCTCTCCCCTGCTCGACCTTTGCCAACAGGTTTACCGTCAGGAATTCGGACAGCCCGCCAACCTGCAGGTTATCCATGCCGGGCTGGAGTGCGGCCTGCTCGCGTCCAGCCATCCGCATCTGGACATGATTTCCTTCGGGCCGGACATCCGCGGCGCTCATGCGCCGGGAGAAAGCGTCGAGATCGAATCGGTAGGACGCTGCTGGCAGCTGCTTAAAGCGGTGCTGCAGAGACTGGCAAACGGTTAGGAATCTGTCATTTTCCCTCAGGGCAATCCGTGATGCACCTCACCTCTTGTATCCGCTTGCCGCCGCAGGCAAGAAAGCAGGCGTCATAAATCGGCTGACAGCCGCATTCAACCTCGCACCTTTCCTTCCTTAGCCGGTCGAACGCCTCGTCGCGGGTGGGTTTTTTCGGCGCAACAGGTGGAAAATAGTATGGTTCAGGCCAGGGGTGGTAAAACCCATGGCCATACCAGATGGAATCACGCCAGCGCATGGACAAGTACAGCTGATAATGCTCCAGTTCCCAACGATAGCGATCCAGTTCAGCCGCATAGCGCTTGAGGGCCTCGCCGTACCGCTCTTCCACCAATGGTGCTATGTCTGCCAGGCAAGTCTGGTAATCCGCTGTGCAGCGTTGCTGGCACACCTCCATTTTCTGACCGCATTTTTCCAGGCAAGCCTGTCCTGCGCTATCGGCAGGCGGTTCATAGCGGTAAATGGATTGGTAACGCGGATTGGGGGTGGAGCAACCTGCCAGACCAACGGCCACAATACCCAGAATCAGAGTGCGCAGAGCGGGGTGCATGTTTTTCCTTCAAATGCCGAATCAGGCGGCTTCACATTTCATCATAGCAACTTCCGGTTTCATCAAGACTGCTATAATTCCCGACATGATCCATCCATGAAATTCAAAAGGAAAAGTAATATGAAGCGTTCCGCCCTTCTGCTGTGTTGCCTGAGCCTGGCACTCTCCGCCCACGCGACTGACTCCATCACTGATGCGGGTCTGGCGGAGACTCAGATTTTGGGTAGCCTCAACGGGCAAGCACTTGCCTGCGGCTACGCAGAAACCGCCTCCCTCATCAAGTCTGTGATAATTCAGCACGCACCCAAGTCGCGGCGCTACGGAGCGGCTTTCGAGGAGGCCACCAACAAGGCCTTTCTGGACCATAACAAGAACGAGCAGACGACCTGCCCTGATGGCCCTACTCTCAACGGACAAGTCGATGAAGCAATTCAGCGCTTGCAGGCTGCCGTACCAGCCTCAGTGGTGAAGTAACACCATGAATAGATTGTATCTTTCCATCCTGACTGCAGCTCTTCTATGCACGGCGCCTGCCTGGGCAGAGCCCTCTTCGCCCGTTGAGGATGATCAGCCGAAAATCGGGATCGTTTCCCGTTATTTACTGATGGATACCAAGGGACGAGCGATTTCCGATCAGGATTTTCGTGGCAGCTTTCAGCTCATCGCCTTCGGTTACACTTTCTGCCCGGATATCTGCCCGACCACCCTGGCGGAAATATCGCTGATCATGGAAAAACTAGGCAGCCGGGCCGAGCAGTTGCAACCCTTGTTCGTGACCGTGGACCCGGAACGGGATACTCCCGAAGTGTTGCGCCGCTATACCGCGTATTTCCACCCGCGCATCATCGGCCTCACCGGCTCGCCGGAACTGGTGCGACGCGTAGCCGACCACTTCAAGGTACGGTATGAAAAACACTGGGAACCGGGCGCAGAAAAAGACAATTATTCGGTGGACCACTCGGCAGGCATGTACCTGCTGGGGCCGGATGGAAGCTTTCTCGGCAAGTTTGCCTATGCCACCCCGCCTCAGGAAGTGGCCGACCGAATTCTGGCACTGATGGATGACCTCAATTTACCGTCACCAACAAAACGCCCCCCCGCCAGGAAGGCACATTAACCTCACGGGTTACCCATCTGGGCAGTGGCTAAAAGCGAACAGCTTGTTTAAACTATTGCCTGCCCTTAATTCAGATTATTCAAGACAATGATTCTCTCTTACGACGTAGAAGAAGACGATTTCGACGAACTAGTGGTTGCCCGTTCGCACGAGGTGCCAGTGTTGCTGGATATCGGCGCCGAATGGTGCAGCCCGTGTCGTGTGCTGGGGCCGATGCTGGAAAGACTGGTCAAGGAATACGACGGCAAATTTGTGCTGGCGAAAGTCGATGCAGACGAAAACATGCGTATCGCCGGTCGGCATCAGGCAAGAGGCTTCCCGACAGTTATCGCGTACAGCCGCGGGCAGGAAATCGACCGTTTTCACAGCTCACAGACCGAAGGCTTTCTGCGTCGTTTTCTCGATAGCTTTATCGAGCGCCATACCGCCGGAAACGATGCAACCGAGTCTGAGCTTCAACCCGCTGACGTCTAGAGGCACCCGCCGCAACTGCCACACCGCCAGTCATGAGGATTGGCCGCCTGATAGAACCAGCGCATGTGCGCCTCATCCACGGGAATCTCGTGCTCGGAAAAAAGATCGGCCAGCCATCCGGCGTGCTCAAGAATCCAGTCGTCCTCTAGCAACCCTTCGGCAAAATCTTCATCATCAAGGTAGATGTAGCTGAATATGCCGAAGGTGCCCATGTCTTTCTCGCGCCGCTCGGCATCGATGGCCAGAGACCGGCCAAGGTAGTGGATTTCCCATTGGCCAAGGCAAAGATTGTTTCCTTTGCTCGTCCAGCAGGCTGTAAATGGGTTCGACATGTTAAGCAGGGTTGATAATATGGCTCGAATAGCGAAGATTATAGCGCCATTAACCCTGATTACAGACCCACGACAGCAATCCGCACCCCAAGACATTCGACGACCTGACCGGCACGAATTTTCGCCGTTTTGCGACTCTCTGGCTGCCCGTCCACAGTAACCCGTCCCTCAGCGACCAGGATTTTCCCGCGCCCGCCACTGTCTGCCACGCCGGCAAGTTTGAGCAGGTTGCAGAGTTCAACATATTCGCCTTTAAGCGGGATTTCTACGGTTTGCATGAAAGATTCCAGAAATATTGATTCGCCACGGTACGACGCCGCAAATTTAGTGTCAACCATGCCTCGGTCAGACACTTCGCGCACGCAACCAAATCGGTTATTCTTCGCATCCCTGATGTGACACCCACGACAACTGAAACAGTAAAATTATGGCCATTAAATCAACCATCTTCAAAGCCGAGTTGCAAATCGCCAACATGGATCGCAACTATTACCATGACCATGCGCTCACTATCGCCCAGCACCCCTCGGAAACCGATGAACGCATGATGGTACGAGTGCTGGCATTTGGGTTGCACGCCGATGAGGCATTGTCGTTCGGCAAGGGGCTGAGCACCGATGAAGAACCCGATCTGTGGCAAAAGGACTTGACCGGCTCCATTGAACTCTGGATAGACGTGGGTTTGCCAGATGAAAAACTTATACGCAAAGCCTGTGGCCGCTCAAGGCAGGTAGTCGTGTATACCTATGGCGGCCGTGGCGCCGATATCTGGTGGAACCAGAACGGCAGCAAACTCGAACGGCTCAACAACCTGACCGTAATCAACCTGTCGGAAACCACCAGTCAAGCCCTGGCAACGATGGTACAACGCACCATGCAGTTGCAACTGACCATTCAGGATGAAGAAATTTGGATCGCTGACAATAACGTCAGAATTCAAGTCAAACTGGCGAAGCTGAAAGCTCCGTCGCCCTTTCGCTGAAGCTTCGCGAGCGCAAACTTAGCTAATAGAATTGAAGTGGTGCCGGGGTCGGACTTGAACCAGCACGACCTTTGAGGGTGTAAGCATCCGACCCTGTTCTGCGCTGGAATGGTCCATCCGTGCGGTCAGCGCATCAAAGGCGGCAAGAGCACGCTCTGCGAATGCCGCGTTGTCGAACAGTCCCGGCCGGGATCGGGCGAAATGCACAGCCAGGGCATACCACTTGAGGGCCTGGACTGCATCCACCGACACGCCTTCGCCGCGCTCATAAAACCTGCCCAAGGCCAAGTGAGCCGCGGCCATGCCCTGGCTGGCCGCCTGTTCCAGCAATCGAATTGCCCGGCCATCATCCCGGGGCACGCCATCGCCCTTATGATACATCCAGCCGAGATGGTAGCAGGCGGGTCCGTAGCCGTTCCGGGCGGACCGGGTGAACCATTCCACGGCCCGGTTGCCGTTCCTGGGCACGCCCCAGCCTTGGGCATGGAGAATGCCCAGCTTGTACTGCGCTCGGGGATGGTTCTCCTTTGCCGCTCTGGCCAGCCAATGGGCCGCCTTTCGGTAGTCCTGGGTGAAACCGGGGGACCAGCCGTGGAAGTTTCCGATTTCGTATGCATAGCCGAGTTCGAACTGGATTTCGGGCCACTTGGCCACCCCCAACACGATGACCCCGCACAGTACAGACGCCACGATAAGACCCGCCGTGCGCCGTGCGCGATTCGTCCCGGCAATCGCCAACAATCTCTCCCTTCAAGCTCTCTGAATCGCCCCGGCTCCACTTGACACTTTACGAGCCGGTTGAAATAATTTTTTTCGAACTCTAACGTTTGCTGCTCATAACACCTCCTTGTTGCCTCTAGTTCAAGGCTTATAAGGTGTCTAGCTTGAGCGGGGCGATTCACGGATGAACTCGGTCAGTTGGAGAATGTGTTGGAATTGCCACGTTTCCGTCACACTCAAAAGCAAACAGGCCAGATATAATATTCTAACCAATTGTTTTTATTGGTGCCCGGGACCGGAATCGAACCGGTACAGCCGTTAAGCCGAGGGATTTTAAGTCCCTTGTGTCTACCTATTTCACCACCCGGGCATGGATTTATTTATGACGATTTTTGGAAAGCACTGCTGCAATCCACACATAAATCGAAGCGCGTAATTTTACCACAGCCACGCACTGGCTCATTGATTTAAACAAACCGGCATATCATGCCTGACTTTTGGGTATTATCTTGTTTTGGGTAATAAGCAAAGGTTCATAAAAATGAGATCCCCGAAAAATATACTGAGGCTGGCTTTGATCGGCTTGTGCGCATTGCTGTTGAATGCCTGCTCCACGGGACAGATCGTAGCGCGTTCCTCGCTGTCGATCATGGATAGCGGTGTGGCTGCGATGAACCGGGAGCCCGATCTGGAGTTGGCCAAGGCTGCGATTCCCGCCAATCTCAAGCTGGTGGAAAGCCTGACTCGTGAATTACCTGCCAACCGTGAACTGAGAATCCATGCGGCGCAAGGTTTTTATGGCTATACATTCGGCTTTGTCGAGGACGATAACCCTGTACGTGCTTCAGCGCTCTATCGCAGAGGGCTGGAACATGCCTTGGCGGCACTGGAGACAGCCGGACTGGGGGATCCCATGAACATGCAGCTGGACGTGCTGCATCAAAAGCTGGCAACTCTTGGACGCGATGCGGTTCCTGACCTATTCTGGGCTGCATCCAACTGGGCCAAGTGGATCGACATGAACCGTACCGACCCGGCACGTATCGCCGATATGGGGAAGGCGGAGGCACTTATGCAGCGGGTGCTGGAACTCGATGAAACCTTCTATTTCGGCGGCCCCCATATCTTCTTCGGAGTATGGTATGGCAGCCGCCCACCGATGCTGGGAGGCAATTTCGCGCTGTCCGAAATGCATTTCGGCAAAGCGCGAAATATCACACAAGGCAAATTGCTTATTGCTGACGTGCTGTATGCACAATATCTCGCGGTGCAGCAAGGTAACCGCAAGGCATTCCACGACAAGCTCACCGCGGTAGTCGACACGCCGCCGGATAATTTTTCAGAGATGGCGCTTGCCAACGCAATCGCTCAACACAAAGCAAAAAACCTGCTAAAAAATGAGGAGGAATTATTTTGATGATAAGAAAATGGGTGTTTTTCCTGTTGCTGCTGTGTGCGTTTACTGCACGGGCGGATGAAACTTATGTGCTGAAATTCGCCACCCTCGCGCCGGCAGGCTCGACCTGGATGAATGTGATTGCGGAATGGGCGGGCAAGGTAGAAAAAGAAAGCCAGGGCCGTCTCAAGTTCAAGTTCTATCCCGGCGGCGTTTCGGGAGACGAACCCGACATGCTGCGAAAAATTCGCTTTGGTCAAATTCACGGCGCTGCCATGACAGGGCATGGCATCGGCTCCATTTATTCTCCGGCACGCGTACTGGAAATTCCATTCCTGTTCCGAAACTACGAAGAAGTCGATTATGTGCGGGCACAGATGATGCCGGAAATCCGCGCCGGTTTTCGCAAGAACGATTATGAATTGCTGGGGTGGATGGAAGTCGGCTTTGTCCGGTTCTTTTCCCGTACGCCGATAAACTCCATGGACGACCTGAAAAAACACCGCATCTGGCAATGGCAAGGAGACCCGCTTAGCGCCGCATTTTTTACCGCCAGCAATATCGCTCCTGTTCCGCTACCGATTACCGAAGTGTTTACCAGCCTGTCCACCGGGTTGATCGATACGGTTATTGCGCCGCCTCTCGGCGCCATCGCGCTGCAATGGTTCACAAAAACACCCTACATGACTGAAGTTCCCATGGCGGATGGCATAGGTGGCTTGGTTGTATCCGGCAAATTTTTCAATCGCCTGCCCAAGGATTTACAGGAATTACTACTGCGTACCGGCAACGAAGCCAGCGAAAAACTGCTGCTTGAAACACGCAATGACAACGAAAAAAGCCTGGGAGTGTTGAAACAGAATGGCGTTACTACCACCTTGGGATGGAAGGATATCAAGGAAGCCGATGTAATCAGCATCCGCGACCGCGCCGCCGCCGACTTGGCCAAGAGCGGTTACATCCCGACCGAGGTGTATGACCACGCACGCAAGGCGCTTGGCGAATACCGCGAGAAAAAGGCCAAGCAGCGATGAACAACCACGCCCGCAAATACTCTTTGCCGTCGAGAATCGAGCAATCTCTGACCCGCGCAGAAACGCTAGCTGCCAGTGCCTGCCTGGTAGCCATGCTGGTTCTGTCGCTACTCGAGATCGGCGCGCGCAACTTTTTTCATAGCGGCATCCCCGGCGCATCGACGCTGATCCAATATCTCGTACTGTGGGTCAGCTTTCTCGGCGCAGTGGTCGCAGTACGGGAGCGCCACATCAAAATAGACATCGCCACGCACCTGATTAGCGAAGCCTGGCGCAACAGGCTGGAACGGCCCATCTTCATCTTTTGCACGCTGGTATGCGGCACCCTGTTCTGGCATGCGGTGCGTTTCTGGCACGACGAATGGCTGAACGTATCCAGCGATGATAAATGGATTGCGGCCATGGGAATTATTTTCCCAGTCAGCTTCTGCCTGTTGTCGCTGCATTTCGCCTTGCGCGTCATCATCGGCCCACGCTCTGCAAGGCGCGTAAAATGACTGCCACTATCGTCATTCTCTTGCTGATCTTCGCCGCGCTCGGTGTGCCACTGTTTGTCATCATCGGCGCAGGCAGTCTGGTTGCCGTGTGGTCGGCAGACCTCGACCCGGCCGTGCTGATGGTTGAAATGCTGCGACTGGCTTCCTCACCCAACCTGATGGCCATCCCCCTCTTCACTTTGGCGGGCGTAGTACTCTCCAAAGGAGGCGCACCGGAACGACTGGTAAAACTGTTCAACGCCGCCTTCGGCTGGATGCCGGGCGGACTGGCGGTGGTCGCACTGACTACCTGCGCCTTTTTCACAGCACTTTCCGGCGCGTCCGGCGTTACCATCCTGGCCTTGGGCGGCCTGCTTTATCCCATGCTGTTGCGTGAAGGCTACTCCAAGCGCTTCTCGCTCGGACTGCTGACAAGCTCCGGCTCGCTGGGGCTCCTTTTCCCGCCTAGCCTGGTGGTACTGCTTTACGGCATGGTTGCAGGCGTCAACATCGAGCAAATGTTCAAGGCGGGCATTATTCCCGGCCTTATCCTCCTGGTAATGCTATCGATCTACAGCATCTATAACGGGAACGTAGGCAAGGTAAGAAGGGAGCCGTTCTCGCCCAAGGCACTGCGACGCGCTGTCCGCCTTGGTATATGGGATTTGTTGCTGCCTGTGGGCATCATTGCAGGCCTGTTGGGCGGCTTTGTGACAGTGACCGAAGCCGCGACCTGCACCGCCGCTTACGCGCTTTTTCTTGAAGGCGTTATCCACCGCGACCTGACCCCGGTGACCCAGATGCAAGGCTTCCCGGTTGCGGGAAACCTTCTGCTAGGCGTGCTCAGGGAAACCTGCATTTTGAGCGGAAGCCTGCTGATTATCCTGAGTGTCGCAATGGGGCTGACCAATTCCATGATCGACGCCCAGATACCGATGAAAGTCATGTCGTTGCTGGAAAATAACGTTACCAGCCAGCTTCAGTTCCTGCTGCTGCTGAATGTCTTCCTGCTCGCTGTTGGCTGTGTGATGGACATCTTTTCCGCTACCATCGTGATCGTACCGTTGATTCTGCCTATCGCGCTCCGCTTCGGAGTGGATCCAGTCCACCTCGGCATCATATTCCTGGCGAATCTGGAAATCGGTTACCTCACGCCACCGGTAGGCATCAACCTGTTCCTGGCCAGCCAGAGATTCAAGGAACCGATGTTAAGCCTGTTCCGTGCCTCGTTTCCGTTTCTGATGATCATGATGGTCTGGCTGGCAATCATTACCTACATTCCAGCGCTATCGCTTTATTGGAAGTGATTGACACTCCCCAACCCCTTTCCCGCCAGTGGGCGAGGGGTTGGGGCAGCAATTAAGTTCTACCGTACACATCATCAAAGCGCACGATATCGTCCTCACCGAGATATTCGCCGCTCTGCACCTCAATCATGACCAGATCCGTCCGTCCGGGATTTTCCAGACGGTGCCTGTGCCCTGCGGGAATGTACGTGGATTCGTTAGTCCGGATCAGCATGTTTTTGTCATCATTAACAATACTGGCTGTGCCGCTAACCACTATCCAGTGTTCACTCCGGTGGTAATGCATTTGCAATGAAAGCGAAGCGCCCGGCTTGACCATGATGCGCTTGATCTTGAAATTATTACCCTCTTCCAGCACCGTGTAGGTTCCCCAGGGACGAACCACCGTACGATGCAACTTGTGGCTATCGTGATTCATCAGCTTGAGTTGCTGAACCACTTTTTTTACATCCTGTGCGCGCCCACGATCGGCCACCAGCAGTGCATCCGGGGTATCGACAATCAGCAGGTTGTCCAGACCGATCGCCGCCACCATGCGACCATCGCTCTGGATGTAGGAATTACCCACATCCACCAGCACCGCCTCGCCGACAATGCGGTTGCCCGCCCCATCAGGAACGGTGAGGTCGCTGATAGCGTTCCACGAACCAATATCGCTCCAGCCGAAATCACCAGGAACCACCGCTACCACTTCAGATTTTTCCATAACCGCATAATCAATGGAGTTTTCCGGGATGGCTGCGAAAGTATCCGAGTCAATCTCCATCATCGGTGTGCTGCCCTGCGTTTTGCTGCGCGTAGTCTCCCAGCAAGCCAGGGCATGCTCGTAGATGGAAGGGGCATGCAGCTTGAACTGCTCCAGCATGACCCCTGCCTGGAAGCAGAACATGCCTGAATTCCACAGGTAATGGCCTGAACCGACATATTCCATAGCGGTCTCGTAGGAGGGCTTTTCAACGAAGCGCTTGACGGTGTGGCCCTCTGCCTCAATGTAGCCAAAACCGGTTTCCGGCGCGTTGGGAACAATACCGAAAGTCACCAGCTTGCCAAGTTCCGCCAAGTCACAAGCCTGCTTCACGGCAGCGGCAAACGCACCCTGATCTTCGATAAGATGATCAGCGGGAAGCACAAGCATGATTGCCTTACCATCAAAATCAGCGGTAACTTTCAAAGCGCCAAGCGCAATTGCCGCCGCCGTATTTCGCCCGAAAGGCTCCAGCAAAAAGGTATCCGCCACGCCAGGAAAGGTTTTCTTGGCAGGCTGATATTCATCCCTGCTTTTGAAGTAATGCTCACGATTCGTGATGGTCAGCACCTCGCGAACACCTTCAAGCGCAGAAGCACGCGCAAAGGTCTTCTGCAACAGGCTTTGCCCATCAGGCAGCTTCATGAAAGGCTTGGGGTGTGATTCACGGGAGATCGGCCACAAACGGGCACCGACCCCACCGGAGAGAATGATGGGTATAAGCATATTTACCTTATGAAATCATCTAGCGTGGGCTTCATAAATAGGTCACATACAGAAACGATACCCACCCCCTTACGGGGGAGGGAGTAACCAGCGATTCCGGGCGATGGACAAATCAAATCTTGGCCAGCACCCCCTTAGCCTCCTCAATACCCGGGAAGCTGGCTTTTGAATCAACCACTTTCTGCAGAGCGGTCTTCGCTGCTTTCATGTCGCCTTTTTTGTACAAGGCCATTCCCAGGTGGTACTGGAAGATCACAGCCTGAGGCGCTTTGTCCGCAGCTTTTTGCAGTAACGGCAAAGCTTGATCATTCTGACCCGATTTGTAGTAAATCCAGCCCAGCGTATCAACGAAGGCTGGGGTGGCCGAGTTTTCGAAGTGCTTGGCCAGTTCCAGCGCCTTGTCCAGGCTGGCTTTATCACCTTTCTCGGTAAGGAGGGATGCCAGGTTATTTGCCGCAGCCTCAATCCCTGGGGTTTTCTTCAGTACGGCTTCATATTCAGCAATCGCCTTGTCATTATCACCAGACCGCTGATAGAGTTCCGCCAACGACATGGACATCCTGGCATCGCCCGGTATCGCAACAAGCCCTTGCTGCAAGGAGTGTATCGCAGCTTTAACATCGCCACGCACCAAGTTGAGACTTGTAATATCAAGATAGGCAGCGGATACCTTCGGATTAAGCTGGATAACCTTGCGGAACGCCCCCTCGGCTTCCGCGTATTTCTTCTGGCTGACGTAGACTCCGCCAAGCAGAAGATGCGCCATGAAATTATCGGGCGTCGCCTGAATCGCCTGATTGATGCGAGCAACCGCCTTGTCTGTCTTGCCTTGAACCGCCAGTACATTGACCATCGCAGTCAGAGGTTCGATGGACTTGGGCGATTTACTCAGCGCCAGCTCAAATTCCGCCAGAGCCTGATCGAATTTCTTCTGCGCCTGATAAATCAGGCCCAGGCGGTAATAGCCAACCGGCTGATCAGGCGATGCCGCCTTGAGTTTGGACATGCTGCTTTCGGCAGCGCTCCAGTCCTTCTTGGCCGCCTCCAGTTCAGCTTTTGCCTGAAGAGCATGCAAATTCTTCGGATCCGCCGTAATAACAGCATCGACATCCTTCAACGCCCCATCATAATCCTGGGAAGACGCTAGGAAATCAGCTCTGGCCATCCGAACATTCGGATTATCGGGAAATTTGGAAACCGCATTGTTAAATGTTTCCTTGGCCAACTCCGGCTCCTTATTCGCCAGATGTGCCTTAGTCAGTAGCCCGAGCAGATCCACCGAATCAGGCTGATCCTTGAGCAAGCTGCGGAAATCGGCAATGGCGCCCTTGGCATCGCCCTTTACCAGCAACATCTTCCCTCTGAGTAGTAACGCCTGGTTGTCCTTCGGATTTTCCTTCAGCACTTCAGCAACCAGTTTCTCTGCCTCATCCTTCTTGCCAGCCTGCATTTCCATTTCAGCAAGTTGATTCCTTGCCTTCAAGCCTTCCGGTCCGGTCTTGTCGAGATCGATGATATCCAGATACAGTTGACGCAATTTCTCAGGCTTGTTCGTGGCCTGGTAAATCTTGGCCAAGCCAAAACGCACCTTGTATGCCTTGGGTTTGTTCTGAATGACAGACAATAATTCTTTTTCTGCCTCCTCAGGCCCCTTGCGGGTTGCCAAAAACTCCGCCAATAACAGGTAGCGCGTCTCGTCTTCTGGATCGGCCTGAATGGTGTCGCGCAGCGATTTTTCAGCCTTGTCTACCTGGTTCGTACGCGCATAAAAAGTCGCCAGGGTAATCCGGTATTCCAGTTTTTTCGGATCGATTGCGATAATCTCAATCAACTGTTTCTCTGCACTTGCCATGTCATTATGTTTGGTCGCAATGGACACCAAACTCATGCGCAGAGAAACATTCCTGGGATTATCCTTAATCCCCTTCTCCAGCACTTCCTTCGCCTTCGCCTCATCGCCCTTCTTGGTGTAAAGCGCTGCCAGCAAACTCACCGCTTCAAACTGAGTGGGGTCCGCCACAACGACCTGGCTGGCTTCCTGAATAGCGCCGGCTTCATCACCCTTACGTGCCATCAGCGCCGCCTTCAGAGTATGTGCCGCAGGATCCGCCGGTTTCTTGGCAAGAATCTCGTTGACCATTTTTTCCGCCTTGACGGCATCATTGGACAACAAATAAATTTTTCCCAACTTGGCTTTGGCGTCAAGATGCTCGGGATTCAATTCCAAGGCCTTCGAATAATTACCGTAAGCCTTCGGCCAGTTATTCTGCTCCTCCTCCAGCACACCGCTCATGTAATAAGCGTCGGCATTTTTGGGATCAATCTGCAGTACGTTCTTGAACTCGACCCGGGCCTTGTCGTAATCCGCTTGCTCCAGATAAGCCTTACCCTTTTCCAGGTGTTTGGCTTGACGCTCCGCCTTGCCGCCGCAACCTGACATGGAAATGGAAATAGCCAGCAGCATCGCAAGCAAATAGGATGGTTTATTGTTGAACTTCATGTCACTCCTCCAAGAGCTTCCTTAAAATACGAAACAAATATTTTTCTCAGCGTGTATTTAACTGATTACGCGCCATACCGCCGCATAAAATCCTGATAAGCCTTCCCGATACCCTCATCCATTGCGGTTTTCGCGCGCCATCCCAATTTGTTCAAATGCGTCACATCCAGCAGTTTCTGCGGCGTCCCATCCGGCTTGCTGGAATCAAATACCAGTTCACCATGGAAACCCACCACCTTGGCCACTCGTTCCGCCAACTCACGGATGGTTATATCTTCCCCCACACCAATATTGACGAATTCTCCGGTATCATTCGCATTCCGGTTTTCCATCAGAAAGACACAGGCATCAGCCATATCATCGCCGTACAAAAACTCGCGTCGTGGGGTACCGCTGCCCCACACGCTAACCTGCGCATCTCCACGTATTTTGGCTTCGTGCATCTTGCGGATCAGCGCTGGCATCACATGCGAATTCTGCAGATCGTAATTATCTCCCAAGCCATACAGGTTGGTCGGCATCACGCTCATAAAATTGGTGTCGTACTGGCGATTATAGGCGCCGCACATCTTGATGCCGGCAATCTTGGCAACCGCATAGGGCTCGTTGGTCGGCTCCAGCACGCCCGTCAGCAGATGCTCTTCCTTCATGGGTTGAGGAGCAAACTTCGGGTAGATACAACTTGAACCCAGAAACAGCAGCTTCTTCACTTCATTAGAATAGGCTGCGTGAATCACGTTGCTCTGGATCATCAGGTTCTGGTAGATAAAATCCGCCGGATAGGTGTTGTTAGCAACAATCCCCCCCACCTTGGCAGCGGCCAGAAACACGTGGTCCGGCTTCTCCTGCGCAAAGAACTCTGTTACCGCCCGCTGATCCTTCAAGTCCAGTTCGGCATGCGTGCGCGTCACGATATTCGAATAACCGCCCTTTTCAAGGCGGCGCATCAGCGCCGAACCCACCAACCCGCGGTGGCCGGCCACATAGATCTTGTCGCTGAATTGCATGGCGTTACTCATGGTAATCAAACGTTTTGAAGCCCTCACGCCGGCATAGATCATCCCGCTCAGAAGCTTTCAAATCTTCGCGCACCATTTCAGCGACCAGTTCCTTGAAGGTCACTTTAGGCGTCCATCCCAGCTTGGTTTTTGCCTTGGTCGGATCACCTAGCAGCGTTTCCACCTCGGTAGGGCGGAAATAGCGGGGATCGACCGAAACAATACACTTACCGGCAGCGTCATAACCCTTCTCATCAACGCCAGAACCCTCCCAGCGGATTTTAATCCCCAATTCTTCCGCAGCCGCATCGACAAAATCACGTACGCTGTACTGCACACCCGTCGCAATCACGAAATCTTCAGCGTGATCCTGTTGCAGCATCAGCCATTGCATTTCCACGTAATCCTTAGCGTGGCCCCAGTCGCGCTTGGCATCCATGTTCCCCAGGAACAAGCAATCCTGCAAACCCAGCTTGATACGCGCCAGCGCGCGAGTAATTTTGCGCGTAACGAAAGTCTCGCCACGAACAGGTGATTCGTGGTTGAACAAAATCCCGTTGCAGGCATACATGCCATACGCTTCACGATAGTTAACGGTAATCCAGTAGGCATAAAGCTTCGCCACCGCATAGGGCGAACGGGGGTAAAACGGCGTCGTCTCCTTTTGTGGAGTTTCCTGCACCAACCCGTAAAGTTCTGAAGTGGATGCCTGGTAAAAACGGCTTTTCTTTTCCAGCCCCAGTATCCGGATCGCCTCCAACACCCGCAGCGCCCCCAGCGCATCAGAGTTGGCCGTATATTCCGGCTCCTCGAACGAAACCGCCACATGGCTCTGCGCGGCCAGATTGTAGATTTCATCCGGCTGCACCTGCTGAATAATCCGAATCAGGCTGCTAGAATCCGTCATATCCCCGTAATGAAGAATGAAATTCCGGTTAGAAACATGCGGATCCTGGTAAAGATGATCGATGCGATCGGTATTGAACAACGATGCACGACGTTTGATGCCATGTACGATATAACCCTTTTTGAGCAGAAACTCTGCCAGATAAGCCCCGTCCTGCCCTGTTATACCTGTAATAAGCGCTACCTTTTGCATATTATTTTTCCTGTATCGAATAATCCCACTAATCAAAGTTGCAGCAATCCCTTGGCACCCAGAATACCAGAAGCCGCCATCACCGAAATATTCAGCACCCTGCCCCAGAACTTGTTGCCACGGTTAATGATGATTTCACAGCCGTAGAACAAAATCACCCCCTTGATCACCATCTCGCCGAATGCTGAGTCCGCAGAAGCCCCATCCATGAACAGGCCACTGGCAATGACCAGAAACACCACCAGATAATCCATCGGCGTCGAACGGAAATCGACGTCGTGCACATAGCGCACCACGATGACAATAGCCAAGGCCAGCGCAACAAAATACGCCCAGCGTAGTTCGGGAAAATCTTCCGGCAACTGCGAAGTGTACTGATGAGTCAGATAAACAAGAAAGGCAGCCGTACCATAAATGGCAATCCGCACCAGGTAGGCGTTGCTCTGCACGCGATCGAACAGCATCGCCACCAGCAAGACAGCCGCAATAGCAACCCCAGTCAGTCCAAAATCGCGCGGCACATCGCCGACCCATAAGCTAACGATAACAAAAAAAGCGGGGACCGTTATCCTGATAAACAGGGTTGGTGCCGTGCTAAATAATGGATGGCTCTTGAGTGACAAAACAAACCGGCTCAATCGGGATTCTGAACCATGCCGATTTACCCGCCAGCCAGTGCGCTCGCCCAGAATAAGCAGGACAAATACCAGAGCACATACACCAAGGTAGAGAGACAGCAGGACGGCATCAGCCTCATACTGTAACGCCAGAGCGCTAAGCACAAAAAACGTCTGGATAGCGTAAATAACCACGACCGACTGATAATGATCGAAACCCAGATCAAGCAGGCGATGGTGGATATGGTTCCTGGTCGCCTTGAACCAGTTCAACCCCTGATAAGCACGCTGAGCAAACACCGCGAGAATATCCACAATCGGCAGCCCAAGAATCAGTGCTGGCAATGCCATGCTCAAACCCGTGTTGGTCTGCTGGGTCAGGATCACCGCAAGCGCGCCCAGCGAAAACCCAAGAAACTGGCTGCCAGAATCCCCCATGAACACGCGTGCGGGATGCGTGTTGAAACGCAGAAAACCAAACACCCCACCCATCACCGCAAGGGCGATCAACGTCACCGCGATACCATCCGCGACATATGCCAGATAGGCGACGCATGCCAGACTCAACATCGACTCACCAGCCGCCAATCCATCCAGGCCATCGGAGTGGTTAATCGCATTGATCATGCCAACAATAGCAACCACCGTGAACGGCTTGCCAATATATGCAGGCAGCGGATCGTCCATAAACGGCACCAAGGCTACCCAGACATCGCCAAAATAAACCAGGCCGATGACCGCAACAAACTGCCCGATGAACTTGACGTAATGGCCCAGTTCCCGGCAATCATCCCAGGTACCAAAAATCAGCAGCACGACCGAGCCGAAGAGATAAAAAGCGATGGCAGAACTGATCGGCACCCACAACAGAATGGAAATCAGCGCGCCAAGCACGATACCAATCCCGCCCACACGAGGAATCGGTACAGAATGAACTTTGCGCGGATCAGGTAGATCGACCATTCCCAGCACCGGCGCCAGACGGATCATGATTGGAATGATCGCCATACTGACAAGCAAAGCGGTCAGCAATACAAAAAGAAAATTCAAGAGCCCTCCCGTATGTCACCCAATATATTAAGGGCAACTTATTATACTTTTATGAACTCACCCACTAACTACCTAATATGCGATGTAATTAACCTCGTGATCAAGCTTTGCAAAACCTACTACTAATAAAGTTGAATCGCATAGATGCACCGCCACCCCCTTTGAGAAAGCGGGGAAACCCCGCAACATCATTAATCAGGCACAAAGCTACTCAACTGACCAGCCGCCTCCTTGAGAAAGCGCTGCAACCGCTGCTCCGCTACCGCAACATCCTCGCCCGGCATTACTGGCGCCACCAGCCTGACCAACGCGCCATCCGTGCGATTACGCGTTAGCGCATCCCAGAAAATAAACCATTTCACCAGATATTCATTGGTAATCACGCGCCCACGCTGCTGGAACCAATAGTACGTCAGCTGCTTTTGTTCACCCAATTGAATCACCGCGCGGTTTACCACCAGCGGACGACCGTTCATGGTTACCCCTTCCACAACATGCTCCGCCAGCCCTACCATTGTCCAGCCGCCGCCCGGAATACAGGTACGTGGCGAATGAGCCGATTCACCCTTGCGCTGTGTAGCATAATAAGCCATGTATAAATTGACTGGCTTACCCGGCTCTTCTGAAAAATCAACCAGCAGATAGTCGTCTAGTTTCAATGCATCCAGGTAAATCTGCTCCAGGCGATTATCTTTACCTTTCCAACTACCTAACTCAAGTGGAAACGTAGAGAAATCCTTGCGTTGCGGTGGAACCTCGACACGTTCCGGCATGAGCATGGTTACTATGGACACCGCCATTACCACGAACAGCGCTGACAGAAAAGGTTTGGTAAGCTCACGACTCCTCACTTGGGCACCTTCAGGCGTATGCGCAGGCAATTCCAGCCCGAACGCCTCGCGCAGAGGCAGACGCTTATTTCCAATTTTGGAAAGCACCCACATTTCAACGACTAGAACCGCGGTACAAGCCATGAACACGGCCCATCCCTCAAAATCGTGCAGAAAACCCTCAGCCATCTCCTTACCCCAATACTCCACGGTCACGCCGATTATGCCGATTCGAAAACTGTTCATCAGCACTGTAACCGGAATTGATGAAAGGAATACAAAAGCCCTCTTCCAGAATGCCGCCTTGAAAAAGTAAGCCGAGATGAATCCCAAAGTCATCAGCGGGAATAGATATCGCAGACCACTGCAAGCCTCTACCACTTGCAATTTCAAGCTGCCCAAATCGATCACATTCCCTTCCAGGAACACACTGATACCAAACAGGCGAATGACCCAGACCCCAATCTCGGAGGATATAAACTGCAAGCGAGTGGAAAGTTCCGTAAGCAAAAATGACGGCAACGGGATCATGAAAGCCAGGAAAAGCAATGGCACGGCAACGATCTTGAAGCCCTGCCAGCCGCAGAATGCCAGCACCAAGCCCAACACAACCACCAGAAAAGAGTAATGAACGATCAGGAACAAAGTGCTCAGGTTACCGAGCAAGAACAGCGCCAAGCCAACCAGTACCAATACAAACCCTGCCCAGGAGCCATTGAAATCAATTCGCTCAAGAAGATCTTTGCGCTGCCAAATGAGGAACAGCGTAATGAAAGGGATCATATAGCCATAGCTATATTCTTCCTTTGTGTCCCACATCGCGACCAGCGCCTTCAGGCCTTCGAAATAGATCACTCCGGTTAACAGGCACAGAACAGCACCAACCAGCCAAATCCACAAAGTCGGCCGCCATACAACTACTGCATTACCCGAATCATTCATCATTCACGGCCTCATCAATTTCGTCACATTCAATCACTTCACAGGGAATGCCTGACGTAAAACATTATCTTTCTTCCAGTTGCGAACTGCATATTCCCTTCCATCCTTCCCCAGGCTAGAACGCCGCCCAGAATCCCCAGCCAGTGTAACAATCGCATCACGCAATCCAGAGACATCCCCTGGATTGACCACAATCCCGCAATCCTTCACCACATTGGCAATTTGCGTGCCTTCACGTACCGTTGCAATCACTGGCCGGCCACTTGCAAGTATTGCCGTCAGCTTGGACGGCATCACCAGATCCTCTGCATCGCCCCGCTGAGGCAGCAAATGGATATCCGCCAGGTTCAACAGCTCATTGAGCCGATCCATCGGCTGTAGCGGGAAAAATTTAACATTCCCGAGCCCCTCAGACATTTCCATCAATCTTTGCCGGGATGCGCCCTCTCCGCAAAGAATAAAAAGCATATCCCGGCGCTCAGACAGCATTTTGGCCGCCTCTATCAAAATCTCCAGCCCTTGCTTTTCCCCCATGTTTCCAGAATAAAGCAAGATTTGCACATCTTCCGGAATCCCCAGTTCCCGCCGGAAACCTTCTACGTTATCCAGAGGGTAAATTGCCGAAGTATCCACCCAGTTCTGGAACAATACCCTTCTGCTGCTATCCACGCCCTTGCCAGCCAGTCTTTCGACCATGCGTATGGATATGCTGGAAACCCTGTCGAACCGCCGCAGCAACCATTTTTCTACTGCCAGCACAGCAGAACGCAACTTTCTGGAGCGCAATATCCCCAGCTCAAATGCCGCGTCCACTTCAAAATCCTGCACATGCAGCCAGGCTTTAGCGCCCGCAAGTCGTGCCGCCATCCAGGCCGCTGGGGCGCAAAACAGCGGCGGCTCGATCGTAAACACGATATTCGGCCGCCAAATCAGGCCATGCCAGATCATAAGTGGAAAACAACTCATGGCAAAGCTGCACAGATGCAATATCCTGGTCAGACCTGTAGGTTTTTTTGGAACCCACAGTGGACACCTGAAGACAGCTACCCCAGCCACAACTTCCCGCCTGTACCAGCCAGCGGAATATCCCTTGGCAACTCGCCATGCTGGATAATATGGCGGTGCTGTAACTACACGAACTTCATGCCCCTGTTCGGCCAGCCATTCTGCCATCTCGCCTGTGTATTTGCCAATCCCGGTTAATTCCGGGGAATAGTTGATGCTATTGATCAGGATCCGCATTCGACAACCATTCTTATGTTATATGGGAAGACCCTGCTTGTGCCGCTCCAGCTCCCGCGATTTGAGAACAATCATATATTCATAGATTGATTGCAGTGCCGAATAAGTAAACCCGGCACGGCCATCCAGAAAACCCCGCTTCAGAAAATACAGCAGCGTGAATTTTATCAAGGGCCGCGCAGGAAGCCGATAAAACAATTCCTTTTGATGATATCGTTTTTTATGAAAATCTTTCTCGAAAAATGCCTTCCATAGGCTAAATTTTTCATTATTCGATCGATTACTCACAATTTGCTGCGCTTCAAAAGTGCTATATGAATTGTGACGCTCTACCCAATGCGAAATTCCCTTGCCAAAAGGGAAGTGATCCAGATAACCGCTCACTTGCCCAACAGGGCCATCAGGGATAGAGATCGGATTTACCAACCTTTCGTACCGCATTTTTTCCGGACGAAAAAGGCGAAGGTAGAAAGGCGAAGTTTGCACATGCTTGAGCCAGCGCCCCATAAAAAAATCACGCCGCTGTATGCGAAAGGCGACATTCTCACCTGGATTCTCCACCGCTTTACGGACTTCCAGAATCAATTCCGGCGTCATCCGCTCGTCCGCATCAATATAGAAAACCCATGGATATTTAAATGAAATATTCTGGAGCCCCCAATTCTGGTGAGCCGCCCAATTATCAAATGGCCTTTGAGTGACCGTTGCATTGGCGGATTTTGCGATTTCCACCGTTCTATCAGTGCTATTGGAATCGTACACATGGACATCATCTGACCAGCTTACCGACTCCAAACAACCGGGGAGGTCTTTCTCTTCGTTTTTCGTCAGAATCAGTACAGAAATCATAATAACTTTGTTCCATAAATATTCATTGAGCAAAATGGCATCGATATTCCTATATCCACCATCGAACTAAAGATTCTCATGGTGAACCCTATTCTTTATTTTTCGCGCCGGAATACCTCCATATACTGACCACGGCTCCATATCTTTTGTTGCGACACCACCCAAACCTAAAACGGCACCCTCCGCCATATTCACCCCAAGTTGGACCGTAGCACGCGAGCAAACCCAGGCATATGCTCCAATACGTATAGGTTTGGCTATTAACGGGAACGCCGGATCATCGGGATCATGGCTCGCCCCACACAAATAGGCTTGTTGCGAAATAACACTGTGAGATCCCAGATAAATCGGTTCTGGATTATAAATAATCGCCTCATCGGCCACACCCACTACATCGTCGCAAATCAGGTTCCACGGCGCCCAAATCCTGGCCTGGGGATAAATATGGCAACCTTTACCCAGCCTGGCGCCGAAACAACGCAACAAAAAGGCCCTCCAACCGTGAAAAGGTCTCGGCGACGGCCGAAAAAAAATTGCGTACACGATACCCCACATAAAACGCATAAGCCGATTCTTGAATGAAAAGCTAGCCGAAAGATACGGGTCAGGCAGCCCCTGATTGCTTGAACTCACTTTCTCCCCAATCTCATTATCTGGACAGTACCGAATACAATCTCTTTACAGCCGCACTTATTTCAAAGTGTTTGGTAAAACATATCAGCGCATTCTGCTTCATTTTCTGTTGATCTTCCGGTTTCATATTCAGCCATTCTTTCAGCATGCCTATCGTACCATCCAGATCATCGTTGGCGACAATGCCTGCCCCCTCTGCCTCGACTTCCCTCCAGATATTGACCCGTTTGGAGATCAGAGCCGGCAAACCACATGCCAATGCCTCTGCAACCACAATGCCGAAATTCTCCTGATGGGATGAGAGCACGAATACCACCGCTGCCCGGTATGCTCCCCATTTCTTATCTCCGGACAACATGCCCGTCCAGGTAATACGTTCCGCGATTCCCAGCAATTTACTTGTGGCCTCAAGTTCCGCTTGCCACCCTATTTGATCAGGCCCTGCCATGACAAGGTGCAACGAGGGATCTGCCTTCGCCACTCGCGAAAACGCTTCGATCAACAGATCACAGCCTTTTTTGGGGTGGATACGACTGATAAAAAACAACAGTCTTTTATTGCGAAGCTCAGGATAATCATTCAAAAAAATCTCGCGCTGGAGTGCCGCATCCCCCGGCGGTGCGGAGGTTCCGTAACCCACCACCTCTTCATTGCATCGATATAGCCAGAAGGATTGCCGTGCAAGAATCCGCTCTTCTTCGCATGTAAACAAAACCGCTTTTGCATCCCGAAGTACACGATACTCAGCCCAAGGCCAGTAAAGCCATTTCTTGAGGTGTTTGAATGGGTAGGTTCGCTTGAACCATGGGTCCAGCATGCCATGCGTAAAAACAAAATAAGGCGTCTTGCTGCCATGCAATACGCGCCAAGCAGCAAAGCCATGATATTGCCATAGACCGTTTATGATTATCGCATCATAGTTTTTGTGGTGCGCCTGCAACCAGGGAATCAAGTTTGGCGCGTAGGCATAATGTATGCTTTTGCTAAGTAACCGGGGTGGCCCCAGGGCATGCACCTTAAACGGAAACGCGGCCAACCAGGGCGCAGAAGGGTCATCCATAGATGCCACTTCCACTATGGAGCCCGCCCCTTCAGCTATCCGCGCAATTTGCTTGACGCCCTCAATCGGGCCACCACCTTCGGGGTTCACCGAAGAAATAAGATGCAATATGCGCATTTAATTAACCATCCCCCAGCAGATCGCTTTCGAATCTGCTAATTGTTCTTGTTTGTCTTCTTCATAGGTTTGGATCAATTGCAACACCCTCTCATCCCGTTCTAACTGTTTGCTCACCAGACCCTTCCTATGATCACACACCATTACTCCTATTTCGCTCTCCAAATATTGACCGTCCCACCAGTCATCGTAATAGGCGGCAGCGATCGGCCAAGGTTGTATATCCGAGTATTTTGGCCTATTGGAGCAATAGTGCAATTCGAGGGCAAAGAGAATGCATGATTCCTGGCCATCTGCAAGATATCTCCGCAACGAATATCTCCGGATTTATTTTTAGGCCAGTCGAAATCAACATACCCGTTGGATACGCCAACTATGCTGGATGCAACCCATCGCCCGGTTGCCACTAAATCATAATAGCTTGGATCTTCTACCGCCCTGGAGTAAAGGGTATATGGAGCAGATGGCTTTGATACTCGAGCTCTGGCCGCCTGCGCTGTATCATAGGGCTGTTTTTGCCCAATTAAATCAACCAGAACCTTTGCTGACAATATGTATCCCGTCGATGATGGATGCAACTGATCGCTCATGTTTGTAGACGAAGGGGGTGATACCTGACCAAAAACCCTGTCTTGAGTGTCGAGCACAACCACATTATCCCATTGATTTTCAAGTCGCTTATAAGCATTTCGTAGCAGCGTGGAATAGGCCTGTGCATTATTATTGGGTTTAACAAAACCGTATCCGTTAATGTCTACTGATAGAAGACTATTCGGCATTCTGAGAACGATATCCGCATTAGGCACCCCTGCCCGGATGCTGTTAACAGCTGACGTTAGCCTAGAGACAAGTTGGTTCTCGGTTGTTTGACCTAACCTTACATCGTTGATGCCATAGCTAATAACATAAAGATCTGCCTGCGCTGCAATTGAGGCAGTTAATCCATAAGTCACTCTGTCTCTCAGAAACTCGGACAGACTTGCACCATTTTCTCCATAATTCAGGATAGATTCGACACCATAAAGAGCCTCGCCTTCCTTCGCATAAAAATCATTAAGCTCCTTGAAGAGCATGGTTGCATTGGATGTCGTGCTGTCACCCACAAAACAGATTTTTTTTCCAGCTAACCCATTGGCAAACCAACGCGAAAGACGTACATCAGTATCTCGGTATCCGGAACCGGCAAGAACCACAACAGCAAAAAGAAGTAGTAATAATTTTGACACGTCCTTGAAAGGGAAGATAAATTTCATAATACACCAGTGCTAAAAAGAACCACCCTGCCACAAGCAGCCCTCAAGAACGCTTGATACCCAAAAGTGCCACGTGGCTTGCCGTTTTATAGGGATTAATTTGCCCATCCTTGGTATTCAACAAATGAATACTCTTACACTGCTGCCTTATTAGCTCATAGTTATCAAACACCGAATATGAATAGCCAAGACCATCTCCTTCTGAAATCGTATATCCCTTACCTTTTGTTTTTATAAAATCTGCTGCTCGCCATAACCCCAACAAATTAATAATCTGTTTTACATTTCGTGCGATAGCCGACCCTTGCCCAAAATTGTTACTATCAGACAAAAATATGGCCTTCTTGGCTACACGAAGCATTTCTGATACGACAATCTCTGGTCTTCTAATATGATGTAAAACACCAAACTCACAAACCAAATCAAACTCGCCATTTTTATACTGAAGGTTAAGCGCATCACCACCCACCAAGTCGGTCGGAGCTATCCCATTCTTATATCCTATCTCTCGCAGTTCTTTGACCGGCTCGATTCCCACAATGCGAATATCCGGCCGTTTATCTTTCAAGTAGAGTAACGTTCTACCGGTTCCGGAACCAATATCAAGAATTGACTTAACCCCCAGATAATTCAGTGCTGATTCCATAAATGACAACGCGAAATTATGTTCATCATCCTCCCCGTCAACATGCATCTCGTTATACCGACACGCTGTTTCAGCATAATAGTTGCGCTGCAGCTCTACTTCATCAATATTATTTGACACCATGAACTCCCCCTATGATTACGTTTTACAGCTAACTTAATTAATGCCATCACGGATTCCAACCCACGCTTCGATAGGAGCCAGAAATCGTACCGTCGAATACGAGAATTGCCTTGCCGCTCTTTGTTTAAGTATTCGTGCTGGGTTCCCAGCCACCACGCTATAAGCCGGAACATTTTTAGTGACCACCGCACCCGCCCCCACCACAGCACCATACCCGATACTGACTCCGGGTAAAATAATGGCGTTGGTGGCGATCCAGGCATAGTCTTCCACAACGATTGGCGCTTTGACATGCTTCCAGTCCGGATCGTCAATATCGTGACTTGCAGTTAGTAGAATGCAACCATCATTGACAACCACATTATTCCCAAACACGATTCTGTCGTGTAGCGCCAGGTGCACACGGCTACCCAGCACGCATTCTCGGCCCATTTTCAAATTAGACGCTTTCCCGTTTAACTCCACTGTACCTATGACAGAAAGGTCTCCAATCTCAGCACCCTTTAACGACAGGCGATAGACTCTGTAAAGGATACGGATCAATCCATTCAAGTTGACAACACGTTTTGCCCACACTTTAAACCATAGATATGAGAAGGGTGTTTCTCTGATTCTGTGGCGAAACAAATATGATAGGTAACTAATCATTCGCAGCCACCCTGAAATAACGGTTATATGAAAAAAAAGCGGCGGCAAACATTAAGCATTCAGCCAGTAATATTGCATAACCAGCACCCGTCAATCCAAAGGCCAACAAGAACACCCAGCCCAATAATAAGGACAGTGCCGATATAGCCAAGAAGTACCACGCAAATCGGGTATGTTTGTTAGTTGCCATCAGCGCAACCCAGAAAGGTTGCCATAGAATATGGACTAACGCTGCGAGTGTGAGCCCTATTAGCAATAGAGAGTTATGCGCAAGCGCCTTGGTCACCCACAAATCGATGACGGTTTCACCCAGAAAATAAACTGCCAATGCGGACACTATGCTTAATACGATTCCGAATTGCAGCATTTTGGTAACCAGCTTTTTGGCTTTATCGATGTCGTTGGCACCAAAGGCATAAGATAATTCCGGCCATATTGCTTGATTAATTGCAGTTGCCAATTGGATTGGCACTCGCGTGAAAGTTCTATAGATACTGAACACCGCCACCCCAATGGAACCGACCATACCGCCGACAAGCAGGATAAATCCCTGTATGGTAAAAGACAGGCCCAGCGGAAAGCACATGGATGCCAATGAGGGGCGTAGCAGCATTCTTATTGTCTGCAGACTGGCATGACTAATCCCAATCCGCAGAGGAGATCCACTCCTGCCAAGTATTAGCCACAAACTGACGTTGCCCAACATTCTGACCAGCAGGAAAGCCACCGCGACCTCAACAACCCCCCCTCCAGTTAATACGACAACTGTTGCCACAACCCACTCCATCAACCGGATGACATTGACGGCAGCAACAGAAAATGGGTTTCTTTTCAGCACCCTGAATGGCAGCTGCAAAATACCTGTCTGCATGCTCAAGGCGACGTGGGAAAATAAAAGCAGCAGGGTGATACTTAATGTCCCACCGGTGATTTTCGTTAAGCCAAGAAATTGGCCTGGCTCTATAAACCAGACAATGACCACCACAGGGATTAATACAACAATTGACAGGGAACTGACCATGACCCAGGTGCTCTGGAATATGGTCTGCATTTGCCGGATATCACCCTTTTCAGCGATCAGGGCCAACGAATTACCGGCCACGAGGCTAAGCCCGATATCGCTTAACACCAAATAGGAGGGAATAGCCGACAGCGTAATCCATTCCCCATATAGCTGAAGACCCCAGGCATGGATCAAGATAGGAACACTGGCAAGCTGGATTAATATCGTGACCGCTTGCCCGAAACCATTCGCACCAATGCCGTGTATGATTCTACGTTTAGTGCTCATTTAGCGCTCATCAAAGTCAAATTAATTTTAAGTAGTGCCGCGCTATATTATTCTAGTCAGCAGGAAGCACCCCTATTCCTACTAATGGCCACCTGTCTCTGGGTTTGCTTTCTGGCCGCAGCCATCACCAAACCGACAAATATCCAGTTATAACCATGTATTGTGCCGGTTCCTGTAATGTTCCCAGCAAGCATATAGAAACCGATAAATCCTAAAAGGATCATTGGAAGCAGGTTTTCTGTGCGCGCACACCGGATGCATTGCCCAAAAATTATCAAGGTAAAAAACACCCTGTACCCAATATATAAAATCCCAAAGGCAGGGCCAACTTCCATGACGACCCGAGGCCACTCATTTTCAGGCAAGACTATAGTCGTTTTTCCTAGCGCCAGTTTGGAACCACCGCTAGTGCCAAAACCAAGCCCATACCCTACAAGGGGAGCTTCAAGAACGACATCAAAAAATTCAGTGAAAGGTGAAAATGCTCGATTCGCGGTGCCTTCTGATTTATCTGCCTGATCAACGCGCGTGGAAAGGGCATCAAACGAATCTTTAAATGGCCCCATGAATAAAAACGCACCTACGCACAACAAAAAAAACAGTAATAGAGCACCAGTGAGTTTACGCTTAATACCCTTGGTAAATGAAAGCCCGAAAAAAGTTGCCAACACTACCAGACCGGCTAAAAAAAATGCCGTTCTACTGCCAGTTAACAGTAATGTCGTAACCGAAGAACCCGTGGCCATGACAAGCCAAGGCAAGGAAAGAAGAGGTGCACTCTTTCGATAAAGCCAGGCGAAAACAATCATGGCTATCAAGCTTGCGGAAAACATGGTTTGTCCCGCAGTAAACGAAAACGTACCCGTTGTTCGAACAATGTTATTTGCAACGATGAAGACGTGCCCGGTACTGTAAGCCTGGTTGATGAAACTGTGCGGGGGGGAGATGTACTGAAAATAAACCAGCACTGACAGCGGTATAGATACGTAAAGACTCTGCCTGATTAGCTTGTAAATATCTTCATGGTTGAAGGCATCTTTGATAACAAACATCAAAGGCAAGTACATAAAATACATGCGCCAACCGTAAACCAGCGTGAAGATATTCATGTCAACAATAGCAATTTGTACAAACATCAGAGGGATAAAAATGAAAGCTATAATCACCCCTGCTGTTAATAACCCATCACGTTTAACAATGTGGTAACGCCACGCGACAAAGTAGACCAGCAAAACAATTGGATCACGTGCAAAGAATATGAGTTCTTGAAGCTCGGGGAACACCCATTTCCGTAATGCGCCTTCAAAAAGCAAAAGCCAGTAAATCCAGAAGACATATTTAACTACTTTTCTTCTGGCTTTTTCAGACTTGTTAACGACAATTGATTTCTGGCTAATGTCGCTCGCAATGGTATTGCTGACATTATTGGATAACATGTTTCACCAGTTCAGATTGATACCGTGCCCATGAATATCGCTTGGCCGTTTCGAGAGCTGCGATTTTCATTTGATTAAGCAGGTCTATGTCATTGGCGAGTATTTCCAACTTTTCCGCAATTGCTTCGCAGGAACGAATCGGTACGATAAACCCATCTTTGCCATCGGTGATCACATCGGGCCCACCGCAATTTGTAGAAGCGATAACAGGTATGCCTTGCGACATGGCTTCCAGAATAACCAACCCAAAGCCATCCCAAAGCGAGGGAAAAACAAATACATCATGGCACCGCATTTCCTTCAGTACTTCATTATGCGGAAGACTGGGAAAATAACGGCACTTCTCAAGTTGCCGGTCCAATGGGATGCAGGTTTGATTCCGACTCCCAATAACGGTCAGTGCAATTTTATCTTTAAGGAGATCGCTAGCACCAAACAAATAAGAAATCCCCTTTCCCTGGCTAAGATTACCTACAAACAATACTTTCAGCTTTCGTGAATTATCTTTGTCAGGAATTACCTGTTGAATTGGTGTGGGTGAACCGTAAGGAATTATCACAACATCCTTATTAGCGAAATTGCCCAGCGTCAAATTGCTGGCGGTAAAATTACTTGCCACAATAACTTTGTCGGCAAGTGCAATTTCTTCATCCTTACGATTGAGTTTTTCAGTACTGTAATTCAGCGCTGCTATGGTTACGGCCCACTCAGGATTAAGCTCTGCTTCTTCCTGAAAAATATTGACTGCCGCACGCCAATAAGCACTAGCAATCTCATAGTTGGTGGTAACTCCCATTTTTCGGGCTGTCTGAAAAGTTTCTAGTGCCCCGTCTTCATAAGCGTAAACACCTTCCACCGACCCCATTTTAGATATCTGACGAGCTACGTTCCGGTCAAGGTTATGGTAAACAGCATCAACGCAACACAGACCCGTTTCATGCCGTGTTAAGGCGTCAATATTTAGAATTTTAGCCAGCAGGCGGCAGGCCTCTATTATTGGGTAAGTCGACACTTTTTCTTTGGGCAACATTCCATACTCCCTGCGCCGAAGCGTCGCCAGAACAGAGCGAGGAAGTATCTTTGCGAATCGGGAGTCCTCTTGCCATGCTACCGTTGTGTAAAAACGCTCGAGGGAATTAGCAAGATGGAACGCCAAGGCTGCATTTCTAACATTCTGATTTCCAGTGGGGTGACTAATTATCATAATTACTGCCCTACCTGCCTTCCTGCAGCGTAAATAGCGGGGTTGTTTTATTGTTGTTGATGAAAAGACCCAGCATTTCCGCAGGGTCATTGTTTGAACTATCGAGAATCAACCCCGAGTGCATCCGTTTGGAAACAGATAGACCTACCTTGCTGTTAATGAAAAAATTGAGCTCGGCCTTTTGGTCTTTCCTGTCTGTAAGAATGCTTGCATCCAGCTGCCTGATATCAAAACTGCACCCATTACAAAGTGTGTAACGCTGAAAAAGACTCCCGGCTATTGTCTGGGTAAAATCCGTGTGCACGAAGCCTAGACTTTTATTGGTTTCAAATGCCGGGTTGCCCTGATTATCAATAAATATAGAATTGGCGAAAAAGTTTGAAAGTGGGTGAATGGCACTTATCACCTTGCCATTGTTTTTAAATTGGCTGTCGATGAACGCATTAAGCCCATTACCCCTTTTTCCAGGCATATCGAGCGCAATGGTATTGTGTTCAAACTGGCAGCGGTAGCAGACATTTTTATCCATATAGGTCGTACCAGGCACATCACCACCTTTATACAAGGTGTTTGGCCGCTGCATTATAGCTGTCCCACAATTTATGAAATTAATATTGTCCAAAAAATTGTTATCCCAAGCGTATATGCTATCCAGGAAGATTGCAGCGTTACTCATGTTTCGAAACGTAATGTGCGACAGGACACTTCGATGATATTGGGCTCCGCCCCCTGACCCTTCAGTATCGTGATGTATGCCGTTCCTGCCACCCTGTAGTGTTAAATCCGCCAACACAAACCACGTTGATTTTAATTCATGGTTAATATGATTAGCTCCGACAATAAGGTCCATGTCGCTGCTATTGGCAACAAGGATAGTTTTATCCTGACCTGCACCAACTATTCCTTGACCATCTTTTAATTCAATTGATTTCGACAGATAGTAGATTCCAGGCTCTAACTTTGCAATATTTTGACGGTCAATAAGTGACTGAATCGATTCAGAAGCATTTTCATAAACCTTCAAAATGTTCTGGCTGTTTGGCCCAAGCGGATTGGGTATTTTCAAAAATTTTGGTTTCTCCCAATTTTTATAAACAACTTTTTCTTGTCGTAGAATTTCATTTATCGCAGGCCGGGATAATGAAGACAGTTGATTGTTCTCCGCAATTTTCCAATTATCAAACAATTTAGGCTCATTATTTTTGAATAATTCAGTAACTTTGGTTTCTGCATTTTCTGCCTTGTGGCCTATCTCAAGGGTATTAATTGCCAGTAACTCCTGAACATGCTTTCCCAAGATCAAGCCTGGCATTGATTGAGTCTTAACAAACGAACCCATTAGAAATATTTTTTTCGCATCAAGGTTAAAATATTGCGCACTCTCAATGCGAAGATTACCGCCATGTGGCATGAATATGCTGAGAAAGTCGGTATTCGAGACATTGATTGCTGCAGGGTAGTCCATAGGGGCCTTCATCTGCCACGACTCAATATCTATCCCGGTAAAGGTGATATTCTTTTGCTGGTCTATAATAATACTGTCCCCCATAGGACCCAGAATATTAGTCCAGACAAAGTGATTGCCGTAAGAGGGTTCAGTGCTGTTTCCCAGGATTGTCAGGGCAGGCCATGCGGTGTGGGTCATCGTTTTGATGAAGCGGTTGTTGCGTATATAACCTCTTTTAGAATTATCGATATTAATAATCCCGCCCTGGAAGTCAGTGAACAGGTTGTTCTCCAGCTTGGCATGTTTTATTTCTATAGAAGTTCGTATACGATTAAAACAATTTCTCGAGGTAACAAGATCAGAAGCTGGAAAAACAATTTTTCCATTATGGATATCGCTGACAATAACATTCTCTGCGCCAGCGGATATGACAATGTCAGGCACTTTAGTACCAGCCAAACCATACAAAGCCTGATTCGATTTCATTTTAATCGGGAAAGCGCGCGTGTAATCACCATTTGGGTCCAACCGCACAACGCCATGTTCATTTAATGCACTACCCAACTGTAGTGCTTTATTTACTGGCAAATAAAAAGCATCTTGAGGCACCGCAGCTTGAGCCAGTTTATCCGAACACAGCAGAGAGCCAGCGTTGACAACTGTAGCGTTCTGTATCAACAACGCAATCAACAAAGTCGAAACGGTAACCCTTAAAGATAATGCTTTCTTAATTCGCATACTGAGCTTCCCTGCGCCTTTTGTCTTCCAATGAGTGGTTTTCATGCCTACAGCTTTTCATCATATTGAGTACAGCCCGCGCCAAGTTCATTGTCCTGCTGCAGCGTCCCACTGGCTGGGAGTGAATTTCTGAACTTACCCCTGTCAAAAAGATTCTGTCTCTTTTGTAATTGATACGAAATAAAGCGGTCTGGTTTTCATTTCGATGACCAATGGTTCCCATGATACCCACTTCATATTACAGCCCGATTCCGTTCGATAAAAAATCACCCTCTTTGCTGTGCTTCCTCTCAGTAACCCTGGTTAAGCAAGACTGCCACTTATCGGACAGCATGAGTTCTCAAGGCATCCCCTCTCGAAGATTCATGTTTCTCTGCGTAGATGACCTGATAAATATTCGACAGCAATGAAATCGCCGCATTTCGCGAAGTGAAGCGCGAGGCAAAACATTCGTGCGATTTGCTCCGCATAAGTTCACGGTGAGTTGTATCCATACTGAACCAACGTTCGAACATGGCAACGCAGCCTGGCACGGTATCTTCTTCGGCCAATCCCGCACCGTCCATAACAATTGGACGCCAGATATTGACTGCCTTGGAAATCAAGACAGGCACTCCGACTGACAGCGATTCAGCAACAGCAATACCAAAATTTTCCTGGTGCGATGGCAACACAAATGCTTCTGAACATTGCAATGCCCCCCACTTGTCATCTCCTAACAGCATGCCCGTCCAATAAATGCATTCATCGACTCCCAAACGTCGGCTTAGGGACTTAAGGGACTCGGCATAAGGCCCATCAACCGGGCCTGCCATGATAAGGCGCATGCCTTTCATATCCCACAACCCCTTGTCGCGCAATTTAGCGATCGACTCTATGAGAATATCCGGCCCTTTTTTAGGGTGCACGCGGCCGAGGAAAACAAAACGTCTGAAATTCTTCAGTTCGGGGTGCTTTTCCAGAAAGGGTGCCCCATAGTCTTTATTCTGATCTGGCGCACCGGGGGTACCATAATTGACCACAATTTCATTGCAATCGTAGAGCCAGAAGGACTCCCGAGCCAACATACGCTCTTCCTCACAGGTGAACATCACTCCGCGAGCATCACGCAAGGCAGGATAGACCCCCCAAGGCCAATACAGCATCTTTTTAAGGTGCTTTAACGGATATCTGTACTTGAACCACGGATCAAGCATGCCGTGCGTGTAGACATAATAGGGTAAGCTCGATTTGCGTAGCGCCAGCCACGTGCCGAAACAGTTATAACCCCAGATGGCATTCACCACCACGACATCATAATTGTGGGCGTTAGCACGAAGCCATGGCACAAGCCTGGGTGTATAACCAAATATTTTGGAAGCCGGACCCATGGCATGCACGGGATGCGGAAATTTTCCCACCCATTCGCTGGCCGGGTCGTCAAGACTCAAGATTTCGATCTTGTGGCCATAGTTCTCATTGATTTTGGCTAGCTGCTTGACACCCTCAATAGGGCCTCCACCTGTTGGATTTACCGATGCAATTACGTGCAAAATGCGAAGCTGCATAAGTCAATCCTTAGCGACTTGCGAACACTTCGGGCATTCACATTGGTGAGAAACAGTGGAGGACAGAAGCTCATCCATGGGTATCCATCGCCCATCACTCCCTTGAACTGCACCACAGCCATGGCAAACGTTAAGCAAGGCACGCATCGCTTCCATTCGTTGACGGTGCGTTTCCAGGGTGCGTTTGAACATCAGAATAAAAAAACCAGCCAAAAAATATACGATGCCACGAATCAGACCGTTCCAATAGCGAAGCCATTCCTCGCTGTATTCCTGTCCAGACATGCTGCTGCTTAATATCCATAGACACACGGCCAAAACAACACTTATGGCAAGCCCCTTCCGGCCAAACTCCCAGGAGAATTGCGCAACTGGAATCATATAAAGAGGAAACAACGCAACTTCGTGACCTACTGTCAACTGACCTAAAAAGACAAGCGGAAAAAAAATAATGCCTGTCATAGTGCGCATGAAAAATTTAGATAAAGACAAAGCCCTTATAGTCATTCTTTTTCCTCAATGATTAATATATTGTGTTAACCAGTCAGATCTCTAACATACCAATCCATGGCTTCCTTGAGTCCCTCGTCGATGCGATGTGTCGGGGCATATCCCAGCAGGTTTTGGGCTTTGCTGATATCCGCCAGAGAATGACGCACATCGCCGGCACGGAAGTCCCGGTAGGTGGGTTTGAAGTCTTTCAGGTGCGGGAAGCGTGGTTCGAGCAGGATTCGAATGCCTTCGAACAACTGGTTCAGGCTGGTACGATCACCTACCGCCACGTTATAAACCTGATCCACTGCGTCCGGATTGTCGGTGGTGGCGGCCAGAAGGTTGGCCTGCACGGTGTTGTCGATGTAGCAGAAGTCGCGACTGGTTTCACCGTCGCCGTTGATAAATACCGACTCGTTTTTGATCATGCTGGCAACCCACTTGGGGATTACCGCGGCATAGGCCCCTGCCGGATCCTGGCGCTGACCAAAAATATTGAAGTAACGCAGGCCAACGGTTTTGAAACCATAGCAACGGGCAAATACGTCTGCATAGAGTTCATTGACGTACTTGGTTACGGCATAGGGGGAAAGCGGTTTGCCGATCAGGTCTTCTACCTTGGGCAAGCCAGGATGATCGCCGTAGGTGGAACTGGATGCCGCATACACAAAACGCTGCACCTGCGCATCCCGCGCTGCCACCAGCATATTGAGAAACCCCGTGATATTGTTTTCATTGGTCAGGATGGGATCTTCCAGCGAGCGCGGCACGGAGCCCAGCGCGGCTTGGTGCAACACGTAATCGACGCCGTAGCATGCCGCAGTGCAATCTGCCAGGTTACGTATATCTCCTTCGATCAGGCGGAAACTCTGCCACTGCGTCGGGGTGACCCGTGCTTCTACCTGATCCAGGTTATGGCGGTGACCGGTGGAGAAGTTGTCCAGCCCGACCACTTTCTGGTCTAGCTTAAGCAGCGTTTCCAGCAGATTGGAGCCGATAAACCCGGCTACGCCAGTGATCAGCCAAGCATGCGAATTGCCCTGAAGGTGCTGTTTGAGTTCATGATATTTTGTCATTGGTTTATCGTTATATTGAGTGTGTTCAACGCACTGTGATTTCCCTCTTCCAAACCCTCTCCCGCAAGCGGGAGAGGGAGTTCAGGATACTTACAGGCGCCAGACAGTCAGGCCGGCATCGCGCAGGGCCTTGCTGTCATAGGCAGATTTGACGTCGATGAAGGCACCGCCCGGTTTCAGCTTGGTCAGAAAGTCAGACAGTGGCCGCTCCAGGAATTCCTTGTGTGCCACAGCGGCCACGATAGCGTCAGCCTGCGGCAACTTGTCCCAGGCTGTGAGGCTGACGCCGTATTCGTGCTTGGCTTCACTGGCATCGCCTATTGGCTCGTGTACCAACACCTCGATGCCGTAGGTTTTGAGTTCGTTAATGATGTCTATCACCTTGGAGTTGCGCAAATCGCCGCAGTTTTCCTTGAAGGTGAGCCCGAGCACAATCACCTTGGCACCCTTGACGTGGCTACCCGCCTGTATCATCTGCTTGACGGTCTGCTCGGCGATAAATTTTCCCATACCGTCGTTGATGCGCCGGCCAGCCAGGATAACTTGCGGGATGTAGCCGAGCATGTCGGCCTTGTGGGTAAGATAGTAAGGGTCCACGCCGATGCAGTGGCCGCCTACGAGGCCGGGACGGAAGGGCAGGAAGTTCCATTTTGTACCCGCCGCCTGCAAGACTTCGAGGGTGTCGATGCCGAGCTTGTCGAAGATGATGGCGAGTTCATTCATGAGGGCGATATTGAGATCGCGCTGGGTGTTTTCGATGACTTTGGCGGCTTCGGCTACCTTGATGCTGGATGCACGATGCACCCCGGCGATGATGACCATTTCGTAGAGCTGGGCGACTTTCTCCAGAGATTCGGCATCGTCACCGGAGACCACTTTGAGGATTTTTGTGACGGTGTGCTCTTTATCGCCAGGGTTGATCCGCTCCGGGGAGTAGCCAATATGGAAGTCCTGCTTCCATTTCAGGCCGGATTCCTTTTCCAGGATGGGGACGCAGATTTCTTCAGTGGCGCCAGGGTAGACTGTGGATTCGTAGATAACGATGGCACCCTTCTTCATGTGTCGGCCAACACTGGTGCTGGAGCTGACCAGTGGGCTGAAATCGGGTTGGTGCGCTTTGTCCACCGGGGTGGGCACGGCGACGATGATGTAGTCGGCCTTGCCGATCAGTGCAGGGTCGGTGGTCAACGTGAGTTGGGTAGCGGCGCGCAGGTCGTCACCACTCATTTCACCGGTCGGGTCACAGAAGCGTTTGTAGCTTTCTACTTTCTCGCTAGACAAGTCGAAACCGATGGTCTCGATTTTTTTGCCGAATTCCACTGCCAGAGGTAATCCCACATAGCCCAGACCAACAACCGCAACGATACTCATGATTCGCTCCCTAAAGTAATGTAATTATCTACCTAAACTGGTACTACCCCCGACAGGCTGGGGATTTATGTAATTTGATTATCCCACGAAACTCCGCTTACTTCACCCCAGTTACCGTGGCGAGGCGCATAGATCTCGTCATTCCTCCAGGATTGCGCACTCAGGCGTAACCCTCTGGATTGCCTACCTGCCAGCGCCAGGCATCTTCACACATTCTTTCAACCCCGAATTGCGCCTTCCAGCCAAGCAGGCGTTCAGCCAAGGCAGGGTCGGCATAACACGTTGCAATATCGCCGGGGCGTCTATCCACGATCTTGAATGGCACGGCACGGCCGCTGGCTTTTTCGAAAGCCCGAACCATGTCCAGCACAGAATAGCCGTGCCCCGTTCCCAAGTTGACCGTAAGCGGTTGGCTCCCTTCCCACCCATTCAATGCCTGTAGTGCTGCAAGATGACCTTTTGCCAGGTCGACGACGTGAATGTAGTCGCGCACGCCAGTTCCATCAGGGGTTGGGTAATCGCCGCCAAACACGTTGAGGTGAGGGCGACGCCCCACTGCTACCTGGGAAACAAAGGGCATCAGGTTGTTGGGAATACCGTTCGGATCTTCGCCGATCAGGCCGCTTTCGTGTGCGCCGACGGGGTTGAAGTAGCGCAGCAATGCTACCTTCCATGAAGCATCCGAGAGCACGAGATCGCGCAAGACGTCTTCGATGATCAGCTTGGAACGGCCGTAGGGGTTGGTGGCTGAAAGCGGAAAGTCTTCGCGTATCGGCACTGTAGCCGGGTTGCCATAGACGGTGGCGGAGGAGCTGAAGACGATCTGCCGCACGCCGGCTGCGCGCATGGCGAGGAGCAAGGTCAGCGTGCCACTGATGTTGTTGTCGTAGTATTCAAGCGGTTTTTCCACCGATTCGCCCACTGCTTTCAGGCCCGCAAAATGAATCACCGCTTGCGGCTTTTCTGCTTCAAAAATTGTTGATAGCGCTACCCCGTCGCGCACATCGGCTTCATGGAATGACACATTTTTTCCAGTGATCCCCTCCACGCGGCGCAGCGCTTCGCGCGAGCTATTGCACAGGTTATCCACCACCGCAACGTCAAACCCGGCTTCAAGCAGCACCAGACAGGTATGAGAACCGATGTAGCCGGCGCCTCCGGTGATTAATATTTTTTGATTTTTGGTCATTTTTCTCATTCTCTATTTGGCTTGCCTCTCCCACTTTGTAAAACAGGGTTTGAGACGAATTCGTTTACTGTGCGCACTCTACTTTTTGTTACTACAGCCTCGCCGCATTCCCACCACGTTCCGGCACAATCCTGTAAAACAGGTTTTTCGCATTCTTCAGTTTGATTTCCTTCAAGCCGTATCCGACACGAAAATGCCTTGCCACTGGATGCGATGGGCCAATACCTGAATCCGAACCAAGCAGTGTATAAAACCCCGGTGCCAAGGAGTGGGTGCGTATCGTCAGTTCGCCATTGCTGAACGACACTAGGTTGCCACCATAGGGATTCGCCAGCGGTTCCCCGATAAAAACACCCTGACCGGGCATCGCCACGCTTTTCCAATAGGCTTCGATCAGCGTTTCACCACTGGTGTAGTGGCCCACCAGGACGCCCGGATACGGAAATTTACCAGGGTAATTGCACGGCTCGACCACTGCACCATAGCTGCCGGTCGCACCCGCCTCCAGCCAGCGCAGGCTACTCATCTGGAAACTGTCAGTAAGCTGTCCGCCCGCAGAAGTCAGGTGATCGGCAATCGCGCCGGGAACGAATGTATTGCTTGTTAGCTTATCTACCTGTGTCATGCCGGTGAAATAAAATAGCACGTCAGGTTTTTTCTCAATGTAATCCGCCTTGATCTGTTCCAGCTTTACTACACGTCCGAGGTAACGGCGTAGCGGCTCGAAGCCCGCCGCCCGCACATTGCGGTTCTTGTCACTGGTATCCAACAGATAGCCAGTGCCTGCCGGAAAGGTGCTATCGGACTGCACACCGCGGTCGATCAGTTTCTTCACATCCTCAATACTTGATCCCGCCAGGCTGATGGTCGGGCGCAGGCCGAAATCCTTGAATGGTGTGACACTGGCCGAATCGAAATAGGGATTGGGTTTCGTTAACGCACAGCCATTTGCACAGAATTTTTTGTCAAATCCGGCGGCAAACGCAGTGGTGATAGACATGCAGTCGACTCGGTAAGGTTTAGTCCAGGTAAGCGCAAAGGCCTGCACCTGCTGAGGCGTTTTGGTATCGACCATTGCCTTGATTCTGGCAAACTCGGTCTGGCTCATCACGGTTGAGCCAGGCGCAAAACTGACATGGATCATATTCACGTCCGGAATGCCGCGCTTGATCTTGTAATATTGGGCAATTTCGACACTGAGCGGGTCAGCATCATTGACGATCACGGCGAGATCAGCAGAGCCGAGACTGGTTTTGGGGAAAATGACGGTGGGTGCTAAAACGCCAGAAGCCGGATCGGGCAACTCTGGCGCGGCATAACCAAGTAGCACCCAGCACAATGCCAGCACAAGGAACGGCGCAACGATGAGAGAGCGGCTTACTTTTCCCTTCAGCACGATTGCTTTTTTCCTTATGTAAAGAACCACTCCATCTCACTCAACTCCTCACACCAGTGGGAGAGCGGAGTCTTGCCGAATTAATATTTGAAGGAGTTGGGTGAAATAGTCTGCATCCAGTCACGCCGAATCGCATGGATGCTATCAGAGAATCCGTCTCCTCCTTTTGCAAAGGAGGGTATCCAGCTAATTCAACGTGACTGATTTAATCAGTCATTTTTTTATGGAACGGACAGCGGCTATTAATTTTTCATACAGTTCCGTGTGCACCAGTTTTAAATACTGGATAACCCCAACATCGATCGCCTTGAATCGTATTTTTCCAGGTTCACCAACCAGATCCGCGTTATTGCCGTTAACAGCCGAGGGACTTTCCACATCATCCTGACCATCATCGTCCCCAACAGATTCCTTCTCAAATCGGGATACACGCTCAGAAATTATTTCCAGATTGATTCCAGTCAGGAGATCGCTAGTCTTTTTTTTTCCTGCACAGGGAAAATACCACCCTTTTGCTTGTCTGCCGCCACGTCATGCACGATTTGCGCGTCAATCTTCTCTTTTTGTTCAGCGAAGCCATAAACCAGGGAAGTGTCGCACAACAGATTAATCAGTCGAGGCACACCCTGGCTATGCTGATAAACGGCATCGCAGGCCACATCATCGAACAAACCTGGGTTATCCACACCGGCAACATTGATCCGATGACGAATATAAGTTCGAGTTTCATCCTGATTCAGCGCCTCCAGGTGGTAATCCACCGCAATACGCTGGGCAAACTGCTCCAGATCGGGACGGCGTAAGGTGTCGCGCAGTCCCGCCTGTCCCACCAGAATCACTTGCAGCACCTGATCCTTGTCGGCATTGACGTTGGAAAGCATGCGCAGTTCTTCCAGAGTTTCGGCAGACATGTTCTGCGCTTCATCGACAATCAGTACAGCGCGCTTGTTCTGGCCATACTGCTGAACCAGAAAATCAAGAAAGGTATGGAACATCTCGACTTTTTCCTTGCCGCGATACTCCAGGTTGAAGGCGAACAGTATCCACTGCAACAATTCGCCGAATGACTGGTGGGTGTTGGAAATCAGGCCAACGGTCACATCCGGCCCCATTTGGCCCAGCAGATGACGGATCAGTGTAGTTTTGCCAGTACCGATTTCACCGGTGATCACGTTGAATCCCGCCTGATTCATCAGGCCGTATTCCAGCAAATCAAACGCCATCCGGTGCTTGGGACTGAAATAAAGGAACCCTGGATCAGGAATGATGGAGAAGGGTTTCTCACGAAACCCGTAAAAAGCCTCGTACATGCTCAGTGACCCTTGCGTTTGAGGAAATGCTTGATCCAGCCGGTGGGCGTCTTGGAACGGGTGTCTGGCTCCAGGGATTTATTCAGCACCGTGCCTATCAGATGGGTTGAATCCAGCAATCCGGCAGCGCGGGCAATATCCTCGGTCTTGGTTTTGGCTTCTTCTACCACCAGAAGCGCGGCATCCACGTAGGGAGAAAAAGCCAGCGCATCCGCAGCGGACAGCACGGGAGGGAGGTCAAAAAGAACAATACGCGATGGATAGCGACTCTTGAGTTCCTGCACCAACTCCACCATCTTAGGTGATCTCAGCATTTCCGATGAATTCAGCAGTGGCTTACCACCAGGCAGAATCACGAAACGTCCGATCCCCGGATGGACCAATATTTCCTCCAGCGGCGTACCGGAAGTCAGATAATCACTCAGACCCGGCCCATCTCGCAAGCCGAAATGCTCATGTACCCGAGGGTGTCGCAAATCTGCGTCCACCAGCAAGACGGTCTGATCCACTTCCATCGCCAGACTGATGGCCAGGTTAATCGCTGTCAGCGTTTTTCCCTCGTTCTCACCCGGACTGGTTACTGCCAGCGCATTCCAGCCGTTCTCGCGCATCTTCTGCAATACCTGGGTACGCAAAATCTTGTAGGCATCGGTAAAAATACCCTGCTCGAAGCCGGTAACAATACGCTGTTCTCGCAGGAAATCGCGGGAAACCTTAATACTTCGTGTCTGGGTATATTCAATCCGATCAACCGTTTCGTTGCCCACGGCTTTTGAAGCTTCAGACGGACTCGAGCCACCAAACCCCTTGCCGGTATGAGCTCGCTCTTCCCGTGCCCTTTCAAGCGCTTCTCTTATGCGTTCCATATCATCCTCAGCCTAACCATATTTCCAGCTTGCGCATAATCATGTACCAAAGCACGTCAATCGGTACCCATAAAAAATGTATCAACAAAACAGCTAACGTAATTCCCGCAATCACGCCAAGAATGAGCGAAGTTTTGAGCTTTGTTTTTTTACGCCGGTCTTCCGCGTTATCCATGTAGGGGATCACCGAAAGCAACGGTGCATCAAGCAAACCAGCCAGTATTTTCGAACTCTTTATGGAACTATCCATGCTTTCCAGCACACCCGCATAGGCAATCCCGCCCCCCAGCGACAGAATCATGCCCAGCAACAGGATGGCCGGACGATTCGGGCTCGTCGGTTTTTCCGGTAATTGTGCAGGGTCGATTAGCGAGAAGCGTTCGCCCTTGCTGTCCTTTTCCATCTGCTGAGCCACCTCTGCCTCCATCAGCTTGGCCTTGATTTCCTGATAGCGCCTTATGGAATTCTCATGGTCTCGGCCCAAATCGAGATACTCTCGTTCGACTTGCGGCGCTTGCTCAAGACGCGACACATAGGACGCCATTTTTTCTTTCAGGTCGTTACGCTTAGTGCGCAATGTCTTCATCTCACTAAGGGTAGCTTCAAGTTGAGTTTGCATGGAAATATATGCAGGGTTTTCTGGCTGTTTGAATTTCGGTGCATCGCTGCCATTTGCAACCGTCTTTTTATGCGACTCTTCAAGCGCTGCAATGGCTTTCTTCAACTTGACAACATCGGGATAATCATCAGCGTATTTATCGCGCATGGTCGCCAAGTCAGAGCGCATGCGAGTCAGTTGCTTGGCCTGCTCCTGCATATCACCATCGCCGCCTGTTTCCTTTTTCAGCGCCTGCATTTCCCGGCGCATTTTGATTACATCAGGATGGTTGGCGGAGTAAATTCCGGAAAGACTGACATATTGCGCCTGCAATGTCTTGAGGCGCTCATCAGAATCGAAAATACGTTCCCCACTTGCAGACATCATCGGGCTGTTGGGCTTCATCTGAACCAACTGACCCTCCAGATAAATCTTTCGCTCGTCCAGCACGTTAAGTTGCCGGTCAACTTCCATGACTTCAGAATCGGTGCGATCCCGCATCTGCATGTTAAGACCAGTCAGTTCTGGCAATCGACCCTGGTTCTTTTCCTTGAAAACAGCCAGTTTCGTTTCAATTTCCGAAATGTGCTCGCTCACACGATCAGCCTCCTCTGATAGAAACATAGAGGTTTCGCTTGTTTTTTGCTGTCGTGATTTAAGGTTTTCGTTGAGATAGAGGGTAGTCAACTCATTCGCCACTTTCTGAGCCCCTGCTGCCGTTTCGCCGTCATAGGCCAGGGTAAACGCAATAGCAGCCATTGTTTTCTGACCACTGCGCTTGTCGATCACATCAGCGCTCAGCATGTTGAACTTGATGTCCTTACGCATTCGGTCCAGAATCTCCTCAGTGGTTTCGCGCTGGCGCTGCTGGGGATATAGATTATATTTCTCGATAATCTGCATCATGTTGGCGCGGGTCATCACATGTTGGCTTATAACCTGGAGGCGCTGGTCTGCATAGCTGGTAATCGTGGAACGCACTAGTTCAGCAGGGATTTCCTGCTCCTCGATCAGGATGGTTGCGCTGGAGCGATAGACTGGCGGCAGCAATAAGGCCACCAAGACGCTGATCACCGCTAGGATGCTCATCGTCGTCAGGATTTGTTTCTTGCGGCGACGCAATGCAACAAGATAATCCTTCAGGTCTTTTGTTTGCTCTTCCATGATTCCTCTTTATATCGTGATATTCGGGCGATACGCCACTACATTGTCAGGATTTTTCAGCACCGTCGTCACCATGCTACCGGGAAACGGCCATTTTTGGCCAGTTATAGGCCAAATTGAGATACACCGCATTCGATGTCGTGGTATTGGCAACAGCCTCTGATTCATATCGCTGATAGCGATAGCCGGCATCGAGCGTCCACCACTCCGTAAAACGCCAGTTCAATCTTGGATCAAATGTGTAATAACGGCTACTGGGTGATGCCAAGCTGATGTACTTGGTGTGATATGAAGCCACGTCAACAGCAGCTGTTAGCTTTTCAGTTAAACTTTTATTCAATGAAACACCAACTCTGTCCGTCTCGACCAAGCCACTACCGCTTGGATTTGTTTCCCGACTCGCGAAACCGCTCACTGTCGCCGCGTCGAAAGTCTTTTCCAGCGTAGCGCTAAAGGAAGAGCCGCTGCCACTAGTTTCACTAGTAAAGGTGCTTATCGGCGTCCCTACGATGGTATAACATGAAGTACAGGTATGATTCACGCTGGAAACGGTACTGCGGCGCCCTACCGACAAGGAGCCGTTCAGGGTTTCAGAAAACTGGTGGGTGGCGCCCACCTGTATGTTTCTCGTACTGGATTCGTTTAAGCTGGCATCAGTCCCACTCCCTAATGATATGATCCCCGGATCAATAGAGATGATAGTGACTCCAGTAAGCAACCTGGAGGTCGGCGCATATTTCAGTGCTGAATAATTTGCGGATACAGTCACCTGATCCCGTTCGGACAACTGGTAACTTAAAGTGCCTCCCACCTGCTGATAGGTGTAATCATTCAGGTTGATTTGACCGTATTTCACATCCTGGAAATTATAGTCCAGTTTGACTGAGCTTCTTTCTGTCAGCGTACGCGTCCAGGAGGGACTCAGGCCAAGAACACTGCGCTGGGTGCGAACCTGCACGACCCCCGTAGTATTACGCTCTTCAGCAGTCGAATCCTGCTTGTATGACGCATTCATGGCCCAGGCATTGAGTTCCGACCTGAAACGAGTAAGCAGGGTGAAGAATAGATCATTTCGATTTTCCACCTGAGGATCGCCAGCATATTGATTAATACTCATCTGCGCCGAACCGCTGACTTCAGACACTTCTGTTGCACTACTCAGCTTGACGCTGGGCGTAAGCCGGCTCTGCCAAACGCTAGGATGAGGCGATGCCGTGAAACGAATATTGTCGTTGTATTCTTCGCGCAGGCTGATGGATGGTTCGATCGACCACTCGGCGGCAACCACGGCACCCGACGAGAAAATGGAAAGCAGCAAGGAGCAAAAGAAAGGCGCCTTTCTCATGCGTGGCGACTCAAATTGCATCAACAATTCAACCCTTCAACCATTGGTTCACGCAGCGACACCTTCGACTCACGGCACCACCACCACGTCGCCACCCTTAAGCTGAATATTCTGCTCCAGGTCTTCACCATTTTTCACGTCGGAATAACGGAATGGAAACACGATGTCCTTTCCGCCTTCCTTGCGCATGATTTTGATGCCGTTCTCTGCGGCAAATGGCGTCAACCCTTTAGCCATGCTGAGCGCCTGAAGCACATCAACATAACGGCCGGCCGGAAACTCGCCGGGATTGTTCACTTTCCCGATGACATAAATTTTATTGCCGCCCACCTTCAGAAACGCAATCGACACCACCGGATCAGGAATAAACTTTTCCAGGCGCTGCGCAATCTCTTTCCGCAACTGCCCTGCCGTTTTTCCAGCAGCCTGAATCTCTCCGATCAAGGGGAAAGACACGCCGCCATCGGGCCGAACCAGCACTTCCTTTTTGAGCCCTTCTTCTTTCCAGACAGAAATTTCCAGAACATCCTCCGGACCGATCTGGTAGCCCGAGTCCACCTCCTCGACAACCGGCTCAACCTTTGCTGCCGCATCCATGGCGACAGGCTCAAGCTTCACCACTTCGACCGGCGCCTGCTCTACTGGCTGTTCTGCCAAGGCGGTGAAGCTCAGAATCATTCCAAGAACGATGGCGGGTAATATTCCTGCAAAATTTTGTTTCATCTTGTCGACCTGTATTTGTCTGAAATCACACTCAGGCATCCCTGCCTGATGCAAACATACTATCATTAGTTTTGTGTCATATAAATGACAATTCCGACTCGGAATTGGAAAAACTTCCTTTTCGTTATTCGCACCTGCTATCTATTTTCTCAACTTAACATGAGAAATTGCAATCTGATAGACGTCATTGCTCTGCTCGCTACCCAATAACCTCAGAAAATCCCGCAGCTCGACTTTTTTGGACGGGTCGCCTAGCGCTGTTCCGCGAAAGCTCAACCCGTCACTCACCGACCATTCCCCTTTGCCGACCAGACGCAACACCCCAGATATCGTGGACACACTGATCTTCGCAATTTTCTGATCGCCCTGGATGTTCACCCGATAGTCACCGAGCGGATTGACCTGACTCAGGCCCAGAGAGGCATCGCGCCATTCCAGTTCAGCCGTACCACGAACACCTTGCTGACTGAGGGTAAATTCATCTGTGCGGATTTTCAACGCTCCATTCGGCTTCCAGGTTTTCCAGGTCGGCATGAACTCAGACAGGAGCGATACCGGCATAGTGGCTCTCATCTGGTGCAGGCGCAACTTGCCGAATCCTGCCGCAATAATGCTGCTGGAGGCATTCTGCCCATCCGCCACTTCCACCATCGCCGCCAGTTCCAGCTTCAATAAGGGCAAAAGAAGAATTTCCCAGTTGACACTACCCATGGACTTAAGCCCGCCATCCGCCGCTTTGATCATCAGCTTCCGGGCCTTCCCATGCCATAACCCGCCTTCCGGCTGCACCAGAAAAACCCTATTATTGGTCAGGTGCGTCAGCATCCATTCCATCATGCTCGCTGGCGCAGTGACAATCAGGCTCGCCACGTACAGACCGATCCCCGCCAGCGCGTAAAGCGGGCGGCGATTGCGCGGCAAACCGGTTGCTTCAGCTATCATCCCGACTTCCCGGCCAGCACTGCCTTGATCCTGACCATGCCCGACTGCGGCAATGCCTCGACCTGACAGGACTCGAGGCGTATCCGATATTGCTCCTGCAGGTGCCCCAGCCACCTGACCCAACTATCGAAGGGAACCGTGGTCATCGAGATGCGGATACGCCCGTCGCCCTCCACACTGACTTGACTCATGCTGTCACGCAGCTTGAAGGCAACTGCCGAATTCTCAACTGCGCTGCGTATCCCGCCATTCTGCGATGAAGCCGCTGCAGGCAATGTTTTCAGCCTGGCCACTTCAGCCGCGTTTAAACGCAACTGCTCTGCACTCGCCCTTAACTGCGGCAGGTTGGCGCGCAATTTCTGGCGATCATGAACGAGTGGCTGCCAGACATAAAAAAACAGCACCCCGACCAGCAACAAGCCGAAACCACCGCCGATCAGCCAGCGCTCGCGCGGGGATGCCTGCATCCAGAATTGCTGGAACCTTTCTTTCATAAGCCCTCCCCCTTCAGCATCAGGCGTACTATCGCACCACCCGATTTTGGCGTTTCCACTTTTTCAATATCGGCCTTCATTCCGGCAGACTGGAAACGGCCTCGCATTTGCTCAGGCGTTTGTGAGCCGCGCAGCTGCACGTCAATCTTCAGGACGCCCTTCTCGTATTGAATGGTCTGGATAGAAACCGGCTCCGGCCGAGAGAGAACGGGAGCTGCTTTAGCCAGAACCGGCAGGAAATCCGCAGGATCGGACAAACCTTGCGTATGCCGCAACTCAGCAAGATTACGCTGCATTTGCAGGGGGGCGTCCACAACCACTTTGGCTTCCGGAAAGGCTTGGCGGAAGGCCTTTTGCATGTCGGTATCGAGCTGACGCTTTTCGTAGCTCAGCATCATCCAGTCGGCCAGGCCGCCACCCAACTGCAGCGCAACAACAATACCCGCCAATATCAGGGGAATGCGCAGTCGCTGCCGCAAGTCCGGCTCGAATCTTGCCGGAGCAAACTCACCTTGCAGCAGGTTGACCCCTTTCTCCATGCCGTACGCAGCCACAGACCAGTCCCATGGGTCGGCGACCGCCACCTTGATGCCCAACCGGGTTGCCCAGCTTTCCAGATCAGGCTGATTGGAGCCTTCGGCGAGCAGTAAATTGATTTTTCTGGGCGCACTGCCTTTTACCGCCGCTTCCTTCGCCGCCAGCAACAAACCTAAAGGAGGAACCTCGGCACTACCTCCATCCAGAGACTGCCCCGACACCATACCCGTGCGCACGAAACCTTCCAGCCCGTTCCAGACAACCGTCCACGTCCCCAGAGGCACTGCAGGCATCAAGGTTTCAGGCCACATTCGCCAGGGAGGCAGGCCTGCGCTTTGCAGTGCCCCGATGACGCGCTTCATCCACGCCTTGTCGATCACCGCCACCACCGTTTCACCGCCAGGAAGTTGAGGCCCTGCAGCTACATGGATGGAATCGGGGTCGTACATCAGCTTCTCTTCCACAATATAGGGAAGTAACTGGAACATTTTTCGGCGGTTACGTGTAGGCACTTTCACCTGAGCCAAAAGCACCAGGCTCGACGGCACCACAACCTGAACGCTATCGGCCCTGGGCATGGCTTCCAAAGGCCCTTCACCACGACGCAGGACGCTCCCCACCGAATCGCGCAACACCCAGCGACACGCCTCGCTTGCCTGCACATCGAGTGAAGCAGGCGTCAGCGAGGCAGCGTCTCCGGTGAAATGCTCAGGGATGTGAATCTGCAGAAGCGACAAGAACTTTCCTTTTTAAAAACTACGTTTCACCGCAAAGGACGCAAAGTAACGCAAGGTAACACCTCTACATTTTTCTTTTCTTTGCATACCCTTGCGTCCTTTGCGGTGAAATATAACGTCGATCATACTGAAGCAGAGCACCAAGTCAGTTGGTTTTTTTCCAGACCACCACAGGCCACTTTTCCCCCTGCCTCGCCAACAAGGCCTTGTAGCCGGATTGGGCGCGGCCGAAGTTGGCCAGACTCGTCACCATGAAATATCGGCTGTTCACGCTAAAATCATTATCCCGAATCTGCGTCACCTTGGTTGCCGGCAGGTGCGCCCGAAAGTCGGCCTGATCCTGAAAATAGCTGGACTTTCTTGCCTCCACCAGCGCTTTTGCGTCACCCAGGGACATATCCTGAAACAATGCCGCCAACACTTCCGCCGGCGCCGTATTCACATTGACCGGCGTCGGTTCAGGCAAGGCCGTCACAAAAGGGCGCAAGCGCTCAACCATCTCAGGAGCAAACCCCTTGACCCGATACAGGTTGCCTACCTCGACCATCATCCGGTTTGCTGCCCGGTATGAGGGATCCATGGCCAAATAATCGAAGTCTTCGGCACCACCCGGATAGGTCGTCTCGGAATCCGCATCAATCCAGTCCACTACGGCATTAGCCAAATTAACCGGCAGAGCAAGCAGTTCCAGCAAGCGCTGGAAAATGGCCAGATCCGTCTGGCTAGCCTTGCCGTTGCGCACCAGGTTATTGAGATTGAACAAGCCCTGCTGATCGGCTACACTCCCGGTTACCTGGCCATTCTCAACCGGCAGCGGCGCCAGCACCGATGCCCATTTTTCACCCAGATGATCGACATTATTATTGCGCGCATCGTCAGCCAGAACCGCCCGTGCCCAGTCAATTGCCGCGCGGGCAACGGCTTGCGCCTGAGCCTGGTCGCGCAGATTCTCTACCTGTCTTACCCATATCTGCTGCTGCCAGGCCATGAATGCGGCCATGCTGGCAGCCAGCGCTACGATCAGAATCACCGTAATGAGTGCGACGCCCCGCTCTCTTGCGCCATTACGGGGATCAGGCTGAACATTCATGGCGCGAACATCCGGGTCACCTGCTCACCCGATTCCAGACCGAGCCTGACCTCGACCGCTCGCGGCAAGACGATATTCTGCCCGATTACCGGCCAGTTTGTCTGCCAGACTCCCTTATCGTCCAGATAGCGCACCACAAAGATTGATACATTGCCCAGCGCCTTACTAACCGTGGGGCGCGTATGCGGTGCCTGATCCAGCACCGGCCAAACCAGCAACTCAATGTTCTTGTCGCGCAAACGATAGCCTAAGCGCTGCAAATCTCCCAGATGCCCCTGCTGGCCGGGAAAACCCATGCGCGTGAATATCAGCTGGGCATCATTCTCGCCAACCACATCCGGTTTTCCCAGAAAGGCGGGGGCTAGCAGATCGCCGCTGTCGCGAACCGGACGGTCAACGGCATTGGTCACACCCTCTTTCATCTGAGCGAAAAATACCGCCAGTTCGCGCCACTTCCGATTATCGACCATCAAGTGCTCGCGCGTTTCCAGCACCGCATTCAATCCCCGGTATGCCACCACCGACATCACGGAAAAAATGGCCAGCGCCACCAGAAGCTCGATCAGGGTGAAGCCATGCAGCGTGAAAATCGCGCGCGGGCTACGGGCACGTTTTTTTGATCTGCTCGTTGCAATGCTCGCCCCTAGCATTCTCAATCCTTGCCCCGTCCCAGATACCCTACCAGTTGCGCCAGGGCATGCTCACCATGATCGCGTGCGTACACTTTGATTTCAATCCGGCGAAACGCAGTATTGGGCGTATTGGCAACGCGTTCTTCCCATCGCAGGGGTAATCCCGCCTGCTCAGCCTCACCGCTTTTTGTCCCGAGATCGGGCCATAGCGGTTGGGAGGTATGCTCCGCCAGACGATTCTCCGCAACCCAGCTCGCCAACAGCCGGAGCTTGAGTTCATGGGAACTGTCAGCCATCTGTGCGGATGCACGTGCCACTGCCGCCATGGCAATGGCCAGAATAGCCAGCGCAATCAACACTTCCAGCAGGGTAAATCCGTTTTCCTTATTCATCGTTCTTCAGCACAAGCTTACCCAGGTTGTCGCCCGCAATCGACACGCGACTGGTATTCAACACAAGATCGAGTTTGAACGGCATATTCATCCCGCCCGGTGAAAAAATCAGGCGTTCATTCATGGCCGCCTTCACCGAGTTGATTTGCAATTCCGCGAGCGTCACTCCTGTCGCTAGATCGCGATCACGGAACAGATCATCCCCGCTGACGGTTGCCCACTTACCTTTATCGTCCTTGCGCCAGAAACGGGTTTTATCTCCCTCGACCGACCACGCAATTTCCTTTCCGCTGATGATCGCCTCATCGCGTGCCTGTTCGAACAACAGCGCCAGTTTCTGCGCCTCTGTCGTCAGCACGCGCTTATCGTCCGGAACGAGATTGATGCTGATCATGGCCACAGTAATGCCGATAATCACCAGCACCACCAGAATCTCAACCAGAGTAAAGCCGGCCTGGCGCAAGACATTCATTTTGGAATTACAGGTTCCACGACCCGATATCCGCATCATTGCCTTCACCGCCGGGAGCACTATCCGCACCCAGGCTGAACACGTCGATTTCGCCGTGCGTACCCGGATTCAAATACTGGTAATCATGGCCCCAGGGATCTTTCGGCAGGCGGTCGAGATAACCGCCGGATTTCCAGTTTGGCGGGATCGGAGCGCCCGTCGGCTTTACCACCAGCGCCTGCAAGCCCTGATCCGTCGCCGGATAGCGGATATTATCCAGTCGGTAAAGCTTGAGCGCCTGACCCAGAGCGGCAATATCCTGTTTTGCGGCAATCACGCGCGCCTCATCGGGCCGACCCATGACTTTCGGAACAATCAGCGCTGCCAGGATGCCCAGAATCACCACCACGATCATAATTTCGATCAGGGTAAATCCGGATTGCCGGCACTTCGAAATACACTCCATTTACAACCTCCTACCGTTAAGTCCAACACTCCCTCCCCCTTTATGAGGGAGGGCTGGGGAGAGGGTGAGAAATCAATCATTACCCTCACCCCTACCCTCTCCCGCAAGGGGAGAGGGGGTTAATCAGGGCCCTATTAGGGAGAGGAAATGTATCTCCCCAAGCAAAAAAACCCCATATTATAATAAACATGCAGCGCCAACGATGGGTAAATGTTCCCAACCCTGTCGCGAAAATGTCCGAATACCAGCGAAGGCACGAACACGGCAAGAGCCCAAAGCGGTGGATGGTAAAACGCATGGGCCAGCACAAACAGCACCGATGTCAGCAGATTTGCCTGGGTCATGCCCCAACGCTTTTTCCCGCCCCAGGTGCGCAGCCGGAATTGCCCCTGAACGACCCCTCTGAACAGCAGCTCTTCCAGCACCGGCTGCCCTATCACCAGAGACAGAAAAAGGGGAACATTCGCTGTGAGGGAAAACGTCGGAAGCAAGCCCGGGGAAATCTGCCAGAATGCCAGCCAGACCACCATTCCCGCCAGCAGCGCCAACATGAACTGGCGATCGCGGTAAAACGGACGATACCCGGCAAGCCCCACATCCGCCAGCAGCCCGTTGAGCATCAATGCACCAGCTGATTCATCTCGAATATCGGCAACAGGATCGCCAGCACAATCACCAGCACCACCCCTCCCATCAGCAGAATCAGCAGGGGCTCAAGCAAGCCGGTCAGGGTCGCGACACGGGTTTGCATTTCCTGGGATTGCTGCACCGCAATGCGCTCCAGCATCTGATCCAGCGTGCCGCTGGCTTCGCCGCTGGCGATAAGGTGAATCATCACCGGCGGAAACATTTTTCCGTGCGCCAGCGAGCGGCTAAAGCTGCCACCCTCCCTGACCATGCGCACGGTTTCTTCCAGCGCCTTGCGCATGGGCAGGTTGCCCAGCACTCCCGCCCCGGCCTGCAATGCCGTCAACAGCGGCACCCCGCTACCGACAAGGATGGCCAGTGTGCTGGCAAGGCGCGCGGTATTGATGCCGCGGATCAATCTTCCAATCAGCGGCAAGCCCAGCAGCCACAGATGAAAACGGTAGCGTACCGGCTCGTGCTTGAGCGCCCTGCGCGCACCCCATGCACCCGCAGCAAGGGCTGCCAACCAGATGAACCAGGTACTGCGCAGAAAGCTGCTCAGGCCAATCAAGGCACGGGTGAGCAAAGGAAGCTGCTGGTGGGTATTCTGAAAAACGTTGACCACTTGCGGCACCACATAGGTTAACAGCCCGATCACAACCGCCACCGCAACCAGGGTCACCATGGCCGGGTAAATAAAAGCCAGCGCCACTTTTTGCCGCAACGCATGCCGGTCTTCCATGTAATCCGCCAAACGCAGCAGCACCTTGCTCAGCTGGCCGGATTGCTCACCGCTCTGCACCAGGGTTTGATACAGCTCCGGGAACACGCTGGGATATTTCGACAACGCTCGAGCCAAAGCATGGCCTGCGAGCACTTCACTGCGCACTCCAGCGAGTATTTGCCGCAGGTGCTGCGATTCGGACTGTTCGATCAAGGCATTCAGGGTCTGGTCGATGGGCAGGCCGGCATTCAGCAACGTCGCCATCTGACGGGTCAGCAAACTGAGCTCTGAAAGCGGCAGCCCGCGCCGCAGCGACCATCGCCACCCGCCGGAAACACTCTTTTCCGATAAAGCATCGACCCGTACCGCGATCAGGCCCTGCTCGCGCAGATTCGAGCGAACCTGGCGCGGCGTATCCGCCTCGATCACCCCTGTTCGGCTACGCCCATCGGAATCGATGGCTTCGTATTTAAATCCGGACATCTCTCGCCACGCGCAGCACTTCTTCCAGTGTAGTATCGCCGCTCGCCACCCAGCGCATCCCATCCTGCCGCAAGTCAATCAAACCCGCGCCCATTGCGTAATCGCGCAAGGACTGCTCGGATCCACCATCATGAATCATGCGGCGCAAGTTCGCATCCACGGACAGCAACTCATAAATACCTGTGCGCCCCCGGTAGCCGGTCATATTGCAGCTAGTACAGCCGGTGGCCGCATAAAGGGTCTGGGGAGGATGCGGCAAATTCAGCACGGCCAGCTCGGTCGCATCCGGCGCATAGGATCTGCGGCAATCCGGGCAGGTATGCCGCACCAACCGCTGCGCCAGCACACCCAGCAAACTAGAAGCCAGCAGGAAAGGCTCCACGCCCATATCGATCAGGCGCGTCACCGCACCGGCCGCATCATTGGTGTGCAGCGTGGCCAGCACCAGATGACCAGTAAGGCTGGCTTGAACGGCGATCTGCGCGGTTTCCAGATCGCGGATTTCACCGATCATGATCACATCCGGGTCCTGGCGCAGAATCGCGCGCAAAGCTCGGGCAAAAGTCATGTCGATGCGCGCATTGACCTGGGTCTGCCCGATGCCGTCCAGGTCGTATTCAATCGGGTCTTCGACAGTCATGATGTTGCGGGTGGCCGCATCCAGGCGCGACAGCGCGGCATACAGCGTCGTCGTCTTGCCCGATCCGGTCGGCCCCGTCACCAGCACGATGCCATGCTGCTGATGGATCAGGCTGTCCAGGCCAACCATGGTTGCGGCACCCATGCCCAGACCATCCAGATCGAGACGCCCATGCTGCTTGTCCAGCAGGCGCAATACTACGCGCTCGCCATGCCCCGTAGGCAAGGTGGACACGCGCACATCCACGGGGCGGCCCGCGATGCGCAGAGTAATTCGGCCATCCTGCGGCAAACGCTTTTCCGCGATATCCAGTTGCGCCATCACCTTGATCCGCGATACTACGGCTGCATGCAGGGAGCGCTGCGGTTCGATCACGTCGCGCAACTGGCCGTCAACGCGAAAACGCACGACCGAACGCGTTTCATAGGGCTCGATATGAATGTCCGAGGCCTTCTCGCGCAAGGCTTGTGTCAACAGCGCGTTGATCAGGCGAATGATCGGGGCATCATCTTCGACATCCAGCAAATCGCCGATCACAGGAAGGTCCTGAGTCAGCTGCTGCAAGTCAAGATCCTGTTCCATATCGTCCATCAGGCGCGCAGCGTGATCGTCCGCGCGTGCATAAACCTGGGCAAGGCACTGCTCGAAAACGGCCGGTTCAAGCACCACCGTATGCAACGGCCGTCCTAGAGTTCTGCGGGTCTCGGCCAGGGTTTCTGCCTGCAAGCCATCGCGCACCCAGACCTCGATCTCGATACCAAGCTGGCGCACCGCGATCACGCCCTTGCTTTTGGCGACATGGTAAGGCAGAAGCTGCGTGATCTTGGGATCGGGAGTGGAAAGTTTTTGATTGGGCATGGCGTGCTATTGAGAGTTTCCTGGAAATTAAGGACCCATCCCCTTCAAAGGGGTGAGTGGAAATGGGCTAAGTCGGCGAACCGACCTACCACCATTCTGTCCTTCCGTCAGGGTGAAGGAACCACATCAGCCTGCTTAGGAGGAGCCACCATTTCCTTCGCATCATTCACCTTACCGGCTTCTTCCTTTTTCTTCTTCAATTCCGGCAACTGAGGCGCGACAATATCCGGCAGAAGCAAATGCGACCCCATCTGGGTCTTGCTCTGAACATTGCGAATATAGTCGTAACGGTCGCCAGTCAATGACTCGGAGGCAACAGAATTACGCAATACCACTGGCCGCAGGAAAACCATCAGGTTGGTTTTGACATGCTTGCGCTTTTCGTACCTGAACAGGCTGCCCAGAATCGGGATATCGCCCAACCCGGGTACCTTGTCGACGCCATCCTGCACATCGTCCTGAATCAGGCCGCCCAGCACGATGATTTCCCCATCATCCACCAGCACTGTCGACTCAATGGAACGCTTGTTGGTAATAATGCCGGCCTGGTTGGTCGTATCCTGAATACTGGACACTTCCTGCAAAATCTGCAGCTTGACCGTACCTCCTTCAGCCACTTGCGGCTTGACCTTCAAGGTCAGGCCCACATCCTTGCGCTCGATGGTCTGGAATGGATTGACCGAAACCGACCCGCCCGTAACGGCAGCCGCCTGGGCATAACTTCCGGTGATAAAGGGAACGTTTTTACCGATAACGATCTTGGCTTCCTCGTTATCCATGGTCAGCAAGTTGGGCGTGGAAAGAATATTCGCGTTCACGTCCGATTGGAGCGCGCGTGCCAAGGCGGTCAGCCCCGCAATTTCCTTGCCGCCAACGGTAATCCGGCGCAGCAATCCCAGATTGAAGCCCGTCGCAGGCAGCGCCGACCCCGTAGCCAGGTTGACAATATTCGAACCGCCCGAGCCAAAATTAACCCCACCCACCACGGCGCGGTTGGCACTATCGCTGCTAAGCGGAGACTGCCACTGAATACCGAACTCCGCCGCCTTGTCCAGGGTCACTTCAGCGATCAACGCCTCGACAAACACCTGAGCACGACGCGCATCCAGCTTGTCGATGACTGCACGCAATGAGTTATAAATATTTTCCGGCGCGGTAATGATCAGCGAATTGGTTGAAGGGTCAGCCTGAACGATTCCAGCCCCGGCAGGCGCTTGCGCCCCTCCTGCGACAGGCGGCTGACCGGCCACGGCAGTCTGGGCGCTCCTGACTTCGCCGGAAAGAATCGCGCGCAGGGTTTCCGCCAGCTTGCTCGCTTCGGCGTTGCGTAAGTACACCACATGCATATTCCCAGAGTCGCTGGACGGCGTATCCATTTGCGTGACCAAGCTGCGCACACGGGTTATCTGAGCAGGATTATCGGAGCGAATGAGCAGGCTGTTGGTGCGAACATCCGGGGTAACCATAAACCGCAATCCGGGTTCGCCCGTGACCGCACCCGGCGCTCCAGGCGCCGTGGCCAAACCCTCCACCAGCAAACGGCTGAGCTGCTGCGCCAAATCCAGCGCCGACGCATATTTCAGCTTGATGACGACCAACTCGCCATTGCTGGGCTGGTCGATCGAATCGATGATTTTATTAATACGCTTTATATTATCCGCATAATCCGTGATCACCAGCGTATTGGTATTGGGATAAGCGGAAATCGTATTGTTTGGGCCGATCAGCGGGCGCAATACCGGCACCAGCTGGGCTGCCGACTCGTACTGGAGCGGGTAAACCTGGGTAACGATCCTGTCGCCGCTAACCGCCAGCGATTTCCCCGTCGTAATGCTGAAATTCTGTTTGGCATCCGCCTCGGGGACAATCTTCACTACACCCGACCCCTCCACTGCCGAAAATCCCTGCAAGCGCAACGCCGAAAGCAGAATCTGGTAAGTCAGGCTGCGGGGAACCGGCTTCGAGGAAACGATATTCACCGTGCCCTTCACCCGCGGATCAATCACAAAATTCTTGCCGGTGATCACCCCGACTGCCTTAACCACCGATTCGATATCGGCGTTCACGAAGTTCAGAGTAACCTGCTCCTCCTCGGCATGCGCAGACACCATCCCCAACCCGCACAACACGGCACCCATGACCAACCAGGCCCGGCAAAGCGCTTTACTCATATTTCCCCCCACTACTCTTTTTGAATTCTTATTGAATTGAATAAGTTAACGTTAAGGCCTTGCCGCCGCGCACGCCGTTGAGCCTGACCTGTCCCGACTGCTGCATTTGCTGATAGAACCGACCAATATCCTGATTGCTGGCCACAGGCCGATTGTTCAGTTGAACAACCACATCGTTCTGCTGCAAACCCAGCTTTTCCGCCAGACTGCCCCGCGGCGCGTATGCGACAAGCATCCCGCCTCCACCCGGTCGCGCAACAAATTCCCCCAAATTCATCAGCTGCTTTGGATCCTGCAACGCCTGATTCAACTCGTTTCTGGAAAAGCTATAACTGCCTGGTGAACGCGACTGAACATTCAACCTGAAACCTTCAACTTTGGAAATACCGCCAGACCCGGCTGCTCTGGATTCCAGGTTGAGCCGCTCGACCACCCCCTTGCGACGCACTTCCACGTAATCGGGATAAACAGCCACCAGCACCACACCAGGGGCAATCTCCATACCCCCTTTCACCGGCTGATCCGGCTTACCGTCCACGCTCAGAATGGCGAAGGCCGGCAAAGAGCCGATCGCCGCAAAAACCCCATGCAGTTTCAGGTTGGAAAACGTTGCAGGTTGCGATTCAGGCGCGCTACTTTCACCCGACGCGCGGCCGAAGAGATGAGAGGAAAAAACCGCACCAGCCGCCACCGGAGCAGACAGTAGCGCAGCATCGGCAGACATCCGCTTGGCTTTCGGGGTCAGCACCAGCCACGTCCATTGCGCCAGCAGCCAACACAACAGAACGACCAATCCACCCGATAACAACGTAGCCCATCGCGCATGGATAAATTGACGCAGTATTCGCTGAAAATCGGGGATTACGGACATATCCGAAAAGGATACCGCATATGGGTATTTATGGGAATCGCTATTGAGCATAGCGCTTACCCCGAGCTCAGTGCTGAAGTTCCTACAACAACAAGCCGGATAACTAACACGACGGGGCCAGCATAAAGCAACAATTGACACGCTGATGAGGGGAAATGGTGACAACCATTACACGGATTCGCACGCAGTGGTCTGTGTTTCTGGATCGAAGATCGGGTCTATCTTTCATTAATCCGGTGGTTCCATAACGTTCGCCGAGTTTTCTGCAGTTGTCAGTGACCGCGCCACCATAGCACCTCGGTCACACGTTCCGACGAACCCAGAACTTGTAGCAGTTCTCAAAGGTAATAGGGTGCCGGTTTTCGAATATCTCCCAATTACCTAGCGATGTCATCTCAGGATCGTCGGGATACTCGATACGATAAAGTGATTTCGACTCCGGGTAATCAAGCTCAAAACCGATAAAATCCAGATCCAACTCATCAAGCATCTGCTTGAGTTGGGGAATGGTTATATATATCTCATGTACATGAAAGGCCAGATCGCGGAAATTGCTCGCACTGTAGAACGACCAGGAATTCACAATCGGCTTCAATTGTGGGTCATCGGAGAGCATCAGATCCTGCCAGCATTTGCGCAGACCTTTGAGCGTGGATGGATAATCCCTAGCGGCAATATAGCTCCTTACCACCGCAACACTTTGCCGGGCAATCTTGCTGTACAGGCCTATTTGCATCAGCCCATCAGGTTTCAGCAAGCCACATAGCACCCGCCAACTCTCGACAATATCCGCCGTATGATGCAATACGCCGAAACAGTTTATTAAGTCGAACCTGCGCCCCAGACCACCCAAAGCCAGAATATCCCCTTGCAAAAACTCGATACCATTCAGTCCAAGTTGATCGGCTTTGCGTTTTCCATACGCCAGACTCGAGCGGCTCAGGTCCATCGCCAGAATGCGCGCCTTCGGAAACTGGCGAGCAAACAGCGCCGGTATCAATCCGGTGCCGCAACCAGCAACCAGGATATCAGGCGCATTTTGCCCACCAATCGCAAACGTGGCCGCGGGAAACAATCCTCGAACATAGGCCTGCAGAGAGTCCTCCCGGGCAACTCCGGGAAGATCAACCCAACGCGGAAAGGGATTTTCCTCATACTGCTTCCGGACGGTTTCAGATACTCCCTCGCGAACTTCGGCAATAACACCCAGCGTTTTCTTTATCGAATCCTCCATCATCAGATCGCGAATCTGCAATCCAATGAGCGAATCCCAAGGCATCGACCAGCGCCGTTCTGAAAAATCCGCGACATCACGCAACCGACACAATGGCATATATGCGCCAATCATCGCAAGCCAAGCGCCCAGCACAGTCTCGGCAGCAATCCCTTCAACCTGATCGACCAATATCTTCAGCCACGACAACTCCTGATCGGTTATGCTGAAAATGTATTCGTTATCGAAACATTGGGTGGCAAGTGCGGCGAGGAACTCATCGCACCCGAGTCCGGCAGATGAACCCATGCCGATGGACTCAACCATCTTCCCCAGCAAATGTCTGCGCAACGCAGTCAACAGCAACTCCATCTGCCGATCGGTAACGAGAGCGCCACGCAGCAGGCCAACCAAGAGCCGATCATTCAATATTGAAAGATCAATGTTGTCGAAGGACACCTCTGGCGCATCAAGCGTCATGCGCTGGTACAGTTCGCCGAACAACCGCTCCTGCGTCAAGGCGCTTATCACGGCATGAACCATATACGGTTTGTCCGAACCGCCTGATATCAGCGCGTTGGTCAAATCCGCACGGAGCGCCGCATCGACCTTTGATGTAAAACGAACGTCCTGCAGAAATCGGCTGAAATAAAACCACGATTCGGTATTTTTCGGATCGTTCCTTAACGACTTCCGGATTGAACCAAAAGCCGCGAAGACATTGCCCAGATCCGCCTGCTAAAGCGCTATTTGCCGATACACACGCGACCGTTCCTTTGCGCCGAACTTCCTGGTGAGTTTTGTGAGCTTCGATTCCAGGCCAGCAGAGGGACTGATCGCATAGGCGCGACTCAGGCTGTTGACTGCTTCATCCATGCGATCGACCTGCTGAGCTAGCCGAGACAACCCTTGCCAGGCAGCAAAGTTTTTATCATCAAATTGCAATACGCTACGGAATGCGAATTCCGATTCTTAAAACCGACCTGCCGTGCGTAATCTCTCGGCTTGTGCAATCAATTCATCCATTGAATTGGCGGTTGGATTGGTATGCAACAATTATAATGCTCCCGATATTTTTTACTCTAATGACGTGCTAATAAATTGACTAGTCGTCATTCCCACAAAAGTCGAAATCTATAAATAAATATAGAGCGCAGCGGACGTCGTGCTTTCGCCGGTACGACGAAAAAATCAGCACTTCCCTAATTTACATATTGAAATTGCGTTAGACAACCTGCTTGCGTCCCAAACTAATCAGCCCCAACAGGCCAGAAGCAAACAACCAGGCAGCAGCCGGAACAGGTACCGTGGTAGCTTCAACACCCGTCACTGTGATATTGAAAATTTCACTATACGCAGCACCATCGAAGCCGCCCCAATTACTACCCATGTTACCAGCAGACACGATCCTGCCAGTCCATGCACCTGCACCCGCAGCACTTAAAGCGCTGCCAGTCACATTGACCGAAGGAGACCCATCGAAACAATATGCTGCAGTAGAATTTCCCGTGGTGAAAGGAGTATATGCTCCTGTGCCCGGACAATATGTTGCCCATGCGCCATGAGAGTCGAGGTTCCACGCCTGCTCACCAAGAGAGTAAGCAGTAAATTGTCCGATGCCAGTTCGCCCCTCCAGATTCAGGGTCATGTTGCCACTATTGTCGATAACACCAACCGCATTCGTGGTATCCACCATGCGCGTATTGAAGTCACCCATAGCGGTGTACTTGTAGGTATCCATATGGAAACTGGTCAAATGAATCGTGTTGCCTTCCGCCCCTACCGTGAAATCCATCCATCCTATCCTGCCGTCGCCGGCAACCGCGCTGCCGATCCCATTGGTGGAAGCCATACTGTCGTTATCGGTGAAGTCGTCACTACCGATTCCGTTAACAGTGCATGACTCGCCAAATGCGTGGCAACCACTGGTTACCGTGATCGTTCCAGAGGAACCGGGCTGGAGAAATGCCGCCTGAGCGGCACCCAGAGAGAATGAACCAACGAGCGCAAGAACCATAGCCGTAATTTTCATCAATCCCTCCTGAAAGTAGAATGCATCTTTGATGATAGATTGATCACCCACGCATTGCTCGAATAACAGAAAGGAAAAGCAGTTACCGGGGATATTGATTTGACATTCGCGGAATTCAACATCAAGGGAGCAACGGCACCGATTACCTCGATGCCGCTGGTACCTTTAACTCAACTTGGCATGCGGCGGCGCGCCATGCCCAGCAGACCGATCAAGCCCGAACCCAGCAACCAGGCGGCTGCAGGAACCGGTACGGCTGCCAGGGAGGCGATGGCATAGTCTGAATGGCCGGTTGGATCAACATAGGTCAGCGTGCGCTGCCCATCGGCGCGCATGAGGAAAGCATAACCGGCGAAGAAATTCCCATAACATACCGCCCCGGCCTCCGGGCTGGCGCTTAGTGCCGAATTATAGGGGTCACAAAGCTGTTGGGTATCCTTACCTGCAATGGTGTAATTCCAGGTTCCATCCGCATTAAGATTTTTAACACCGGGCGAGAGGTAAGAATTCGCCTTGAGCCACACGCCCTTCGGTATCAGGCCAGCCCCCAGGAAAGATACCCGGTTCTTGTAAGCGGCATCCAGGGCCGCGCCCGACACTTCGCCGTTGGCATCCAGTGGGTTGATCTCGGGATTATTGTTGTTCATCACCGCGCTACCCGTGTAGTACTGGTCTCTGTCAAGGTTTACGACATAGCTGCCGTAACTGCGCATCACGAAGTCGGGTATGATTTGCGTGATCCCCCCCGCGAGCGACTGCCTGGCGTTACCCATGTACACATCCATGGACAAGTCGAACTTCACTTGACCCGCCATGACCTCCAGGGCATTCGGTCCGGTCAGTACGGACCCGCACCACCCGGTGGCATCAGAGGAGGCGTAGGGTTTGAAATTGATGTTGCTATCAATAATGGTCGAATTGTTAGCGGCACCCGTTGTGTCATGGTAGTTAAAAGTGTCGTAAAATTGAAAATTCATGTCATTTTTTGCGACCTGATAATTGCCCGCCTTATCGATCTGCATGTTATTGAAGGTGCTGCCTCCAACGGTGGTATACGTCCAGTGAAAAAAGTTCACCTGGGCATCCTGACTGGTATTGGGACGTACTGTGGTAGGCCCAAATTCGGCCATAGTGCTAGTGATTGCGGCATCGCGCGTTTTCCAATCCGGGTCCAGGGTAAGAACTTCTTGCCTCTGGCCGACTCGGCTGGAATCAAACCCGGTGATGCCGGTAACGGGCGAGGTGACCACAAAGTCATTGGCGCCTACCCCAGTCGGCCCTTTATAACCCCAGTCATTAAATGTAACCGTGCCGCCTGTGCCGCTGTAAAAGGCGGGATCATACGTCGTGACCCAATCTGTGGGCGTAGCCGCAAGCGCGTTGGTGCTGACCAGCAAAATCAGCAGGGGGCTTATCGTTGATATCGTTAAATGTCGCATGAACATGCTCCTCCAGATTTTAAATTTAATAGCTCTTAGCACCACGATAAACCAAGGCCTGATAATAAAAAAGGCAGATATCAGTGATGATATCCGCCTTTTTCAAAGCACTTAGACAAGGGCCAACGTCATAGCGCCCTCATCCAGACACAGCTCTTAGGCGACCTTGCGGCGACGCGCAACACCGACCAGACCGAGCAGGCCCGAGCCGAGCAACCAGGCAGCAGCAGGAACCGGCACAGCGGAAGGAGCTACACCTTGAACAATTGGACCACCGACGATCTGCATGTCGAACACTTCGGTGTAAGGAGTGCCTGCGAAGAACAGCCAAGGTGCACCAACATTGGAGGCGCTCACAGCTTTCACATTACCGCCCATGCTCAGCGCCGAACCCGTCAGGGTGCCGACGGCATTGGTCTGGCTACCGGAGGTAAAGGTGGCACCGACGTTCCACAGCTGCTCACCGATGGAACCGGTGAAGAACTGGGCGATACCGGTACGGCCGTTCAGGTTAAAGGACATGTTGCCCTGCCAGTCGATGTTGCCGCCCATGCCCGCAGTGTTCACTGCGCGGGTGCTGAACACGCCACCAGCGGTGCCCAGGTAGGAGTCCATGTTGTAGGAAGAAACGGTAAAGTTCACGCCGCCCATACCATCGGAGGTGGTGCTGATATTCATGAACCCGGCCTTGCCATCACCGGCAACGGAAGAACCAATTCCCAAAGTCATTGCATCGCCATTGTTGTCAACGAAGGCAGAAGTAGGAACAGCCGTGCAATTGCCGAAGGTGAAGCAGCTGGTGCCGGTGTTGACGTTCAGCGTGTAGTTATTGCCTGCAACCAGGGTAGCGGATTGAGCGGAACCGAAAGCCAGGGTCAGAGCAGTTGCCAAGATTAATTTTTTCATTATTCATTCTCCAGTTTGGTTTGGTGTAAACAACATAAATGCATGGTTCAACTTTAAGTGGCGACATTGCATTGCATCGCTAAGAACAGTTCCGTTTTGACTAACCGCTTCTAGTTCAAAGCTACCAACTCGCCACTTGCCGTAACAACATAAGCAAGCAGTGTGCCAGCTCGTTATTTTTATTGTTATTTCATTTATTTCATGATGTTATGAAATTCCAGTGGGCGTGTCATTAGTTACTAATATACTGAATCTGTAAAAACTTCCGACAAGTCTGCATACTTGAAATCTCTACCAGCCGCAGCCACGACATCTACTCTACGATGCAACACTCGTTATCTTATTATTTATAATTACAATACAGCAGGTTACTGAAATGCACACAAACCATGACCCCCGCTTTTGCCTGCCGAAACAATCTGTAATGTTTTTCGACAAGCCGCAAACAATCTGACCGCTCAACGATTTCAGCACCTTGTCAGGACGCCTGCAGGCGTTTGGCGCGAACTGCACAACACCCATGTACCGGCATATAGAAGGAATTTCCGGGGAGTTGGCGCAAACGGTTATTAAAGATTGTTGTATTTTTTAGGGTGTTTACGACGCGCCACACCAAATAAGCCCAGTATCCCTGAGCTGAAGAGCCATGCCGAGGCCGGAACCGGCACTGCCTGAATATGCACGCTAAAAATTTCAGCAAAACTTGTCGTCTCAAAATAGCCCCAATCAGAGCCGACATTACCCAAAGACACCAGCACGGCGTTGCCACTGTTATCCAGTCCCTGGCCAGTGAGACACGTATCTGTCGCCCCTGTGACATTGTTCAGGTTGCAGGACGTTCCCGTGGTGAAAGGGACATTCAGGCCTGTTCCCGTGTAACCAGGAATTCCGGCTGCATTGTCGGCGTAAAACGCTGTTCCCAGGCCGCCATTGTCAAACGCAGGAAAAAAGTTCATCACTCCCACGCGGCCGGTCAGATTGAAGGTAATATTGCCGCCCGCATCAATGTTGCCCCCCATGCCGGCAACACTATTTGCCCAAGTTGTTAAATCACCGCCAACGGATGGATAGGCATCCATGCTGAATGAATTCACCCCGAAATCACCCGATCCGTTTACGGTGATGTTGATTATGCCGGCGTATCCATCCCCTCCAATCGACGAACCTAGGCCACGCACCAGGGCACCATTGTCAGTCAGACCACAAAAAGGACTAGTACAAGCAGAACCATAAGAAAAACCAGACTTGAGTGCAGTGGTTGAATTGGCCCAAGTCTTGATGAACATGTTATACGTGCCGGCTGAAAGAGTCGCAGCTTGGGTACCACTGCAGCTGACCAACAGTACGGCAACGACAAACAGCGATCTTCCTGATTTGGATTTGTGCATGCCAGCTCCTTCTGGGTGGTAAAGTTATGTATACAATACATTCAGCATAGCAAACTTTTACAGAAAGGATTCCTGCAAATACGGACCTTTCGTGACCCAGCGTCAATAACTGATTCGGATGGTGCGGGTGTACGCCTAGCGCAATTCAGTGACCGTGAAGCACAGTTTTGCAGATGTCCGGGAATTCATTTGGCCGGGACGGGGTAATAGCAAAACTTCTGCTGGCTGCGGTGTGTCGGAGCATGCAGAAAGGCTCACCTGCTGGCGCGAGTCTTGTCAGCTGATAGGCTGAACGTTGCCAGAAGGCTTGCTACGGTCAGTTCATTACGGGGGTGGGAGTTGCTGCAATTACCCCGCGATTCGGCAATTCCCCATCTTTGAACCCCCGATTAAAAAAACAAAACCCCATCTTCCGAAAAAGGTGGGGTTTGTTAGCGATCTGAATCACCCTCTATGACGGGCGTCTCAAATTACTCAACAGCCAGCACTAGCTACGACGGCGACGCCAACCGACATAACCCAGGCTTGCAAGCAATGCAACCAGCAAGCTGGCATCCTTGCCGGATGGATCGACGGCGCAACCACCGCCACCACCAGAGACTCCCAAGGTTGAAGCGGTCGCACCGACAACCACATCAGCGTCACCCACTGGGTCGACAATGATGGTATTCGCCGCACCATCATCATCCAACGATCCACCGTCCACCACGTTAAGATCAATAGTTGTGGCATTCACTTCTAGATACTGGTTTGGCCCACCACCAACCGTAAGCAAAATATAGTCACCAGTTGACTGCTTGAACTTATAGAAAGCCTTGCCGGTGATTGTCCTCGGAAACACGATCCTGATCGTTGCTGCGCCGCCCGACGCCACCCCGTTCACCTTGTACTTCACGAAGCCGTTATTGAAGGTGACGCCTGAGGGCGGGGACTTGCCAAATCCGGCCGCCGTGCTCTGAGCGCTTGCAGCGCTAAGTGGCTCGGTCGAAACCATGTTCCCGCCCGTAACAGAGAGAGTGGCCCCACTCGCCACCAGTGAAGCCGGCACCTCAGTGGTGAAACTCCAAGCAGGACTAGCGGCCAGCGGATTGCCCGCACCGTCAGCCACGGCGCCGGCAGCCGGTACTGTCACCACGATGGTACTGCTATTCGGCAAGACTCCTGCGGTTGGAACAAAGGTAAACGTCTGGTTGCTGTTCGAAGCCTGAAACACCCCGGTCACTGCAACGCCGTTCGCTGCCACTGTCATCGCAGTTGCAGTAGAACCCGCCATTGGCTCGGAGAACGTAATGGCAATGGGTTGTGTATTCAAAGTGTTTACAGCCCCATTTACTGGCGTCAGCGCGCCAGAGATTATCGGCGCCACGACATCGTTGGCGAAATGGGTGGTAAACGACCAGGTCACTGCCGAGGCCAATGGAATACCCTTCGCACTTTTCGCACCTGTCGATATTGTCGCAATGTGGATCGTGCTCAACGCGAGTGCATTATGCGTGCAGGTGAATGTCTTATCCGAATTGGAAGCGACGATCCCAGTACAGATATTGACTCCGGCGTCGACGGTAAATGCGGACTGTACCGAAGCCACGTCCATCGCCTCGCTGAACGTGACTGCAATGGAAGTGGCCGCGTTGGGCGCCACCGCAGTTGCCAAGTTCGATGGCACCAGATCGGCTGGCGCGGCAACAGGTGTCGTGGCTGCGGCAATGCCATTCACGTTGAAGTTGGCGCTATACGCAGTGGCAGGTGATAGACCAAATGGGCCATCGACCATTTTAGCGCCGGCGAAGCCATCTGCATCAACGTCAAGTGAAACGCCATTCCACACGGTAGCCGTTGTAGCGCTCCCAGTACCAGTAAAAAACGGGGAAGATGTTCCGTTTTGAGCCCAGGACTTGTTCATATCCCACAACAACACCACATCGATGTTTGAGGAGGTGTTCCAGTCGAACAACATGTGTACGCCCACCTTGCCTGCAGGCACGGTCAGTGCGAGATTTGGACCTGTTCCGCATGAAGCGTTGCCGGCAGCGCAGCCGGCATTGAATACATAGGTACCCGGCGCATAGATATTGACATGGTGCGCAGTCCATGCAAAGCCAAAGAAGGGTGTTGGCGAGGCCAGTGTTGCGTTCCAGGTTCCGTCAGTCACCACCGTGGTGCGGTAGGTGCCGTCCCAGGTGAAGGTTACGTCGGTAGAGCCCCCAATTGTGCTATTGGCGGGGGAGAGCATGGTGAAGTTGTTGGTTGCACTACCATTGACTATGTCCGGTCCCATTGCTTGAGCCATGCCGCTACCGAGCAGCACAACAGCGCACAGGCTGGTAAATATCTTTTTCATACTACTTCTCCTAAATACTGACTGACCTTCAGCGGCTTGGCACAGCGGTTACGCCATTTGGCGCAACCCCGAGCGTCAGGCTGAACGCGTAAGCTCTTCAAAAATTTTATTCCGGCGAGTTTGGGCAAGTTAAAACTTCAACGTATACGCAAGGTCCCATGACTGCTGGCGCATTTGCATTCCAGCAAGACCCGCTTCCAGGGAAGGCCCCACTGTCTTGCCTTCGACTCTGACATTGGGAGCGTACATCCAGGCGAATGTTATCAATCCTTCGCTGCCGAACCCCAGGATGGACTGCTCGCCCATGCTATAGGTAAAGCCCGCCGTATAATGGGTTTCTGACGTAGCAGTCGCAAGCACCGAGAACAGGACTTGCTCTTGTCGAATCGGCATCTTTGCGTAATTGTAGCCTGCGCGGAGCGTCCAGTTATCATTGGGTTTATACGCCACACCCAGCTTGTAAACCGTTTGATCTTTCCAGCCAAAGCCCGCACCCTCAGGTGCTCCCAATGCGGTAGCCGTACCGGTAGTGCCCACGTTCAAATTGCCGGAGCTATCCGGCCCACTATTGGCAAAAGCCGGAACGTCAGAGTACTGAATTTTCTCCACATCAACTGCAACAGTCAGGTTCTCGACAGGCTTGATGCCTATACCGACGGCATAATTCGAAGGAATATCAAAACTTCCCCGCTCGGCAAACAAGCCCCTGTAATGCTCGAATTTCTGCATGTACACCTTGGTGGCATAGGTCGCTCCCAGGGTAACGCGTCTGTCGAAGTAATACCCCATCCAGCCTATCCGCGCACCCAGGCCATTGGCAAAATCATGTCCATTGTTCGTCAAATAGTCAGGACTCGCGGAAAAAGGCTTGAAAGTAGATATGCCCTGCGCAAGAAAGCGTTGACGCGCCGGAATAATCGAAGCACCCACGGTATTCGTTTCATTGACCTTGTATGCAGCCGTAATCGGAATAATCAACTGGACGAGATCCGTACCCAGATAATTTTCAGCGGAGAAAAAGTTATTACCAGCAGGTTCACCCGCCTTAAGTCCAGAACCCGGAGCAAATGTAACTCCGCCTCCACCGGCAGGCAAAGCGGCAAATCCGACTGTCAACTGATCGTTGAAAGGCCAGACAAACCCCATGGACGGCAATAGATACAGGTTAACTTCACTATCCACATATTCACCACTACCCGCCATAACAGTTGTCCCCGCAGCTCTGACCGGCCGAAACAAACCCGCGCCAATATCGAACTGGGGCTGAATGAACTCGCCCAGGCAGGCGGGGTTGCCACCCACGCACATCGAATCCTGCGGCGAGGTCACCCCTACCCCGCCCATGCCAATCGAGCCGGCGCCTGAACCGATCATAAAAGAGCCGTTGGTGGCGAAAGCGCTTGTTGAACCCGACAGTAAACCAACAATAGCGGCAGCCAACAAACGATTGGACTTGATACTCATGCTTCCTCCTGAAACGTCATTATTTTTTGTCATCCTGCCATCAATTAAGCAAAATAATGGGGGGCGGCTTCCCACCGCCCCATCACTCTCGCTCATTCACTCGCGAAACTTTCAACCCCCACCCTGGCCCTGCCAAGGGGAGGGAATGTTGAAATCTTTTACTCAGCACCCGCCACCGTCTTCAGGGTAGACCTGATAGCACCCGGGGTAGCCATAATCTTGCCGAAGCTGGTCATTTTCAGCGCCGGATAGGACAGGGCGATACGATAGCGGCCAAAGAATCCCATGATCTTGTCACCGACAACAAAAATTTCGTAAGGTAAAGCAGCAATGTGCTCGGCACCGTCGATTTTGTTGACCCATACGCCCTCACCCGTTTTTGGGTCGTTCATGGCGACGCCGAATACGGCGATTTTCTTGTCGGCCATCACAACTTCATAAACCTTGGCGGTGCTGCCAGCGCCCTTGGCAAGGTTGGCATGAACGATTTCAACTGCTTTTTCGAAGCTGCCTGCGGTTGCCAGGTCGCGGTTGTCCTCGAAGTATTCCATGCCGAACATATAATGATATTTGGCCAGACCGTCGGCTTTCACATCGCCGCCGAACGCTGCGCCGGCGCCGATAGCGGTTTTCAGGCGAGCTTCCAGGCCTTTCACCGCGGCCTCGTTGGCGTCGTAATTGCTGCGGAAGTAGGCACGGTACCAATATTCCGGGTTCATGTAGGAAACGGTACCGTCGGCCTTGACGCCTACGCGGATGCCGGCGCCGACGATGGTATCGCCACCAATCTTGGCTATGGTATCCAGGATGGCCTTATCGGTGACGATGACCACGCCATTACCCGCAATACCTTGGGGTTGATATTTGCCAACCACGGTAAAGCCACCTGCCTGCAATTTTTTCTCGACCTGGGCCATGACGGCATTGACGTCACCCGCGGTTACGCTGTCTGCCTTGATATAAGGCGTAAGCGCCAATGCAAACGGTGCCCAGGCCAGCATTGCAAACGCCATCAGAACTTTTTTCATCCAGGTATTCAATTTGTGTCTCCCCCAGTTTTTAGTTTAATTAAATGCTCTTGAACCATTGCTACACTACTACAAACGAACCTGACAGGCCGCTTAAATCCATCGCCACAGTTAAATCACAAAATTTATAAGCAAGGTTTGTTCCCGTGCCACTTGTTTCATATTTTTCAATGATTATACGGAAAATGATGTTGATATCCAGCCATGAATATGTAAAGTTTATCGACAAATTTCACTCAATAACCATGACTATTACAGGTATAAAGAAAATCAAAAAACATCAATTATTCTTATAAGGAAATGATAACTCAGGAGTACTTAAATTCGCTACATATTGGCATGTCTTAAAAAGTCACTCGTTAAATTTCTCGACAAAGACCAGAAAGCCGATTTATTTCTGATTGGGAGTTAATTCAGCTGGGTGAACCTTGTTCAACCGGGGTACTTAAATAAAGGTTTGGCCTTTGCGAGTCCGGCGTTTTTAAATCGCCCTCTTTCCCTCTTTGTTAAAGGGGGAGGAAGATGGCGTCACCTTGGGTAATTCACGGGTTTATCGGCGCCTTCGAGGCGCTCACCTAAATTAAGCCCCAGGCTTTGCCGTAGTAATTCAGTGAGGTAAACCCCCAGTGCGACGACGTTATTTGCCATCATGACTGGAACGAGATACACTGAATCGCAAATGCAACGCAAAGGAATTTGTCATGAAAAATGCTACGATCCCATCACTTCGCGTCGAGCCTGAACTGCGGCTGGCTGCCGAAAGTGTTTTGCAGAATGGCGAGAGCCTGTCGAGCTTTGTAGAGCAATCTATACGAGCCAGCATTGAACGTCGACTGGCTCAACAGGCCTTCATTGCCCGCGGCTTGGCTTCACGTGACGAAGCGCAAAGAACCGGCGAATACTTCGCTGCCGAGGATGTCCTGCGCGAGCTGGACGACATGCGTGCCCATGCAGAGGCCAAGGCCAGTACGTGAGCTATCGAGTTCGCTACACCAAGGCTGCGAGGGAGGATTTGCGGCGGCTATATGGCTTCATTCTGGAGAGTGACCGGCAGGCCGCAGGTCGAGCACGTGATGCAATTGGCAAAAGCATCGAGCTGTTAAGAGACTTCCCTTTTACATGCCGCAAAGCCATTCCCGACAACCCGTTTCTGCGTGAACTGCTGATTCCCTTCGGCTCAGCTGGATATGTCGCCCTGTTCGAGATCGACGACAATGAGACAGTGACCATCCTGGCAGTTCGCCACCAACGAGAAGACGATTATCACTAGCTCGTATGTTTCATAAATTCGTGCGATGATCGCGCTGAATTATTGGGTGAGCACCTCAAAGGCGCCGATAAACCCGTGAACCGCCCAAGGTGACGCCATCTTCCTCCCCCTTTAACAAAGGGAGAATGAGGGGATTTGAAAACGCAGCCAAGCTCAATATAATTGTCGAAAATCTTTACATCATAAAAAAATAAAACCGTAGTATGATCACGCGAAATTCACCTGTCGCGCAGCCTAATTTTAAAAAGAAAGAAACACCTTGAAGGCTAATATCATGCAAAAACCAAAAATAATGCTACTGCTTTGTGTCGGACTCGCGACGATGGCAGGCGGGTCTGTTTCCTTTGCCGCAGAGGGCGACAAGGAGAAAGTGGACCATCTTTTTAAGGAAGGCTTGTACCAGCGGGAGCAAGGCCACCTGTTTGCCGCCATCGAATCTTTGCAGACAATCCTGAACCTGCGCCCCGAACTTGATCGGGTTCGCCTTGAACTGGCTCTCACCTATTACAAGGCACTGAATTACGAAGCGGCTAAAGAACAAGCCGAAGCCGTTCTCCGCAAACCGGACCTCCCGGATAACGTCAGACTTTCCGTTCTGACTTTCCTGGCACAACTCAAGGGCGATCAAGAGGCCTTATTAAAACGTAAAGTCTGGGAATATTCTCTTTCCGCTGGCCTCATGCACGACTCCAATGTAAACGCGGGGCCTTCGGGCGCGATCGCGCAAGCCACCAACCTTTCACCCTCGGAGGCTGCACGCGCCGACACGGCAGCGACCCTATCCGCCGGCATCAGCCACACCTACCAGTCGCCAACGCCCGTCAAGATTGGCGAATCGGCCGCTCGTTTTCTCTGGCAGAGCCGCGCAAATTTCTACGCGAAAGAGAATTTCAGCGAACACGCTTCTAACCTGGAAGTTATCACATTGAGCACCGGACCAGCCTGGTTTGCACTCAACAAGTGGCGGGCCAATGTCAACGTCAGCCTCGACCACTACCAGTATGGGAGCGCACCTCTTGCACGATATGTCTCCATTCTCCCCAGCGTTACCTGGCAACTGGGTAACAGCGAACTCACGTGGGATTTGCTCGCGCAAAAACGGGAATTCGCACGTAGCGGCGACATCGGGAAAGATAGCAATTACACCGCCATGGGCGCCTATTTAGGGCACGTCTATCATGACAACAAAGTCGCGGCGCAAGCCGGAATACGGTTTTTCCATGAAGCCGCAGACCGGAACTATTACAGCAACGACGGCACGGAGTTTTTTGTCGGAGCGAGCGCTGTAACCTGGGAAAACGGCTCTGTGTATGGCCGATACATTCAGCGCGACACGAAATGGGATGCCCTGAACCCGAACGTGCCACTACTTACTCAGAACCAAAAGGACACTCTCAAAACTTATGAACTGGGATTTCACCATGATTTCAAGGAAGAAATGTTGAAAGACTGGCGGATCACAGGTAGCTTTACTGCTTATCGGAATGATTCGAACATCTCCTACTACAACTACGATCGAGATATGACAAGCCTAACCTTGAGCCGCACCTTCGATTAAGAAAAGCGCACTGCCGCCAAGTCAGCACTTCAATAAAGCAGCACTGCTTGATTCAGCCCGTTCCTCCCGAAATTCTCGTCGAAGGGTGAACGGGCTTCGACAATCTCAGCCATAAGTCACTTGAATAAAACGACGTAAATTTGTCGAAAAACTTTACACTTCTTGCCCATCCCCTTCTATTTGCACCAGAAACTTTCACGCAACACTTTGATATTATTAATATGTACACCATGTGGCATGTTTAGTGCTTTGTACATTACTAATAGTTAACAATTTCAGATTTTGCACAGAACATAACCGAGAAAGAAAAAATCGTGAACACCAAAAGATACACCATTTCACTCAGCATGGTGCTCGCTCTGGGAGTTTCCACGGGAGCACAGGCAGATAAAAGCGAATGGTTCGATGTCATTTCCTATGGGAATACGACCATTGCGCAGGATTCGCCGGAAGATTTTGGCCCATGGAAGATGATGGTACAGCCTGCCGCAGGTCCGGCGCCTCTTGCCTTGGCAACGATGGATTTCCCCGTTCCAATCCCACCGACACCAACACCCATACCGGTGACACCCTATATTACTTTTGAGGTGTTGACGGCAACCAATGTTGTTGCTCCGCCATCTCCGCCCCCACTAGTGATCGCACCACTACCTCCGCCACCTTTGACGGGGCTGGCGCGGTAACAGCCAAATGCAGCCAAACAAGCAAGAAAATGAGATCAGGGTCGACACTCCCCCAAAACGGGGCGTAAAAATTTATTTGGAGCACACCATGTCAAACCACCTTAACTTTACACCAATCTTCAAAGGGCTTCGGCTAATTACCGGACTGGCATCTCTCGCTCTGCTAGTATTTTCAGGGATGGCCCATGCAGCGTATACATTCCAGAATGCCAGCGGAACATGGACGCAAACGGACTATTCTTACTCTGATCCTCAGTACATTACATCCGTCACAAATAGCAATTATTCTGCCGTTTACTGGGGGGCTCCACTTACTACCAGCGGCCAAAAAAGTCTTGTTTTTCAGAACAATGCCAATACTGCGCCTGTTACTCCAGGCTCAGCTTTTGCGATTGGCTGGCTAACCCATGCCAATAACGCAATTGCCGGCGTAACCAATATCGCCAACGTAAGCCTGAGCCTGCAGCTTTCGCTGGCAGGGTACTCCGCAGTTAATTTTAATTACAACTTCGGCATTGCCCAGGGTCCCGGCACCAACGACATTCAAACATCTTACAAGGACACGCTTACATTTAGTCCAGTTGGCAGTACACAATTCTTCCTTGGCGAACAAGCGTACTCGTTTGAACTTCTTGGTTTTTATAAAGCAAGCGATAACAATACCTACTCGACCTTGATCGTTCCAGATACCTTGACTGCGAGCCAAATACCGCTTTATGCAAGAATTACTGCTGTTCCAACCCCTGTACCCGTACCTGCAGCACTCTGGCTGCTTGGCTCAGGTTTGCTCGGTCTGGCTGGATTCGCCAGGAGGCAGCGCGCCGCGTAATAACAATAACAGTGTTTCACTTGTTCCAACCCCGCCGCAGAGCGGGGTTTTTCATTCCAGCCTGCAACACATCCGGACAGAATGTGCATATTTCAGCCGCAACGCCTTATAATCGACCTAGTACCCGCATAAACACGGTCAACAGAAAATGATGCCTAACACTAACCAATCAATCGTTGAACTCTCCAAGCGCGGGTACGATCTGCTACGCAAAAGAATGTTCTGGGAAGCCGAGAAGCATTTTCGTGACGCGCTTGCGCTCGACAATCACAACAAGTATGTGCTGGTTGGCCTGGGCAATCTTTACTCTGCGCTCAGAAAATTTGCGGACGCAATCAGCTATTACGACAAAGCGCTGGCACAGGACCCAGTCAACAAATTCGCCCTGAGAGGAATAGGGGACGCCTATCGCGGGCAGGAACATCCGGAGAAGGCCATTCCTTACTGGCTGCGCTATCTTGAGGGTAGCCGCGGTGACGCACAGGTAATGGCGCGTCTGGCGGATTCCTACATGAAGTTGAACAACACGGTCGAGGCGGAAATTTATTGCAACAAGGCGCTACAGCATGGTGCCCAGGACAAGGCAGCACTGCTGGGTGTGGGGTTGCTGTATTACAAGATCGGGGAAAATACCAAAGCCCTGTCCTGCTTCGAGCAGCTGCTTTCCCTTGATGCCTCGCACCTTAAAGCGTTACTGATGGCGGGCGAACTTCATCAGCAGTTGGCGAACTACGCGCAGGCAGCGCGTTATTTCAAATCCGCGCTCGACATCGACCCTGAGAATCCAGTCGCTTTATACGGTCTGGCCAATTGCTCGCGCGGCCAGGAAGATCACACCGAAGGGAGTTTGTGGTGGGCCAAGGCACTGGAAAAGGACCCCGACAACCAGCGCATCAATACCCGTGCCGGCGATGCACTGTTCAATACGGGTAACATTGAGGAAGCACAGCACCATTTCCAGCGCAGTCTGCAAGTCGGATTCGATCCCTATGCGCTACTTGGCCTTGCCAGAATCCATCGCAGTCGCAACAACCTTGAGGAAGCAAAAACATGCTGCCAGAAAGTCCTGGAACGAATTCCAGACCATCCGCGCGCGCTGGATGAACTGGCTAAAATCAGCAATACACCGGGCAGTGAATAGTGGGTTGAATCACCTCAGCATTAATATGTGGTTAGTAACACAAAGCCACCCATAATCCTGCGAGCCATCCCAGATGGCATCAACCTTTACCCCCACATTAATGCCATTAACCTTGCTTCAGCCCATGACGGTTCATCAGGTCATACAGGGTGGGACGACTGACGCCCAGCAATTCAGCTGCTTTGACAATATTGCCATCCGCACTCGCCATCACCTTAACCAACGCCTTGTATTCAGCCTCTTCACGCACTTGGCGCAGGTTGATTGGGGCACCTAGGTCACTCGGCAACCCAAGATCCTCCGCAGTAATCTGGGTGGCATCCGCCATGATGACGGCGCGCTTGACGCAGTTTTCCATTTCCCGCACGTTGCCTGGCCAATCATAGTTGGCTATCGCGACCAGCGCCTCCGTGCTGAAAGTCATAGCGGTTCGCCCATTCTGGGTGCTGAATTTGTTTTTGAAATGATGCGCCAGCATCGTGGGATCACCCATCCGATCCCGTAACGGGGGAATCATGACCACAATCTCACTCAAGCGATAATAGAGGTCTTCCCGGAAACGCCCCATCTCGATCAGTTCCTTCAGCTTCTGGTGCGTCGCACAGACGATGCGGACATCCACGGGAATCTCTGTGCGCCCGCCCACTCTTTCTATCACCCTTTCCTGCAGGAAACGCAAAAGTTTCGCCTGCAATGGCATAGGCAAGTCACCCACTTCATCAAGGAAGAATGTACCTCCGTCGGCGCACTCGATTTTCCCCAAAGTCTGCTTGGCGGCCCCGGTAAAGGCGCCTTTTTCGTAGCCAAACAACTCGCTTTCCAGGAGGTGCTCGGGGATCGCTGCACAGTTAATTGCCATCAGGCGTTTCTCGTGCCGCGTACTCAATTGGTGCAGGGCTTTCACCAGCACTTCCTTGCCCGTACCGCTCTCGCCCAACATCATGACCGTGGCATTCGATGGCGCCACTTTCTCCACGTTGCGGCATACCTTGGCCATGCCGGGATCCCTGCTGATAATGCCAGACAGGGGGGACTCAACGGTGGATTGATGCATCCGATGGTTGTCCTGCTGCAGAGCGTGCAGGTAGAAGGCCCTTTTGATAATCAGGCCCAGCATCTCGGGATCAAAAGGTTTTTGATTGAAATCATAAGCACCCATGCTGATAGCCTTCACCGCATTGGTATGATCATGCTGGCCGGTGAGGACGATCACCTTGGTTTCCGGCGCGAGCACCAGTATCTGTTCGAGGGTGGCAAAGCCCTCCGAGGCGCCATCGGGATCAGGAGGAAGCCCCAGGTCCATGGTGACCACCGCCGGCTCATGACGCCGAATCAGCGCCAGCGCGCTTTCTCGGTCCCCTGCCACCAACACTTCATACGCATCAAAGCTCCAGCGCAACTGTTTCTGCAGGCCAGGATCATCTTCGACAATAAGCAGCTTTTTTTTATCTTCGCTCACCGGTTACCTCTTGAGTCGCTATGCGGGTTGTGCAACAGTCTGATCCTGGAAATGGAGCGGCAGGATCACGCGAAAAGTGGTGCCGTTTGACGGCTGACTGGCGACCTCAAGCTGGCCTTCCAGTTCGCGTACATACTCACGGATTTCAAATACGCCTATCCCCATGCCCGCCGCCTTGGTGGAGTCAAAAGGCTTGAACAATCGCTCCCGGATGAACTCCTCGCTCATGCCATGCCCGGTATCTTTGACCTCGATGATCGCGGTGTCTTCTTGCCTGGACAAACGAACCAGCACCTGTCCGTCTTTGGGGGTGGCTTCGATGGCATTCTGGATGAGATGCCCGATCACCCGCTCGAGGCGTGTCCAGTTAGCATGGACCTCCAGAGTGCCATCCAGTATTTCGAGAGCTGGCTTCGGCTTGGAAGCAGAGTGAGCCACTACGGCATGCTGCAACAACTTGTCCATGGGAAGTGAGGTGTGTTCCTCATTCATGGGCTCGCCGCTTCTCAATTTCAGGGAGCACTCGTTTATCTTCTCAAGGAGCCCCGTCATTTTATTAACGGAATGTTCCAGCGTCTCGACCATATCTTTCTGGAATTCCGGTTTGCTCTTGTGTGCATCGGCATTGGAAAGCAGCAGCGCCAGTTGGGTTACCAGGTTTTTAAGATCATGCACCACAAAGGTGGACATGCGATTGAAAGAGGCAAACTGACGCGCCACCAACAGTGAATTATCCGCTTCCTGCTGCGCGAGATGGCTTGCAGCCTGGCAGCCGGCGATCTTGAGCAGATCGTTAACCTCCCAGTTCAACTTGATTCTGCTCCTGGGCTGGGCCAGCACCACAAAGCCAAACAGTCTCCCGTAATGAATCAGCGGAATCACCAGACTCGCCTTGGGAATGGCGTTCAACCATTGAGGAATGACCAGCTTGGCATATCTTTCCGGGTGAAGAGAATAATCCTGCAAATCGATCACCCAATGCTTGCTCTCGAGAAAATGGCAAAAGGCGCTGTTCAGCGGCTCGGCCCCGCTGGCCATGGGCATGTTCCAGTGCACGAGGAATTCGCAGTTGCCGGATTCCTTGCTGACCCATAGGGCTCCGCCGGGGCTTTCCACCAAATCCGCGACGGCCTGGATGGTCCGTTCGCCCAATCCATGCCGGCCATCGGAGAGTGTACGGGTAAAACGTAGCCACTCCTCCCGATAGTCATAGTTGTAGCTAAAGAAATGTTTGCTGATGAAAACCCTGAGCCAGGAACGCAACCTTCTGGAAAACCACACCAGAAATAGCAGAACCAATGCGCCGAAAAAAAAGGCTACCTGCAGAACCGTTCCCCAGTTTCCGCCAAAGTTGCGAATGTAGTAACCCGTTGCGGCCATGGCCAGCAAATACACGCCGGCGCCAAATAATGCGGTGGAACTCAGAATGACCTGGCGGGATATGGAAAGGTTCAGCGACCAGTTCGGGTCTCGCGTTGCGGAGATGGCCACGAGAGGAACGACAAGCACATTGACAACCCCCCGTGCATTCCAGAGACCGACGTCCACTCGTCCGAACACCATGGCTTCACTGTACAGGTAGAAATCGTAGGCAAATGCACCGCCGACCCCAAGGCATAGAAACACGATCCCCCAGCGCTCATTGGGGGGAGCATTCCTGTAGATCTGTTCCACCAGAGCGATGCCGATGATCGCCATCATGACTCGCCCGACAATGCCGGTCAGAAAGCCCATTGTCCCCAGGGGAAATCCTGAAACCGCATAGAAATTGTAATAGGAATAGACCAGGCCGAGAAGGAGAAAGAGATAGAAACCGGCAAGAATTACCGTGACCGGTCTCACACTCATGAAGGATCGACCTTCGACTTGGCGGAAAGGACCCAGCAGGGTCAGCAGGAAAAAAGTCCAGATTCCATTACGCAGAACTTCCAGGAGATCCGAGCCGAGCGTGGACTGGTATCCATGAGCGGCATAGTAGGCAACCGCGCCCGACCAAAGCGCAGAAGTCAGGCAGGCAAGCGCCAGCAATTTCCCCGGCGTACGGCCGCGCCAGCTGGTCAGCGATAGCCCAAACAGGACCAGATATGCCAAAGCGGCCGCGGTATAGCTGATTACGCTGATGCTAGTCAACATGGGTAGAAGGTAGTCCGCAATTTAAACAGGATATTTATATAAATTCCGCGACGTCCGGTTCTTAAAGCTGGAGTAGAAACAATGTCGGCTGAGTCTCATTGTTCCAGAATCTGGAGTCCTGCTTACTGCCTGCTGAAAAGGATATTCTCGATACCAATATCTTCATTTCAATGACATTAACCCGAAGGATTATAAAACTAATTTTGTAGCAGTGCGACCCTTGTTTTGACGATGCATCAAAAAGGACTGAACTCCGCATCGGCAATATTGCCGGAATGAAGAACTAGCGGGTGAAATCACTGAAATGGCAATAATACTCCGCCGAAATCTTGACGGAAGCTTGTCGCGGAGGAATTTGATGGAGGCGGGGGTCGGAATCGAACCGGCGTAGACGGCTTTGCAGGCCGCTGCATAACCACTTTGCTACCCCGCCGTTGGAACAGAAGCGCACAAAAAATGTGCTAGGCAACTAAAAAGGGAAAGCTAACGCTTTCCCTCTGAATCTGGAGCGGGAAAAGAGACTCGAACTCTCGACCCCAACCTTGGCAAGGTTGTGCTCTACCAACTGAGCTATTCCCGCAATTAAGAAGCCGCCATTTTAATGACTTTGGAGCCAATGTCAAGATAGAGCGCCATTCACTTTTCTTCAAGCACCTGCGGTGCGGCTTGTTTTAGATAATAAACCATTGACCATAAAGTCAAAATCGCCGCAATATAAATCAACCAAGTTCCCCAAACATGGGTGTCGATTACCTGAAATACCGGGTCGTGATACAGAAGCAGCAGTATCGCCACCATTTGCGCGGTAGTTTTAAGCTTGCCGATGAATGAAACCGCCACGCTTTTACCCTGACCGATCCCTGCCATCCATTCACGCAATGCGGAGATGGTGATTTCCCGACCAACGATAACCAGCGCGATCAGGGCCGGCACGCGATCGAATTTCACCAGGATGATCAAGGCCGCCGCCACCATCAGCTTGTCCGCCACAGGATCAAGAAAAGCGCCGAAAGCAGTGGTTTGCTTCAGCACCCGGGCCAGATAACCGTCGAGCCAGTCGGTCACTGCCGCCACGGCAAAAATCAATGTCGCGGTAAGGTTGACCCACTGCGGCTGCAGCCAAGTGGCCGGCAGGTAGAATACAGCCGCAAACACCGGTATCAGCAGAATACGCAGCCAAGTCAGTAAGTTTGGAATATTCAGTGGCACTAGTGAAGTCCCTGGTAAATTTTTTCCGCCAGCATCTGGCTAATCCCCTCAACCTGGGCCAATTCATCAACACTGGCGGCTTGCACGCCCTTCAAGCCGCCGAAACGTGCCAGCAATTTCTGCCGCCGTTTTGCTCCCACCCCGCCAATATCCTCCAGTGAAGAATGCAGGCGAGCCTTGCCGCGCCGCGCCCGGTGTCCGGTGATGGCGAAGCGATGCGCCTCGTCGCGGATTTGCTGGATCAAATGCAGCCCGATATGATCAGCAGGTAATTGTAGCGCCTTTTCGCCGTCCGGAAAAATCAACTGCTCCAGACCCACCTTGCGCTCCGCCCCCTTCGCCACGCCGATCAGGCGGACATCGCTCAACCCCACCTCGGCCATCACCTCCTCGGCCACTCCCAGTTGCCCCTTGCCTCCGTCGATCAGAATCAGATCAGGCATGCACCCCTCGCCTGCCGCAATCTTGCGGTAGCGGCGCGTCAGTGCGTCACGCATGGCGGCATAATCATCTCCCGGCGTGATGCCGCTAATGTTGTAGCGCCGGTACTCGCCATTCTGCATGGCATAGTTGTCGTACACCACGCAGGACGCCACCGTCGCCTCCCCCATGGTATGACTGATATCAAAGCACTCGATCCGCTTAGTTCCCTCCGGAATATCCAGCGCCTGGATCAGCGCCTGCAATCGTGCCTCCTGAGTAGATTGCTGGCTGAGCCGCTGCGTGATCGCGATCCGCGCGTTTTCCAACGCCATCCTCAACCACACTCGTCGCTCACCAATAGGGGTGGCGCTGATCTGAACCTTTCGTTTTGCCTGCTCTGTCAGCAGCGCCGCCAGCATGGCGTCATCCAGCTTTTCACTGACGATGATCAAAGGCGGCACGGAGCGACCGATGTAGTGTTGCGCCAGAAAGGCGTCCAGCGCGGTGACCGCATCACACTCATCGGCATTCTTGGGAAAGAAACTTTTATCGCCCAAATGCCTGCCTCCCCGGATCATCACCAGATTGACGCAAACCACACCTTCCGTTGCGGCGCAGGCAACCACGTCCGCGTCCAGTCCGCTCTCGCCACTGACGAACTGCTTTTCCTGGATCGTGCGCAAGGCCATGACCTGGTCGCGCAACACCGCCGCCACCTCGTAGCGCTGCGCCTCCGCCGCCGCCTGCATGGCCGCTTCCAGGCGTTCCAGCACCTGCTGCTCCTTGCCTTCCAGGAATAACTCGGCCTCCATCACATCCTGATGATAGCCTTCACCCCCAATCAGGCCGACGCAGGGTGCGGTGCAGCGCTTGATCTGGTATAGCAGGCAAGGACGGGTTCGGTTGTTGAAAACGCTGTCCTCGCAGGTGCGCAGCCGGAACACTTTCTGCAACAGCTGCATGCTCTCCCGGACCGCGCCGGCATTGGGGAACGGCCCGAAATACCGATTCTTCTTGTCAGGCGTGCCGCGAAAATAGCCCAGCCTCGGGAAGTTGTGGCCACTCAACATGATGTAGGGATAGGATTTGTCATCGCGGAACAGAACATTGTAGCGGGGTGCCAGCGCCTTGATCAGGTTGTTTTCCAGCAGCAGCGCCTCGCCTTCGGTGCGCGTGACGGTGGTTTCGATCTGGGCGATCTGCGACACCATCAGTCCGGTGCGCGGTGCCAGTGTGGTTTTCTGAAAGTAAGAGGAAACCCGTTTCTTGAGATCGCGCGCTTTGCCGACGTAAATCACCTCTCCACCCGCATTGAACATGCGGTACACCCCCGGAAGATGGGGCAGGTTAACGAGGAAAGGCCCAGGATCGAACAAATCAGTCAGCGTCGAACAAGGTCAGTTATTGTCGAGCAGTTCGCCCGCAAACGCCCAGTTTTCGTAGGGCATCTCATCGAAGGAAATAACTGTATAAGACCGGGGTTTGTTGGCAATGCGCTCCAAGGTGTCGGTGACCTCCTCGGCGATCTTCTGTTTCTGCTCGCGAGTCAGCGACCCGGCGATGCGGATATTGACGTAGGGCATGTCAGCTCCTTGGCAAGTTGTTGCGGATATTGGCGAACACGGACTCGAACATTTCCGCGGTAAGTCGTCTGGTCTGAGTATTATAGCGACTGCAATGATAGCTGTCGTACAGGGTCATTCCACGGGGAAGCGCATGCACCGCACCATGGCCGAAGGAAAAATCCTTGAGTTTGAGCTCCAGCGCGCGCAGCACCGCCTGATGCGCGATCGTGCCCAGCGCGAGTATCGCAGCACTATCTCCAAGACCCGCGATTTCCCCACATAAATAGCCGTTGCACTGCCTGATTTCGGCAGGCTCCGGCTTGTTTAGCGGCGGCAGGCATTTGACTGCATTGGTGATGCGACAGTCGATCAATTCCAGTCCATCCTCCACGCTGACCGAAGCCGGTGCGCTGGCGAAACCATACTTATGCAGCGTCCGGTACAGCAATATACCCGCGAAATCCCCGGTAAACGGCCGGCCGGTGCGGTTGGCCCCGTGCATACCCGGTGCCAGGCCGACGATCAGCAATTGCGGATCTACTACTCCAAAAGGCGGCACTGGCCTGGCGTGGTATTCAGGATGATCGCTGCGCACCTGCTCCAGAAACCCTGCCAATCTCGGACATTTAATGCAGTTAGTTGAAAAGCCTGAATTATTTGTTATTTCCATTGCCTGTTTTCACTTTTTTATTATAATTTCTAGGGAATACCCTATTCACCTATTGCGCCGCGTTAAAAATAGGATAAGGATATCGTTTCGAATAGTGTTTGTAATCTTCAAAAACCCCTCATGACCAACGAACCTATCTTGCAAGACCGTTTCGGCAGACGCGTCGAGTATCTGCGCCTGTCGGTCACCGACCGCTGCGATCTGCGCTGCACCTATTGTATCCCGGAAGGCTTCAAGGGTTTCGGAGAGCCCGAACACTGGCTCAGCTTTGACGAAATTGAACGTGTGATCGGTGCCTTTGCCCGCCTCGGCGTCAGCAAAATCCGGCTGACCGGCGGAGAACCCCTGACGCGCCGCAACCTGCCTGTTCTGGCACTCCGTCTGAGCGCCCTCGATGGCGTCAAGGATCTCTCTCTCAGCACCAACGCCACCCAGCTTGCCAAGCATGCGGTAGAACTCAAGAAAGCGAAAATATCCCGCCTCAATGTCAGCCTGGACTCCCTCGATCCGGAACGCTTCAGCCAGATCGTGCGGCGAGACTGTCTCGATCAGGTCCTGGCAGGATTGATGGCCGCTAAGGAAGCCGGCTTTGCCCCGATCAAGATCAACATGGTCGTCATGGCTGGAGTGAACGACGACGAAATCGACGACATGGTGGCGTTCTGCATCCAGCACGACTTCACCCTGCGCATGATCGAAACCATGCCGATGGGTGAAACCGGCAGGAACGCGCAATACCTTGACCTTCAGCCCGTCAAGGCGCGCTTGCAGCAGCGCTTTGGACTGATCGACGGCGTGATGGCCGGCGGCGGCCCGGCACGCTACCTGAAATCCCCGGATGGTGCATTCACCGTCGGCTTCATCACCCCGATGTCGCAGCATTTCTGCGATACCTGCAACCGTGTCCGATTATCCGTCGATGGCACCCTGTACATGTGCCTGGGCCAGGACGAAAGCCTGGCGTTGCGCCCCCTGCTGCGTGCCGGCGCGACTGACGACGAGCTGGCTGACGCTATCCGTGCCGCCATCGAACTCAAGCCGCAGCGCCACGAATTCCGCGAGAAACCGGGGCAGGTGGTTCGCTTCATGTCACTGACCGGCGGCTAAGAGACTGTGCCACACCCACTGGCCGACTTCCATCTCGGCATCGCGCCGGACGATCACGGCAGAACATTCGACGCCATTCTGGCGCACGACGACGAATGGCTGGAATACACTCACAACTTCATCCAGTGGCTGTTCCCGCTGACCAGCATCAGCGGTGCCAACCCCACCGCACCCACGCTGGATGCTGCACAGATCGCCGAATTCTGCAGTAACCCGACACTTCGAAAACAGCTGTTGCGCGCTTTTGATCGCATGCTGGGTTTTTACGGCCTGGATAGAACGCCAGACAGCATTACCAAGGCGCCTAACTGGGAACAGCGCAAATCGCTCTGGTTTACCCATCCCAGCCACAACCATCTGCGTATTACCCGGATACTCAAGTGCCTGAACACGCTGGCGCTGGAGCAGGAAGCGCGGCTACTTTACAACAACTTGATCACATTGAAAGAAACCGAACCGGACTGTGGCATCCCTGGCACGACGTTCACCCACTGGGCAGCCGCCGTTACCCCATAATCCTCTCTGCCACCCGCGCCGCGCCCATCAGGCCCACCTTGGGGTTGAGCACGACATGGACGGGAATATCCCCCAGCAGTCCGGCAAAGCGTCCCTTATCGGCAAAAGCACGCAGAAATGTGCCATCCTCCAGCTTACCCATGATCTGCGGTGCGATGCCGCCGGCAATGTACACGCCGCCGTGCGCCAGCACCTTGAGCGCCAGATTGCCGGCTTCCGCACCGTAGATGCGTGCGAACAGGTCGAGCGCCGCCACGGCCAGATCATCCTTGCCGCCCATGGCGCAGTCTGAAATCGCCGCCGCTGGATCGCCGGCCTTCATCGCCGCCTGCAGTTCCACCGTGGCCTGCTGTCCCCGACTGTCCCGCAAGAACTCGAAGATATTCACCAGACCAGGGCCTGACACTAGCCTTTCGTAGGAAACATGGCCGAAACGCGCAGCAAGATAGAGCAGCAACTCGATTTGCAGCGCATCGACCGGTGCGAAATCGGCATGGCTGCCCTCTGATGGAAAAGCTTCATAATACCCCTCCTGCCAGACCATGAAACCTTCACCCAAGCCGGTACCGGCGCCGATGACCGCGCGCACACCAGATGCATGCGGCGCACCGGCTTGAAGTGTCGCCAGATCCTGGCATTCCAGAGCCTCGATACCGTAAGCCACGGCCTGAAAATCGTTGATCAGTCGAACCTGTGGGATTTTAAATTCCATAGCGATCGACGCTTCATCGATCTGCCATGGCAGGTTGGTAATGTTCGACTTCCCGCCTTCCACCGGGCCGGCCACGCCAAAACAGGCTGCAGCAAGGGGGAGAGAAGGAAAATCACTCAGGAGCCCGGCGATAATCTGGTTCAGGCTGGCGTATGAAGCGCTGTCGAAGCGCCTCTCGGCAAGCACGCCGCCCCCGGACTCAAAAATCTGAAGCAACGTCTTGGTGCCACCGATGTCACCGGCGAGCAAAGTTTTCTTGATAGAAGTATTCATGACCGGAATAATAAACTACTCTGCATGATAATGCCGTTTTCACGGCATCAACACATCGAAGCGAGGCCCCATGCACCTGGCAATTGACCAAGCGGTTTCTCAGGCAGGCCAAATCATCCTCGGCAAGGAACGACAGATCCGGCTCGCCTTCGCCTGCCTGCTGGCGCGCGGACACCTTTTGATCGAGGACATACCGGGCGTCGGCAAAACCACCCTGGCGCACGTGCTGGCACAGATCCTGGGGCTCGGTTTCCAACGCATCCAGTTCACCAGCGACCTGCTGCCCGCGGATGTCCTCGGCGTTTCAGTCTACGACCGGGAAAGCGCCGCCTTCAAGTTCCACCCCGGGCCGATTTTCGCCCAGCTCATCCTGGCTGACGAAGTCAACCGAGCCACCCCGAAAACCCAGAGCGCCCTGCTCGAGGCGATGGAGGAGCACCAGGTCACGGTCGAGGGCGAAACCCGCCCTCTGCCCGAACCTTTTTTCGTCATTGCCACACAGAACCCGATACACCAGATTGGCACATTTCCCCTGCCGGAATCGCAGCTCGACCGATTCCTGATGCGAATCGATCTGGGCTACCCGGACGCGCGGTCGGAACGCGCCCTGCTACAGGGAAGCGACCGCCGCAGCCTGATCGCGCAGCTTAAACCCTGCGTAAACGGCAAGCAGTTGGCCGCCCTGCAGGAAAACGTCCGCATCGTGCATGTTTCCGCAGCCCTTCTCGACTACCTCCAGGCCCTGCTCGGATTTACCCGACTATCCCCGCTCTACGACTGCGGACTTTCACCGCGTGCCGGTCTGGCACTGCTGCACAGCGCACAGGCCTGGGCCTTGATGGAAGGCCGCGACTACGCCATGCCGGAGGATCTCCAGGTGGTGCTGCCCAGCGTGGTCGGCCATCGCCTGCGCTTCGCTCATGGCGAAACAGGCGCCGAATCATCCAGTCCCGCCCAACGACTGCTTGGCGCTGTCGCCATTCCCTAGGGGCCGGCCGGAGTCATGACGTTTCGACTCTTCAACCACCCGGTGTGGCGACGAATTTTCAACCGGATCGATGTGGAGCAAGGGCCGATTATCCTCGACCGCCAGCGGATTTTTATCCTGCCCACGCGCCACGGCCTGGTGTTCGCCGCGGTTCTGTTGCTGATGCTGGTCGGTTCGATCAACTATTCCCTTAGTCTCGGTTTCGTTCTCACTTTCCTGCTGGGCGCCATGGCGCTGGTCTCGATTCTGCACACCTACCGCAACCTGGCCCAACTTACGATAAGCGCCGGCAAAACGATGCCGGTCTTCGCCGGGCAGCAGGCAAGTTTCACCCTCTGCCTGACCAGCTCCAGCAAGTCTGAACGCTACGCCATCGGCATGACGCTTGAAAAACCGCATCCACAGTTCGTGGACGTTCCTGCCGATGAAACCGTGACCACCGCACTCGAGCTGCATGCCCCGCAGCGCGGCATCCTCCGGCTTGGACGCTTCACCCTGTTCACCCGATTCCCGCTAGGGTTATTCCAAGCCTGGTCGAAGCTCGATCTGGACATGAACTGTATCGTTTATCCTCAGCCGGATACCGCCATGCTACCCCAGCTCACTGGCATTCAGGGCCGTGGCGACAGGGCGATCGCAGCCGAAGGCAGCGAGGACTTTCGCGGCATGCGCCCCTACCACACCGGCGATTCGCTGCGCCACGTCGCGTGGAAGGCAATGGCGCAAGGGCGGGGGATGCTGACCAAGCAGTTTTCCGGCCAGGCTCTGCCAGAACTCTGGCTGGATTGGGACGACCTCGCCGGCATGTCCACCGAACCACGCCTTTCCCGCCTGTGCCGCTGGGTGCTGGATGCACAGATTGCCGGCCTGAGCTACGGCCTGCGCATTCCCGGCTCCACCCTGGCACCAGACAACGGTGAGGTGCACCAGCGCACCTGTCTGGAGGCGCTGGCGCTGTTTGGAATCAAAGACCTGTAAATGCGCATCCGGCTAACGGACATGGCGAGAAGTGCCTCCCAGAATAATGAACATCGCTGCTCGTCGTGTCCGTTCCCTCTCTCCTACCTCTCCCCCAAAGGGGGAGAGTGATGAGGTATCGCTTCGCGATGTTCACGTTCCGGCTTGATAACAACACCTGGCTGCTGGCCTCAATAGCGCTTACCATCGCCCCGCACGCCACGCGCCTGCCGATCTGGATCAGCCTGCTCTGCCTCGGCGTAGGCGCGATGCGCCTGATCCAAGTCCGCCTGCCTGCCCGCTGGCTGTTGATCACGCTTGCCGCTGCCACCGCAGCGGGCATTTATGGCAGCTACCATACGCTGCTCGGGCGCGATGCGGGGGTCGCCCTGTTAATCGCGATGCTGACCCTCAAGCTGCTCGAATCCAGAACGCTGCGCGACAGCATGGTGGCCATCTTCATCAGCTATTTCCTGCTCATCACCCACTTCCTCTATTCACAGTCCATTCCTACCGGCATGTACCTGCTGCTGCTGGTGCTGGTCATCACCACCACCCTGATCGGACTCAACCATCCAGGCAGACAAATCGAACCGCGCAAGCTGCTGCGCCTGGCCGCCGTACTGCTGGGCCAGGCCGTACCTGTCATGCTGGTACTGTTCCTGTTTTTTCCGCGCGTACCGGGCCCGTTATGGGGCATGCCGGGCGATGCCTACGAGGGAATGACGGGACTGAGCGACAACATGACGCCCGGCAGCATCAGCAAATTGAGTCAATCCGGCGCAGTAGCCTTCCGCGTGGCCTTCGATGGACCGCCACCCAAGCCGGAACAGCGCTACTGGCGTGGCCCGGTGCTGGATTTCTTCGATGGGCGGAGCTGGTCGACCGCGGCAGCACCTGACCCAAAGCAAGCCAGAATAGCCGTAACAGGCGATCCGGTCAGCTACACGCTGACGCTAGAGCCGCACAACAGGCGCTGGCTGCTTGCGCTGGATCTGCCTGCGAAACTGCCGCCAGCCAGCCGCCTTGGCGCCCGTTATGAACTCCTCGCCGACCAACCGGTGAGGCAGCGCCTGCGCTATCGCGCAGTATCCTATCCCAATTACCTGGCCGGCCTCAATCCAGGGGCCAAAGAAATAAATCTTTCGCTGCGGCTACCTTCATTCGGCAACCTCAAGACACGGGAGATGGCGGGTGCCTGGAAGCGCACCGCGAAGGACGATGGAGAAATCGTGAGCCGTGCTCTGGAAATGTTTCGCAGCGAAGCCTTCTTCTATAGCCTCACTCCCCCACTGCTCGGGGCCAACTCGGTGGATGAGTTTCTGTTCGATAGTCGGCGCGGTTTCTGCGAACACTATGCCGGCAGTTTCGTCTTCCTGATGCGCGCGGCCGGCGTGCCAGCCCGTGTGGTGACCGGCTATCAGGGCGGAGAACCCAACCCGTTTGGTAATTACCTGATTGTGCGCCAGTCCGACGCTCATGCCTGGGCTGAAGTCTGGCTCCAGAATCGGGGTTGGGTGCGCGTCGACCCGACTGCGGCGGTTGCCCCACGACGCATAGAATCCGGCTTGGCTGCCGCGCTTCCGGCAGGCGAACCGCTTCCGCTGCTGGCACGGATGGATAGCGCCTGGCTGATGCAGTTGCGGATGAGCTGGGATACGCTGAACAACGACTGGAACCAGTGGGTGCTGGGCTACGATCAGGAGCGGCAGTATGACTTGCTGTCCCGCCTGGGATTCGAGATGGCTTCGTGGAAGGAACTGGCGGTCAGCCTGGCGGCTGGCGTTGGGGCGCTGCTGCTGGTGTTTTCCGGATTCATGCTGTGGCGGCGCGTCCCAGTTGACGCTGACCCGGTCGCTGTGATCTATCAGCACTTTTGCCGCAAGCTGGCTCGCGCCGGGATTGTTCGCCAGCCCAATGAAGGTCCGGCAGATTTCGCCCAACGTACGGCCATGTTGCGCCCCGATCTGACACTAAGCACGACATCGATCAGCGCGCTTTATATCGCACTGCGTTATGCATCGCACCCAAGCTCCTCTGCTTTGCGACAGTTCGGGAAGCGGGTAAAAGCCTTCAGACCCAAATAAATGTGTACGCGTTTTCAACGCTTTACGCAGCTTCCACTATCTCAACAGGGATACCGGCGACTACACGATCAAACAGATCCAGAATATCTTCATTTCGCATCCGCACGCAGCCCTTCGAGCCGGGAACACCCATTTTCGCTCTATCAGGCGAGCCGTGGATGTAAATATAGCGGCGCATGCTATCGACGCTACCGAGCCGATTTCTGCCCGGCTCGCAGCCTGAAAGCCAGAGAATGCGGGTGAGAATCCAGTCACGACCGGGAGATTGCGCGCCCAACTCCGGCGTATAAACCTCTCCGGTCGGTCGGCGCTTGACGAACACGCTATTGACGGGCTGCCCCGCCCCGATTTTGGCACGAATAATGTGCGACCCGCGCGGCGTACAGTAGCTGCCGCTTTCCTCACCGACCCCATTCAGTGCAGTGGAAACGATATAGCGCCTGATCAGTTCATCCTGATCATCGAGCAATTCCATGGTTTGATCGGCAACGACTATCCTAATTCGCAACGTTAATGCCCTTTCCGCGCCGCTGCGCAAAAAAATCACTCAACAGGCCGCCACATTCGTCCGCCAGAATCCCGCCCACCACCTCGGCATGATGGTTCAGCCGGATCTCGCCAGGAAGATCGATGACGCTGCCGCAAGCGCCGGTTTTCGGATCGGAAGCGCCGTACACCACCCGCTCAATACGAGCGTGAAATATCGCCCCCATACACATGACGCAAGGTTCCAGGGTAACGTAAAGGGAACAGCCGACCAGCCGGTAATTGCCGAGATTCTCGGCGGCATTGCGCAAGGCCATAATTTCCGCGTGGGCGCTGGGATCGTGGCGCGAAATCGGCGCATTGAAACCACGCCCGACAATCTCCCCATTTTTCACCACTACCGCGCCCACGGGCACTTCTCCCGCAGTCCAGGCTTCGCGAGCAAGGACTAGCGCCTCGCTCATGCAACGCATATCCAATGAATCATCTTCCATAACGGGTAAAACTATCACAGTTCCAGGGGGGTGGTCACGCCTTTACCGCCCGAAGTAAAATAGATAGGTTGCGAACAAGGACTGAATTGGCGTCCAGATACATCGTTAGGCATTAACCCAGAAAACAGGAAGACAATTACGTGCAAGATCCACAACATCAAGATGACATTCTCCGCGCCAGCCTGAATAGGGAAACAGCCCGGATTGCCTGGAAGGAATTGCTCCGTTTCTTTGCCGCCGGAACGGTCGTTGCGGTCAGCAAGGAACTGGATTTGGTTGAAGTCGCCATTCAAATCTCGAAGGACAATAAGACGACGATTGAACAATGGATGCTCGAAAATCGAATTGGCAAGGTATCCGATGCACAGGCCAAAGACTGGCTGGAAACAGATACCGCCTTATGGGCAGTGGTAGTCAGGCCGTGGATACTGGTTCAGCAGATCACCGAATAAACCCATCAAACCCGCGCTTCGGCTTCTACCGCCAGACCATTGAATCTGCAAGCATCGAATCGAACGGGCTCAGGCTCGTCTTCACTCCCATTCTATCGTGCCAGGCGGCTTGCCGCAGATATCATAGACGACGCGATTGATGCCGCGCACTTCGTTGATGATGCGGTTGGAAACCTTGCCGAGCAAGGTATAAGGCAGCTCTGCCCAGTGTGCGGTCATGAAATCCTGGGTCTGAACTGCGCGCAGCGCGACGACGTAATCATACGTGCGGCCATCTCCCATCACTCCGACGGCTTTCACGGGCAGAAATACGGCAAAGGCCTGCGAGGTTTTTTCATACCAGCCCGATGCGCGCAACTCTTCGATGAAAATGGCATCGGCACGGCGCAGCAGTTCAGCGAACTCCGGCTTCACTTCGCCCAGAATGCGCACCCCAAGTCCCGGTCCTGGGAAAGGATGACGGTAGACCATGTCATGGGGCAGGCCGAGCGCAACGCCGAGCTCGCGCACCTCATCCTTGAATAATTCTCGCAGCGGCTCCAGCAGCTTGAGATGCAGGGTATCAGGCAGGCCACCGACATTGTGGTGGGATTTGATGGTATGTGCCTTCTTGGTCTTGGAACTGGCCGATTCAATCACGTCCGGGTAGATCGTTCCCTGCGCCAGCCACTTGGCGTTCGGCAGCTTTGCCGACTCGCTCTGGAACACTTCGACGAATTCACGGCCGATGATCTTGCGCTTCTGTTCCGGATCGGTCACGCCCGCCAGATGTTTCATGAATACCGCGCCGGCATCGACGTGGATAACCTTGACGCCCAAATTATCGGCGAAGGTCTTCATCACCTGCTCAGCCTCGTTCAAGCGCAGCAGGCCGTTATCCACGAACACACAGGTGAGCTGCGTGCCGATGGCGCGGTGCAGCAATGCAGCCACCACCGAGGAATCAACCCCACCGGACAAACCGAGGATGACTTCATCCGAACCTACTTCGGAACGGATCCTGCCGATGGCCTCTTTGACGTAATCCGGCATATTCCAGTCATAGCCACAACCGCAAATACCATGCACAAAACGCTCGAACAGGGCCTTGCCCTGCAGGGTATGAGTCACTTCGGGGTGAAACTGCACACCGTAGAAATGGCGGGCTTCGTCGGCCATGCCGGCAATCGGCGTAGCCGCGTTGGAACTGATCACCTTGAAGCCCGACGGCAGTTCCGTAACCTTGTCGCCGTGGCTCATCCACACATCGAGCAGGCCGTGACCTTCCTCGTTGATCCGGTCCTGAATATCGCGCAGTAGCGCGGAATGACCCTGCGCGCGCACCTCGGCATAGCCGAACTCGCGATGCAAGGCATTTTCCACCTTGCCACCCAATTGCGCCGCCATGGTCTGCATGCCATAGCAGATGCCGAGCACAGGCACGCCCAAATTGAACACGATATCCGGCGCGCGCGGCGTTTCCTCTTCGTAGACCGAAGACGGCCCACCGGAGAGAACGATGCCCTGGGGATTGAAATCACGGATGAACTGTTCGCTCACATCATAGGGATGTAGTTCGCAGTAAACGCTGGATTCACGCACCCGACGGGCAATCAGCTGGGTGTATTGGGAACCGAAATCGAGGATAAGAATTTTCTGGTGCATGGGAAGCTTCGCAGTGAGGGGTGAGGGGTGAGGTGTGAGGGGTAAAGAGTTAGGGGCGGGAGTGAGTTGTTTTTACTCCTCACTCCTCACCCCTAGCTCCTCACTCCACGTGATAGTTAGGCGCTTCCTTGGTGATCTGCACGTCGTGAACGTGAGACTCGCGAATGCCTGCCGAACTGATTTCGACAAACTCGGCCTTGGCGTGTACCTCCGCAATGCTCGAACAACCCAGATACCCCATGCTCGAACGCACGCCGCCAATCAGCTGGTGAATTACAGACAGCACGCTGCCCTTGTAGGGCACTCGGCCTTCGATACCTTCCGGCACCAATTTGTCGGCATTGGCCTCTGCTTCCTGGAAGTAGCGGTCTTTCGAACCCTGTTGCATCGCACCGAGCGATCCCATGCCGCGGTAGGATTTGTAGGAGCGACCCTGGAACAGCTCGATTTCGCCCGGCGCTTCTTCGGTGCCGGCAAACATACCGCCCAGCATCACGCAATCCGCGCCGGCTGCCAGCGCCTTGGCGACATCGCCGGAATAACGGATGCCGCCATCGGCGATTACCGGTACGCCGCTGCCTTTAAGCGCCTGGACCACATTGGCGATGGCCGTAATCTGCGGCACGCCAACGCCTGCAACAATACGGGTAGTGCAAATCGAGCCCGGGCCGATGCCGACCTTGACGGCATCGGCGCCGTGGTCAGCCAACGCCAGCGCCGCAGACGCAGCGGCAATATTGCCGCCGATCACTTGAACCTGTGGGAAATTGTCCTTGACCCACTTCACCCGGCTCAGCACGCCTTGGGAATGGCCGTGTGCAGTATCCACCACAATCACATCCACACCCGCTTCAGCCAGCAGGGTAACGCGCTCTTCGGTGCCCTCGCCCACGCCCACAGCGGCGCCGACCCTCAGCCTGCCCTGACTGTCCTTGCATGCCAGCGGATGCTCGGTGGATTTCTGAATATCCTTGACGGTGATCAGGCCACGCAGCTCGAAATCATCATTGATCACCAACACCCTCTCCAGACGGTATTTATGCATCAGCGTCATGGCTTCTTCGCGGCTGGCGCCCTCCTTGACCGTAATCAGACGGTCTCGCGGCGTCATGATATTCCTGATCGGCTGATCAAGGTTGGTCTCGAAGCGCAGATCACGGTTGGTGATAATGCCGACCACAAGGCCGTTATCCACCACCGGCAGCCCGGAAATCTTATGCTGGTGGGTTAGTATTAACACATCCCGAACCGTCATCGAGGGTGAAATAGTGATTGGATCTTTTACCACACCGCTCTCAAAGCGTTTCACACGGGCCACCTGCGCGGCTTGCGCGGCAGCGGTCATGTTCTTGTGAACGATGCCAATCCCCCCTTCCTGCGCCAGAGCAATCGCCAGGCGCGCTTCGGTAACGGTATCCATCGCCGCTGAAAGCAAGGGAATATTGAGGGAAATTTCTCGGGTAAGCCGCGTAGCAAGGCTTACGTCACGGGGCAAAACGTTGGAATACGCAGGGACCAGCAAAACATCATCGAAGGTCAGCGCTTTCTGCAGAACACGCATGTTTTTATCCTTGTTACCAAAGCGATATTATACAAGTTTCGGGCATCACCGGTAAACCGGCTTCGCGAATTTTTACATTTATGGAGCATAGGCCCGGTACGCTTGGACCATTGACGGGCGTAACGTGAAACGCTATGTTTAGTCACCCAGAATAAAACCGAGGAGAATGAAACATGCGTAACACCCTTATTACTATCATCACTTTCGGCTTCATGCTGCTCAGCGGATGTCAAAGCAGCGGCACGGCAAAACCTGACTCATCAGCCGCTGCCACCCCTGTTGTTACTCCTGCTACCGAGGCCGCCAAACCTGCCCTTTCCGAAGAAGCCAAACAAGCGCTTGCCAAGGCCGAAGCCGACGTCAAGGAAGCGAAAGCCCAAAAGTCATTATGGACTACAGCGGAAGATGCCCTGAAGAAAGCCAAAGAAGCTGCAACCAAAGGGGATAGCGCTGCCACCCTGAAATTTGCCAAAAGCGCGAGCGAGTTGGCAAGTCTGGCTGTAGCACAAAAGAGCTACCCCCTAACCCAGTAATCCAGGTGCAAGCCATGCGACAACTCCTGACTATCGTTTCGATGCTGGTGCTGGCTACCGCCGCACAGGCCGGGGTCACCCGATGGGTGGATGCGGAGGGCAAGGTGCATTATTCCGACCAAACCCCGCCGCCTACCGCCAAATCGCAGAAAAATCTGAACCTGAAGAATAACCCGACCTTGCCCCAAGCCACACCCGACAGCAAAGACGGAGAAAAAACCTTGGCCGAGAGGGAACTGGAATCCCGAAAACGCAAGGTTCAGGCGGAAGAAACCGCTGCCAAACAAGCCAAGGATCAGGAAGAAGAAAAAAGCAGGAAGGCAAACTGCGCGCAAGCACGGAATCAGTTGCAAGCCTTGCAGGAAGGCCAAAGGATGACCAAATTCAATGAAAAAGGCGAACGTGTTTTTCTTGAAGACAACGACCGTGCCAAGGCCATCGAGGAAGCAAAAAAATCGGCTGACTCATGGTGCAAATAGGTTAAATCAGGTTGGGGCCGTTTCGGCGCCCCCGGCCTCCTTCTTAGTTTCCTTCCCTTCCGCCGCACGTTTTCTGCGGATTTCCTTTGGATCCGCAATCAGCGGGCGGTAAATTTCTATACGATCTTTATCTCTGAGCACAGCATCAAGCTTCACTTGCTTGCCGTAAATCCCCACCTTGGCACTGGCCAGATCAATTTCCGGAAAATCCTGCAGGATGCCGGATCGTGCTATCGCCTCAGACACCGGAGCTTCCGACCTTATCTTCAAGGACAAGACCTCCTGTTTCTGCGGCAGGGCATACGCCACTTCCACCGAAATTTCCTCACTCATGGCTCACCATATATTTCTGCTGCCCGTTGAACGAACGCTTCGACAAAGCTGTTTGCAATATGCCCAAAAACCGGACTGACCAGTTTCTCCATGATCTTGCTAGAGAATTCATAGCAGAGTTTAAACTCGATCTTGCAGGCGCTCTCGTCCAGCTCAACGAATTTCCAGCTACCCTCAAGATGACTGAACGGGCCGTGGCGAAACTTCATTTCGATCAGATGCGGCGCCTGCCTAACGTTTTCGGTAGCAAAGCTCTGCTTGAGATGATGGTAGTCAATATGCACCGTCGCTTCGAGCGCCTCGTCGCTGTGCCTCTGCACCTCTGTCCCGCCGCACCAGGGAAGGAAATTCGGATAATCCTCGATCCGATCGACCAGCGCGAACATCTGCCGTGCCGAGTAAAAAACCAGCACGGATTTTTCCACTGCTATCATTCAGTCTACCGCTATCAAAAACTGTTAAAATACACGATTTCACAGAGAAACTCACCAGAGAAATTCACCTGTCGATGAGCATCGCGCAAAACAAAAAAGCTTTCCACGACTTCTTCATCGAGGAAAAGTATGAAGCAGGCATCGTACTTGACGGCTGGGAGGTCAAGGCCATCCGCGCCGGGCGGACACAGCTCAAGGAAGCCTACGTCATCATCCGCAGTGGCGAGCTCTATCTGCTCGGCTGCCATATCAGTCCGCTGCCGACCGCCTCCACCCACGTCAACCCCGACCCAGTGCGCACCCGAAAACTGCTGCTGCATGCCGAGGAAATCAGCAAGCTGATCGGCAAGGTGGAACGCGCCGGTTTTACTCTCGTGCCGCTGGACATGCATTTCGTCCGTGGCCGGATCAAGCTGGAAATCGGCCTGGCCAAGGGCAAAAAGCAGCATGACAAGCGCGATGCCGAAAAGGAAAAAGACTGGCAGCGCGAGAAGCAGCGCCTGTTGCGGAACAAATAATGGAGGTTTTCGGATTCGCCGGCTACTCCGGTAGCGGCAAAACCACCTTGATCGAACAACTGATCCCGCTGTTCGTGGCAGAGGGGCTGAAAATATCCCTGATCAAGCATACCCACCACAATTTCGCTATCGACCAGCCGGGCAAGGACTCCTACCGTCACCGTGCCGCAGGCTGCAGCGAGGTGATGGTGACCTCTCAATATCGCTGGACATTGGTCCATGAACTGCGCAACGAGCCGGAACCGAGTCTAAAAGAACAACTGGCGCGACTGGCGCCCTGCGATCTGGTGCTGGTGGAAAGCTTCAAGAACGAAGCGATTGCCAAACTTGAGGTGCACCGCACCACCATCGACAAGGCGCTGCTTTTTCCCCAGGATCCAAATATCGCCGCCATCGCCAGCGACCTTCCTCTGGAAACGTCGCTGCCGCAGTTCCGGCTGAACCAGCCAAAAATAATCGCCGAATTTATCTTGCAACAAACAGGTCTTAAACAAAATGGATAAGAAACAGCCCATGCTCAGCGCCGACGACGCGCTATCCTTCCTGCTGGCTCGATCGCGGCCCGCAACTAAAACAGAAAAGATCGCTACGGCCGATGCGCTGGGACGGGTGCTTGCCGAGCGCCTGACTTCGACGGTCAACGTTCCTCCACTGGACAACAGCGCCATGGATGGCTACGCCGTGCGGATCGCCGATATCATCAATGCATCAACCCGACTACGGGTGACTCAGCGCATACCGGCCGGCACAGTCGGAAAGCCACTGGAAGCCGGCCAAGCCGCCAGAATCTTCACCGGGGCGCCGGTACCCGCAGGCTGCGACGCGGTGGTAATGCAGGAATATTGTGGCGTCGAAGGCGATACGGTAACCGTCGGCAAACACCCAAAAGTTGGCGAGAATATCCGTCGCTCAGGCGAGGACATCGCTGCCGGCGCCGAGATTCTTCCCGCTGGCATCCGGCTACGGCCTCAGGAAATGGGGCTGGCAGCATCGGTCGGCATTGCAACCCTGCCTGTTTACTGCAAGCTAAAAGTCGCTACCTTCTTTACCGGCGACGAAATCGTTATGCCCGGGGAAATCCTTAAGCCAGGCCAGATCTACAATTCCAACCGCTTCGTTCTGACTGGCCTGCTACAGGCGATGGGCTGCGAAGTCGTTGATCTTGGGATCGTACCGGATGACTTCGATGCCACCGTGAAGGTACTCAAAATAGCTGCCGCCGGAGCGGACCTGATCATCACTAGCGGCGGCGTCTCCGTGGGTGAGGAAGACCATGTTAAAGCCGCGGTTGAAACGGTAGGTAAACTTGATTTGTGGAAAATCGCGATCAAGCCGGGCAAGCCGCTGGCCTTCGGCGATGTCGGAAAAATCCCGTTCATCGGTCTGCCAGGCAATCCGGTCTCGGCTTTCGTCACCTTTTGCCTGTTCGTGCGGCCATTTATATTGCGCAGCCAGGGAATTACCGCCTCTGCCCCGCAAGCCTTCTCGCTGAAAGCGGACTTCGACTGGCTGAAACCCGATAAACGCCGCGAATTTCTGCGTGCCCGGTTGCACACTGCGGAAAATGGCGAAGTGGCAGTCCAGCTTTACCCACACCAGGGTTCCGGCGTCCTGACTTCCACTGTCTGGGCCGATGGCTTGGTGGAAGTACCTGAAGGGATGCCTATTCATCGCGGCGAGACAGTCAGGTTCCTTCCTTTCTCCGGATTGCTCAATTGAAATAAGGAAACCGCATGATCACCCTGCTTTATTTCGCCCGGCTACGCGAAACCTTCGGCCTTTCCTCCGAGCGGGCGAACCCGCCTGCCGACGTCACCGACGTCCGGTCACTGACTGAATGGCTATGCCAGCGTGGTGGTACATGGCAGGAAGAACTCGCCCAGAACAAACCGGTGCGCGTGGCCGTCAATCAAGATATTGCCGACCCGGACACGGCTGTGGGTGACGGCGATGAAGTTGCTTTCTTCCCACCCGTGACGGGAGGCTAAAATGGAAGTACGGATTCAAACCGAAGATTTCGACCTCGGCGCAGAAATCCTTAATCTGCGCCGGGGAAACCCTGGAATTGGCGCAGTCGCCAGTTTTGTTGGTCTGGTGCGCGACCTGAATCACAGCACCACGGTTACTGAAATGACCCTGGAACACTACCCCGGTATGACGGAAAAAGCTTTGGCCGAAATCATGGGAGAAGCGAAGCAGCGCTGGAATATCATCGGTGCGCTGGTGATCCACCGCATTGGCCCGCTCAAACCCACAGATCAAATCGTGCTGGTCGCAGTCAGCAGCGCACATCGTGGCGACGCTTTCGCCGCCTGCGAATTCATCATGGATTACCTGAAAACCCGGGCGCCGTTCTGGAAGAAAGAACAAACCGAGGCGGGCGCACATTGGGTGGATGCGCGCGAAAGTGACGAAACAGCAGCGCAACGCTGGACTGCGCCACCAGCCTGATTCACCCGGGTTAACTTGAAAAAATTGACATTTTCCGCTAAAGTTCCAGCAGTTCATGCCGTTATCCTTAGCATAAATTGGATAATCGCTAATGGATCGTGGTGCGTCAATGACGTTATCGAAAAACGATCTGCAACTCGTAAGGAATTACCTTGAAGATCAATACCTCCGTAAAATCGCCGACCAGTAGTGGCGTCAAGGAAACCGCCCCACGCGCCTCGAACGCGGGGATGGGCACGCCAACTGCCGCACCGCAGGGGAAATCAAGTTCGCAGGACAAGGTCCAAATTACCACGCTTTCGTCGCAGCTTCAAGCCATGGAAAGCAGCATGAACAACGTGCCGGTAGTGGACAGCGCACGCGTGGAAGCAATCAAACTGGCCATTAGCGAAGGGCGCTTCAAAGTCAATCCGGAAGTCATTGCAGACAGCCTGCTGGCAACCGTTAAAGACCTGATGCAGAACCAGAAGAGCTGATATTGACTGTCAATTCGGCAATCGCCTCTCCCTCCGATTTAGCCAAGAACCTGGAAGCAGAGTTACGAGCATTCCAGGACTTCATCCTGGTATTACAAACCGAGCAGGATGCTTTGGTTCAGGGTAATGTTGACCCCCTGCTCGAACTGGCACGGATCAAATCCGAAAAAGTGGTGTTATTGTCACAGCTTGCCGAGAGCCGTACCCGTTTCCTCAGCGCGCAGGGCTACTCCCAGGAACAGGGGGGCATGATGAAATGGCTGCAGCAGCGCGATGGAGGAAATCCACACATTGCCGAACTCTGGCAGCAGCTTCTGGCACTTGCGGAAAATGCCCAGCAACTCAATCAGATCAATGGCAGCATGATCGACACCCGGCTCAGGAACAACCAGCAAGCACTTGCCATCCTTCAGGTAGCCGCCAATCAGAGCGCGCTGTATGGCCCCGACGGCCAGACCCAGGCCCTAGGCCTGGGGAGACCAATCGGCAAGGTTTGAGTTGATTATGGGTTCTTGGCTCTGATGGTTTCCGGCACGGCTTTGGACACCTGACTGGCCAGCGGTATGTCGATAATCTTTTCCTGCTGTTCCGACAAAATCATACCGTCACACGCCGATTTCTTGCGCGCCCTTCCGGCGTGCTATTGGTGTCGACAGGACGAAATTCCCCATAGCCAACTGCGACCAAGCGATCTGTCGGCGCTCCACTTTCTGCAAGCAGGCGAACCACGCTACTGGCACGGGCTGTCGATAGTTCCCAGTTGGACGGGAAGGCGGCGGTGCTAATCGGGGTGTTATCGGTAAACCCCTCCACCTGGATATCATTCGGCACCTTTGCCAAAACTCCCCCTACCGCACGGAGAGCCTTGATCGATCCAGGCTCGAGAGTCGCTTGGCCTGAAGAAAACAGCACGCTGGCATTAATCTCGATCGCGATACCATGAGCGCTTTGGGTGACCTTGACTTGCCCCTCTTTCACCAGAGGTTCCATCGCTTTGAGGATGTCCTCGGCGACCCCCTTCATTTTTTCTGTTTGCTGTTTCTTGCGGGCTTCAATGACAGGGTCAGGTTTGCGCACAAAAATTGTTTGTTTCAGGGCCAGAGCCTGAGCGGAACTCGACGACCCCTGCGATGCATCGATCCGCAGTGCGGGTGCAATCGGTGTAGTGGCCGTCGGTGTGGTTTTAAAGGCGTTGACCAGGGAATCGCTAAGCACCCGGTATTTTCCCTCATTAACCTGGGAAATCGAATACATCACGACAAAAAAGGCAAATAACAGGGTAATGAAATCGGCGTAAGACACCAACCAGCGCTCCAGGTTCTCATGCTCTTCATGCTTCTGTCTGCGCGCCATCTACACCACCGCGAAAGTAACTCTAAATGATATAACCCTGCAATTTTGATTCGATCACTCGGGGATTCTCGCCATTGGCAATGGATACCAAGCCTTCAATCAGCATCTCGCGCATCACCACTTCCTGTTCGATCAGGTATTTGAGCTTGCCGGACATCGGCAGAAAAAACAGGTTGGCCGATCCCACGCCGTAAACGGTTGCGACGAAAGCTACAGCGATACCGGCACCCAATTTGGATGGATCGCTCAAGTTCTCCATCACGTGAATCAGGCCGAGAACCGCACCCAGAATGCCAACCGTAGGTGCGTAGCCGCCCGCAGCCTGCCAGACTCTCGACGCATCCAGATGATGTTTCTCATAAGTCGAAATTTCCACCTCGAGTGCAACACGAATTTTTTCCGGCTCGGCGCCATCTACCAGCATTTGCAACCCTTTTTTGGTGAAGGCGTCCTGCAACTGCTCCAGCTGTGATTCCAGCGCCAGCAATCCCCCTTTGCGCGCAAGATTGCTCCAGGTCAGCACCTGTTCGATCAATAACTGCTGGTTAGCTTTAGGTGGCCAGATAATCCATTTGGCCAGTCTCATGCCTTCAAAAAAAATCTTGGGTGAGCTTTGCAGCATGATGGCGCCTGTCGTACCGCCAAGGACAATGATGAATGCCGTCAATTGAAGCAGGGAGCCAATATGCCCCCCCTCCAGAACCTGCCCGCCAATAATTGCGGTTAAAGCCAGCAAAATACCGAATATGCTGACTAGATCCATGTGTCTGCTCCGCCGTTAATGATCCACCCCATACACCACTTGTCTTCCATTTTCACAGCCATTCCTTCAGCTTGCTGCGCAAGCGTGCCATGGCTTGGCTATGCAACTGACACACGCGCGATTCGCTAACGCCCAACACCTCACCGATTTCACGCAAATTCAGCTCTTCCTCATAGTACATCGCCATCATCAGCTTCTCGCGCTCTGGCAATAGGCTGATTGCCTCGATCAGTTTTTCCCGGAATCTTCCGTCCTGCAGTTTGGCTAAAGGTTCGGCAGAATCGTCGGCACAGTGGCGCTCGAAAAAGTCCTCACCCTCGCTGCTTTGCAAGTCCTCATAATGCAGCAACTGGCAACCACGCGCGTCCAGCAACATCTGCTGGTAGTCATCCAGACTGACCTGTAACTCATCAGCCACCTCACGCTCGGTCGGAGCGCGGCACACGCGCTGCTCCATTGCATTCATTGCGGTTTCGATCTGACGTAGCGTTTTCCGCGCCGAGCGCGGCAGCCAGTCGCATTGCCGCAATTCGTCCAGCATTGCACCGCGGATACGCTGCACGGCATAGGTCTCAAACTGCGCGCCCTGCGTGTCGTCATAATTGCTCACCGCATCAAGCAGGCCAATCATTCCCACCTGAATCAGGTCGTCGACCTGCACGCTGGCAGGCAGCCTCGCCATCAGATGATAGGCAATGCGCTTGACCAGCGGAGCATATTGGACGACATATTGATTTTTCTCCAGTCCGGTTTTAGCGTACATAGCGCGATTCTATAGGCGAAAGCCCTCCACCGCCATACGGCTGCTCTGAATCAGGCGCTGCATGAATGCATCCAAGCTCCCTTCCTCGCCTGAGGGTTGCGGCCATTGCTCCATGGTTTCCGCCAAGCCCCTGAGTGCTTTGGCTGATTCGGTGACAGGAAATGCGTCCACGACCGGCCGACAAATCCGGGCGGCCTGTCTGAGCTTCTCATCAAACGGTACATAACCCATGAAATCGAGGGATACATCGAGGAAACGCACTGCCACCTCAGCCATGTTATCGTACAGCGCCCGCGCCTCCATCTCATTCTTGACTTTGCTGATCAGGATGTGGAAACGGTGAATGGCGAAATTCTGGTTTAGCACCTTGACTAGCGCATAGGCGTCTTTGATCGAAGAAGGATGCGGGGATACCACAATCACGATTTCCTGCGACGCCAAGGAAAGCGGCAAAACATTGCTCGCAACCCCGGCAATGGCATCTACCAGTACCACATCCACCGATTTCGACACCTGACGGAATGATTGCACCAGCCAATCCTGGTCTTCCTGCCCCAATTCTCCCAGCACCCGCAGCCCATTGCCAGCGGAAACGATATTCACCCCATCCGGACCGCGCAGCATCACCTCATCCAGCGTCTTTTCGCGCCGGATCACGTGCATCAAGTCATAACGTGCAGTAAGGCCGAGCAGCGTTTCCATACTGCCTTTACCCTGCTGCTCGTCCAGCAACAGGACATGTCGACCACGCTTTGCCAGCGCCGCAGCAAGGTTGACAACAATATTTGTTTTCCCGACCCCTGCTCTGCCGCTGGTCAACGTCACCACCCGCACCGAGTCCCGTTCCAGCAAACGACGTAGTCCCTCGGCCTGATCCTGCAGGACTTCAGCCACGTAAAGCTCCCACATCGCGCTTTGCTTCCGTGTAACCAGACTCCAACCCACCAGCCGCCGCCATAACCATTGGATACTCTGCTTCCAGTGGGGTAAACGGTGAGTCTCCCTGGGCGGGTTTCAAGACCCGATCCACCAGATAAACTGGATTCGGGAGGTGCAAGTCTTCCGGCACACGCTGTCCATTGGCAACATAATGGAGCATCAATTTGTTACGGATCACCACGTCCAGTGCAGGTCCGATACTGATCGCCTCATCAATTTTTGTCAGGATGCAACCATCCATATCATCCTTTTTGTAGGAACGGACAACGTCTTCGAGCGTGCTGCCCTGTGCGTTTGCGGAAAGCAGCAATATGCGCTTGATACTGCGTCCGGCACCGGACAGAAGTGCCACCTGCTCGGAAAGGCGGCGATCGCGCTGGCTCATGCCGACCGTGTCGATCAGGATCAGATGCTTGTTCTGCAGATCTGACAGGGTGAGTTGCAAATCAGCCTCATCTTTGATCACGTAAACCGGCACACCGAGTATCTTGCCGTAGATGCGTAACTGCTCGTGGGCGCCGATCCGGTAGGTATCGGTAGTAATCAGCGCCAGACTGGCCGGGCCATGCTTCAGGGTGCAACGCGCCGCCAGCTTCGCCACGGTGGTGGTCTTGCCGACCCCTGTAGGTCCCGTCAACGCATAGACTCCACCGCGCTCGACAATGTCGTCGCCCGCCTTCACGACATGCAGGTTGTGCATCAGTGCTGCCTTCAGCCAGCGCAGACTTTTTTCCAGGTCATAGCCGGTCGGAATTTTATCCAACAACTGGCGCGATAATAACGGGCTGAACCCCACGCTCAACAGGTGACGCAATGCTTCGACCTTGGCGGGTTCCTCTCGTTGCAGTTCACCCCACGCAAAGCCGGACAGCTGGCCTTCAAGCATGCCGCGCAGGAACTTGATTTCACGGATAATTTCCTGATTCATCAGATCTGGCGGAGCATCCTTGTCCCGCGTTTCGACCACAGCTGGCATACCCTTTTCCTGCAACTCGGCGATTTGCGATCGTGAAATCGGAGAAGGGGCGACAGTGGGTGGAGGTGGAGGCTCGGTGCGGGTGAAAAATTCGGCAGGAGCCGGCCGTTCCTTGGCTGGAGGCTGACTCACCGGGTTGCCGGCAAGAGATGACACATCCATGTCCGCCACGGCCATGATCTCGATACCGCCCGCCACCTGGCGGTTGGACAAGATAATGGCATCGGCACCCAGTGCGTCCCTGACTTGTCGCAGGGCCTCGCGCGTGGTGCTGGCATGAAACTTCCGGACATTCATCCCCTACCCCCCAATACAGCAGTCACTCTTATAGTTTTGGTATCCGGCACCTCGGCATGAGAAATGACCTTGAGTTGCGGTACGGCGCGCCGCAGAAAGCGCGACATCAGTCCACGCAACGGCGCCTGCACCAGCAGTACAGCCGGCAGACCGATCTGCTCCTGGTTCTGCGCCACGGCCTGCGCCTGTGCCAGCAGATTTTCCGCCAATCCGGGTTCCAGTCCGGCGCCTTCAGAGCCCGACGTCTGTGTCGCCTGCATCAAAATACCCTCCAGGCCGGGGTCCAGCGTAATAACTTGCAGTTCATTTGTGCCCGGATAAATTTGTTGGATGATAGCACGTCCCAGTGCGACACGAACCAGAGACGCCAACTCATCGACATTTTGCGTGCGCGGCGCATGCTCGGCGAGGGTTTCAATGACAGTACGCATGTCGCGGATATGTACACCCTCGTCCAACAGGCTTTGCAGGACGCGGTGCAACGTAGAAAGGGATAATAACTTCGGCACCAGTTCCTCGACCAGCTTTGGCGATTCCTTCGCCAGATGATCCAGCAGTTGCTGCACTTCCTCGCGGCCCAGCAGTTCAGCGCTATGCGATTGGATGATGTTGGACAGATGGGTTGCAATCACCGTGCTGGCATCCACCACGGTGTAACCGAAAGTCTGTGCCTGCTCACGCAGCTCGGCCTCAATCCAGACAGCGGGGAGACCAAAGGCCGGATCACGAGTGGGCGTGCCGGCCAAATTGCCGAGCACCCGACCGGGATTGATTGCCAGAAACATGCCGACATAAGCCTCGCCCTGCCCCATCTCGACCCCCTTCAAGGCAAGGCGGTAGCCATTTGGCTTAAGTTCCAGGTTGTCGCGAATATGCACAGCCGGGACTACGAATCCCATTTCGTGGGCAAATTTCTTGCGAATGCCGCGGATACGCCGCAGCAACTCTCCATCCTGATTCCGGTCCACCAGAGGAATGAGGCGATAGCCAACCTCCAGCCCCAGAATATCCACCGGCATCACATCATCCCAGCTCACTTCGACCGGCTCGATAGATGACTGTACCGGTGCCGCAACCTCAAGCGCCTCCGGTTGCCGCGCACGCTGTTCGATGTAATAGGCTGAGCCGGCAAGCGTGGCCGCCAGCAACAAAAAGGAAAAATTCGGCATACCCGGAATCAGGCCCATTACGCCGAGAATCGTGGCAGTGATATAGAGCACCAGGGGCTGGCTAAACAACTGACCGAGCAATTGCTGGCTTAGGTCCTCGTCGGTGGAAACTCGGCTGACCACGATACCCGCCGCGGTCGAAATCACCAGTGCAGGAATCTGCGCTACCAAGCCATCGCCGATGGCAAGCAGGGTGTAAGTACTGGCCGCCGTAGCGAAATCCAGATTGTGCTGCATTACGCCCACCGCCAAGCCACCGATAATATTGATCATCATGATCAATATTCCTGCTACGGCATCGCCACGCACGAATTTGCTGGCACCATCCATTGAACCGAAGAAATCCGCTTCCTGAGAAATGGTAGAGCGACGCTTGCGTGCCTCATCCTCGCCGATCAGACCGGCGTTTAGATCAGCATCGATCGCCATCTGCTTACCGGGCATGGCATCTAAGGTGAAACGCGCACTGACCTCGGCGATCCGTCCGGCGCCCTTGGTGATCACCACGAAGTTGATAATCACCAGGATGATAAATACAGTGATCCCCACCGCATAGTTGCCCCCCACCAGAAAATGACCGAAGGCCTCGATCACCTTACCTGCAGCGTCGGGACCGGTGTGTCCTTCGAGCAACACCACCCGGGTGGAAGCCACGTTAAGCGACAGCCGTAACAGCGTGGTGACCAGCAACACGGTGGGGAATACAGCGAATTCCAGCGGCTTGGTGGTATACAGGCTGACAAGCAGCACGATCATCGCCAGGGCAATATTAAAAGTGAACAGCAGATCAAGCAGGAGAGGCGGCAGCGGCAGGACCATCATCGCCAGTATCATGATAATCAGGATCGGGCCGGCCAGTTTAGTCAGGCTCATGCCACCCGGCAGGTTCAATCCATCAACCCTGGCGTTCATGCGACTTCACTTTCTGGGTCCAGGCCCGGCGGTACAGGCAAGCTCCGTGGCAACTGCGGCGGCACACCTCCACCGGTCTTATAGCTGCGCAACTGATAGACATAGGCCAACACTTCGGCTACCGCCGTATAAAGCGCGGCCGGGATTTCCTCGCCCAGTTCGCCATGGCGGAAGAGGGCTCGGGCCAGAGGCGGCGCCTCCAGGATCGGGATATGATGCTCCTCACCCAACTCCCTGATACGGGCTGCCATCAACTCAGAACCCATAGCAACGATGACTGGCGCACCCATCAGCTTGTCCTGGTAACGCAACGCCACGGCATAATGGGTCGGGTTGGTCACGATCACGTCGGCCTTGGGCACTTCCGCCATCATGCGACGGCGCGCCATCTCGCGCTGCATCTTGCGGATTTGCGCCTTGACTTCGGGCGATCCTTCCGACTCCTTGTTCTCCTGTCGCACTTCCTCTTTGGTCATCTTCAGCTTACTGGAGTGATCCCACAACTGGAATGGCACATCAATCGCCACGATCAGTATCATTGAACTGACAATAGTCAGGAAGCTCATGCCAAGCAGGCTGCCCAAATGAGCAATACTTAGATTGACCGATTCGCCTGCCAGAGAAAACAGCGCTTCCTTATTGTGCATGATCACCCAGTATGCGACACCGCCAATCAGGGCCGACTTACCCAGAGCCTTGGCTAGTTCGACCAGGCTATTACGGGAAAAAAGGCGGCCAATCCCTTTAAGCGGGTCAAGACGGCTGAAGTCAGGTTGCAATGCCTGGAATGTGAACAGCCAGCCGCTCAGCACTATCGGTGCAAAAATTGCGGCAACGACCATCAACAGGATGAAAGGGAGGAAAGTAATCAGGGCGCTCAATGACAGTTGATGGAGGCGGGACAGCATCATCAGTGGGTCGAATACCGCTGCCCGATCCAGCATCAGACCACCACGCATCAGCCCAGCCAGACTGTTCATCAGTTGCGGGCCCATCATCATCAAGCCAGCACCGGCAGCGATCAACACTGTAAATGTCGATAGCTCGCGGGAACGGGCAACCTGCCCCTTCTCGCGAGCCTGCTCTATACGTCGTGATGACGCAGGTTCAGTTTTTTCTAAATCGCTGTCTTCCGCCATTTATCCCCCTCGGCTATAGGGCAGCGCAGGTAGCACATATGGTGTGGAGTTTACATCATTTCCACAAGATATAGTAGGGGAGCAGGTGTTTTATCGACTAGCGAAAATCCGCCTGTTAGGTAAAAGTCATGCGAGGGGGTGGGAATTAATCGATCTCGTCTATCCAGGCCATCTGGATCGCTTCAAGAATTTTCTCGTTGGATTTTTCCGGGTCGTCATCAAAACTGGACAACTCGGCAGCCCAGCGGTGCAAATCGGTAAAGCGGACATAGCGGGGGTCCACTTCGGGAAATTTTTCGTAAAGTTCGATGGCAATATCCAGCGTATCGGTCCACTTCATGACGTCCTCCTTCAGTGTGACTCGCTAGCCAGATTGATAGTGTATTTCGGAATCTCGATCACCAGATCCTGGTCCTTGACGATCGCCTGACAGGAAAGGCGCGAGGCCGGCTCCAGCCCCCAAGCCTTGTCCAGCATATCGTCCTCCAGTTCTTCGGAGGGATCCAGCGATTCGAACCCTTCGCGCACCACCACATGGCAGGTGGTACAGGCGCACGACTTCTCGCAGGCATGCTCGATTTCGATGCCGTGCTCAAGCAGGGTGTCGCAGATGGATACGCCGGGCTTCGCATCTATCAACGCGCCATCGGGACAAAGTTGTTCGTTAGGTAAAACTATCAGTTGGGGCATAATTTAAATCTCAAGTTCTTCCATTTTATGGCCAGTCAGTGCCTTTTGTACGCTCTGGTCCATGCGTCGTCCGGCAAACATCTCGGAAATATGGTTCAGTTTTTCGATCTGCTCTTTGATTAGCTGATGATTAGATCCTTCCAGGGCCCGGCGCAGCGCCGCCATTCCCTCATCGATCTCGGCACGTTCTGCAGCACTGAGCAAACTGTCGCCATTTTCATTCAGCGCCGCCTCGATCGCCTCAATCAGACGCCCGGCATCGACCTGCTGCTCGCGCAATGCGCGCGCAGCCATGTCGGACTTGGCATTTTCCTGGGAAGTGAGCAGCATTCGGGCAATTTCATCATCGCTGAGGCCATAGGATGGCTTCACCACGACCGAAGCCTCCACTCCACTGCTCTTTTCACGCGCGGACACACTGAGCAGACCATCGGCATCCACCTGAAAGGCGACACGGATACGCGCACCACCCGCCACCATCGGCGGGATCCCGCGCAGTTCAAATTTGGCCAGAGAACGACAATCGCTCACCAGTTCGCGTTCGCCCTGCACCACATGGATGCTCATCGCGGTCTGACCATCCTTGTAGGTAGTAAATTCCTGGGCGCGTGCCACGGGAATGGTGGAGTTGCGCTGTATGACCTTCTCCACCAGCCCGCCCATGGTTTCCAGACCCAGAGAAAGCGGAATCACATCGAGCAACAGCCAGTCATCGCCGGAGCGATTTCCGGCCAGCACATTAGCCTGGATCGCTGCCCCCAGCGCGACCACTTTGTCCGGGTCGAGATTGTTGAGCGGCTCCTGGCCGAAAAACTGGCCAACCGCGTGCTGGATCTGGGGCATACGCGTCGCCCCGCCCACCATCACCACGCCCTTCACTTCTTCAGGTTCCAAACAGGCATCGCGCAATGCTTTTCGGGTAGGTGCCAGAGTCTTGTTGACCAGGCTGCTGGTGATATCGGTAAAAGTTTCGGAGGTGAGTGTGAGATCCACCATTTCACCGGCGCCCAGTACCGCGGTGATGCGTACTTCGGGACGAAAGGTCAGGTCTTCCTTGGCTTCGCGCGCGCGGGTCAGGAGCAGGCGAGTATCCTGCGGCTTCACGCCGGACAATTTAGCCTGCTCAAGTATCCAGCAATAGATGCGGTGGTCGAAATCATCGCCGCCCAGTGCGGAGTCGCCGTTGGTCGCCAGCACCTCGAACACACCCTTGGACAATCGCAGAATGGAAATGTCGAAAGTACCACCGCCCAGGTCGTAAACGGCATAAATACCTTCAGCCGCATTATCCAGCCCATAGGCGACCGCGGCTGCGGTAGGTTCGTTCAGCAGGCGCAACACGTTGAGTCCGGCCAGCCGGGCCGCGTCCTTGGTGGCTTGGCGCTGGGCATCATCAAAATAGGCAGGCACCGTGATCACCGCCCCCACCAGATCGCCGCCCAGCGCCTTCTCGGCGCGATCGCGCAGCACTTTGAGGATATCGGCAGACACTTCGACCGGGCTTTTCACGCCGGCCACGGTCTTGAGCTGCACCATGCCGGGCGCATCGACGAACTGGTAAGGCATGCTACCGGCGTCGGGAAGGTCGCGCAGCCCCCTGCCCATGAAGCGCTTCACCGAAACAATGGTGTTATGGGGATCCCGGCTTTGCATCGCCTGTGCGGGATAGCCGACCTCGGTGCTGCCGTCCTCGTGATAACGCACCACCGATGGCAACAATCCGCGGCCATTCTCGTCATGCAGCACAACGCTCATGCCGCTCCTGACCGTTGCCACCAGGGAATTGGTCGTGCCCAGGTCTATCCCCACCGCCAGCCGATGCTGGTGTGGCGCGGTGCTCATGCCGGGTTCTGCGATTTGCAACAAAGCCATTATGCGTCCAAAGCCTCCAGCGCGTAGTTGATTTCCTCGCGCAATTTTTCCATGAATTTAAGCTCGCGGACAATTTCCGCAGCCTTCGGATAATTCTTTTCTTTATCCAGCAAATCAGCCAACTGGTGTTGCTGCACCTGAATCTCGGCGCGCAGCTGGCCACTCAAATGTTCCAGTTCGGGCGCATCGTTGGCCGCCCTGGCTTCGCCGATCGCCTCACGCCACTCCATCTGCTGCATCAGGAAGGCCGGTGACATCGCCGTATTGGTTTCCTCGTGGATATCGACGCCATTCAAGTGCAGCAAATAACGCGCCCTGCCGAGAGGCTGCCTGAGTGTCTGGTAAGCCTCGTTGGCCTGTGTCGACCATTGCATCGATAGCCTGCGCTCTGCATCGGAAAGGTGCGCAAACTTGTCGGGATGGATCTGACTCTGGATGTCACGATAAGCCTGCTCCAGCTGGATCGTGTCGATCTGGTAGAGCGGCGGAATACCGAACAGCTCGAAATGGTTCCTGCTGAAATCAAAATTCATTGCGTGCCATTCATGGTTCCGCCTAGAAGCCGACGCTCTCACCGCAACCGCAGGCGCTCTTGACGTTAGGGTTGTTGAACTTAAAGCCCTCGTTCAGCCCTTCACGCACGAAATCCAGCTCGGTGCCTTCAAGATAAACCAGGCTCTTCGGGTCAACGAGAACCTTCACTCCGAAGCTTTCAAACTGGCTATCGGTGTCGTTAAATTCATCGGCGAACTCCAGCGTATAGGCCATCCCGGAACAACCGCTGGTGCGTACACCCAGTCGCAAACCCACTCCCTTGCCACGCTTTTCAATATAGTTCTTGATATGGGTAGCGGCCTTCTCGGTCAGGGTAACTGCCATGCTTTATCTCCTTATTTAGAACAATCCGAACCTGTGCAGGCTGCGGTTTCAACCATCGCGCCATGTTTGGACTTGTAATCGGCCACCGCAGCCTTGATGGCGTCTTCCGCCAGCACCGAGCAGTGTATCTTCACCGGCGGCAACGCCAGTTCTTCCGCAATCTGGGTGTTTTTGATGGTGAGTGCCTCGTCCAGGGTCTTGCCCTTGACCCATTCGGTCACCAGCGAGCTGGATGCGATCGCCGAGCCGCAGCCGTAGGTTTTGAACTTCGCATCCTCGATCACACCGTCCTTGTTCACCTTTATCTGCAGCTTCATCACATCGCCACAGGCGGGCGCCCCGACCATGCCGGTGGCCACACCGGCATCATCCTTGCCAAAGGTCCCGACATTACGGGGATTTTCATAGTGATCCAATACTTTTGTGCTGTAAGACATAATAACTCTCCTTCAAAAAACCTTAATGGGCAGCCCACTGTACGGTGCTTAAATCGACGCCTTCCTTGAACATGTCCCACAGTGGAGACATTTCGCGCAAGCGTCCAATCTTCGCCTTCACCAGATCAATCGCAAAGTCGATCTCTTCTTCAGTGGTAAACCGACCTATCGTGAAGCGGATCGAACTGTGCGCCAGCTCGTCGCTGCGACCCAGTGCACGCAGCACATAAGACGGTTCCAGACTCGCAGAAGTGCAGGCTGAGCCGCTGGAAACCGCGAGCTCGCGTATCGCCATGATCAGCGATTCACCCTCGACGAAGTTAAAGCTGATATTCAGGTTATGCGGAACCCGTTGCTCCATGTCGCCATTGACGTGAGCTTCCTCGATTTGCGACATCCCCTTGTAGAGCCGGTCGCGCAGGTAGCGAATACGCTCGTTCTCGGCGGCCATTTCCTCACGCGCGATGCGGAACGCCTCGCCCATACCAACGATCTGGTGCGGAGCCAAAGTACCGGAGCGCATCCCACGTTCGTGGCCGCCGCCGTGCATTTGCGCCTCCAGACGGACGCGCGGCTTCCGCTGCACGTACAGAGCACCGATGCCTTTCGGCCCATAGGTCTTGTGAGCAGAGAAGGACATCAGATCGACTTTAAGTTTGGCCAGATCTATCGTCACCTTGCCAGTGCCCTGAGCGGCATCAACGTGAAAAAGCACACCCTTGGCACGGCAAACCTCACCCAGTGCAGCGATATCCTGAATCACCCCGATCTCGTTGTTGACCAGCATGACGGAGGCGAGAATGGTGTCCGGGCGCAGGGCTGCCGTGAATTTCTCCATATCCACCAGGCCGTTCGTTTCCGGCATGAGATAGGTGACTTCATAGCCTTCGCTCTCGAGGTGGCGCATGGTATCGATCACCGCCTTGTGCTCGGTCATCACCGTGACCAGATGCATGCCCTTACCCTTGTAAAAGTGCGCAGCACCCTTGATGGCGAGGTTGTTCGATTCAGTTGCACCCGAGGTCCAGATGATTTCCTTGGGGTCGGCATTGACTAGCTTGGCGACCTGCTCGCGCGCCTCCTCAACAGCCCTTTCCGCATCCCAGCCGAACTCATGTGAACGACTCGCCGGGTTACCGAAATGCTCAGTCAAATAAGGAATCATTTTTTCCGCCACTCGCGGATCGACCGGCGTAGTTGCAGAATAATCCAGATAAATCGGTTGCTTAATCATTTTCCACTTCTCCACTTTCCCAAAGTTCCTGTTCGCTTGGGGCGGCTCAAACCGCAACCGCCACCAGCCTTTTCAGCCCGAGAATCTCGCCCTGCATTACTCGCAAGAATCGCTCGATCTGACTCATTTCATTATCCCTGCCCAGGCTGATGCGCACTGCACACCGCGCCAACTCCCGCTCAACACCCATAGCCAGCAATACCGGACTCGGGTCAGTACCACCGCTCGAGCAGGCTGACCCACTGGCCACCGCAAACCCAGCGCGGTCTAGCGCCATCACCAGCGTTTCGCCCTCAATACCCGGAAAGGCAAAATAACTGGTATTAGCCAAACGCTCGGCACCAGCACCGAACAGCACCGCACCCATGGTCCGTAGCCCCTGCTCCATCTGCTCCCGCATTTGCTGGAGTTTATGCGGAAGCTCGGTCAGACGACTCGTTGCCAGCGCACAAGCCGCACCGAAACCGACGATCGCCGGCACATTCTCGGTACCGGCTCGCAAGCCCTTCTCATGCTCGCCACCCGTGATTTGCGGCTTGATATCGAGGCGCTTGTTCAGAACCAGTGCACCTATCCCTTTCGGCCCGTATACCTTGTGCGCGGAAATCGTCATTGCATGTACGTTCAACGCAGAAAAACTGACAGGCATCTTACCCAGCGCCTGCACCGCATCGGTATGCACCGTTGCACCAACGCTTCGCGCCAGTTCCGCCACCGCCGCCACATCCTGCACCACACCGGTTTCATTGTTGGCCAGCATCACTGATACCAACCCGGTAACCGACTCACGCAGCGCAATTTTCACATCATCCATTTCGAGCCGGCCTACGCTGTCCACCGCCAACCTCCTCACCTGCCAACCCTGCTCGCGCAACTCCTGTGCCGGTCGGGTCACGCTCGGGTGCTCCACCGCGCTCACCGCGATCTGAGAAGGCGGGCGCCGCACCGCCGCACCTTTAATCAGCAGATTGTTAGCTTCGGTACCACCACTAACAAAAACCACCTGAGAAGGATGCGCGCCGACCAAATCTGCCACCTGCTCACGCGCATCGTCCACCGCTTTGCGCGCTACCCGCCCATACTCGTGACGGCTCGAGGCATTACCATAATGCTCCCGAAAAAAAGGCAGCATTGCCTGCAACACACGCTCATCGAGCGGCGTAGTGGCATTATGGTCAAAGTACGCTGGCAACATCCGTTTTAGTCCCGGTTTTACGTCTCGACACAGACTGGGTATGATCATGTATCTCTGCAACGCCCGTCGCACGTTGTTGCGCCACCAGGTGTGCCAACGTAACCGAGGCCAGATAATCGTAAATTTTTCCGTTCAGATTGGTCCACAATTCATGGGTCATACATTCGTGCTCGTCGTGACAGTTGCCCAGTCCGCCACATTGCGTAGCATCAATCGGTTCATCCACCGCCTTGATGATTTCCGAGACTGCGATATCGTCAAGATTTTTGGCCAGATAATAACCTCCACCCGGCCCGCGCACGCTCTCCACTAGCGCATGACGACGCAGCTTGCCAAACAGCTGCTCGAGGTAAGACAGGGAAATTTTTTGACGCTCGCTGATCCCGGCCAGAGTTACCGGCCCGCCACCCCGGCGTAAGGCCAGATCAAGCATTGCGGTTACCGCGAAACGTCCCTTAGTTGTCAGTCGCATATTATTTCCTTCCCATGAATTTACGCTGCAACTTTATAATACCTTATTATTTTAGTCAACTATTTTGTTCAAATAGTTCGCATCGAACTGATCCTTGGGTGGCGCCAGCGGCTCCAACTCGACTCCCATCTTCTTCAACTGCGCCAGAATCAGCTCGACGCGCTGGTCCAGCACCACGGTGTGGTCAAGCAGACCGTGAATCGCCTTGACTACCGGATCGTTCATGTCAGCACTAATCGCATAGGCGGAAAACCCCATCTTCTGGGCTTTGCTTTCACGCATTTCCGCTTGCGTCGGATCGATATTTCGCGCCGGAATACCGACCGCCGTGGCACCTGCCGGAACATCCTTCACCACCACCGCATTGGAGCCAACCTTGGCGCCATCACCGATGAAAATCGGACCAAGGATTTTGGCTCCGGCACCGACCACTACCCCCTTGCCAAGCGTAGGATGGCGCTTGCCCTTGTTCCAGGAGGTGCCGCCCAGTGTAACTCCATGATAAAGCGTAGAATCATCGCCGACCTCGGCGGTCTCGCCGATGACCACGCCCATGCCGTGGTCGATGAACACACGCCTTCCGATTTGCGCGCCAGGATGGATTTCAATGCCGGTCAGCCAGCGCCCCAGGTGCGAAACAAAGCGCGCCAGCCACTTCAGGTTCCAGCACCATAGACGTTGCGCAAGGCGGTGCACCAATAGCGCGTGCAGACCCGGGTAGGTCGTCAGCACCTCCCAGGTGGAGCGAGCGGCAGGGTCCCGCTCGAACACGACCGATATGTCTTCACGCAAATGATCGAACATCACTCTATTCCGAAATATAAGGAAAATATTATATTCCAGACTCCTTTAGTCAACTATGGGTTTTTTCGATTATTTGTGAATTTTTCCACCGAAGTCAAAATCCCACGCAGGATGCTGACCTCTTCCTTTTCCGGGCGAGCCCGTGCAAACAACCTTCTCAACCGCTGCATCAAGCGCCCGGGGCAAGCCGGATCGAGAAAACCGGTGTCTACCATGGTCTGCTCCAGGTGCTGATAGAACCGCTCCACATCTTCGAAACTGGCGGCTTCCATCGCCTTTGCAGGAAGCGTTTCAGTCGCACCAAGATAGGCCATGCGTAGTTCGTAAACCAGAATTTGCACCGCAGAGGCCAGATTCAGCGAGGTAAACTCCGGGTTGGCGGGGATGGTGGCAAGCATTTGGCACTTATCCAGTTCGGCGTTGGACAGACCCGACATCTCGGTACCGAACAGTAGCGCCACATCCCCCTGGACAGCAAGATCGAGCATGCGGGATGCCACTTGATGCGCTGATAGCATTTCGTGGGAAAGATCGCGCCGCCGGGCGGTTACCGCAACGGCAAGCACCGTACCGGCCAAAGCTTCGTCCAGGGTAGCGCAAACCTGTGCATTCTCCAGCACATCCACCGCTCCGGCAGCGCGCGCATCCGCAACCGGATCGGGAAAAGACTTGGGGTTGACCAGATAAAGACGCTCCAATCCCATCGTCTTCATCGCCCGCGCAGCCGCACCGATGTTGCCAGGGTGACTGGTATGACTGAGCACGATGCGAATGTTATTCAGAGCATTGGGTTTCTTCATCCGTGGTTTCCCTTTAAAATAGCGGTGATGCGCTCAGCGTTTTGTTCCTTAAACTTTCCCAGGATAACCCATGCATCCCATGCTCAATACCGCGGTCAAGGCCGCGCGCCGCGCCGGTCAGATCATCAACCGCGCCTCCCAGAACCTGGATTCGCTCACGGTCAAACACAAGAGCTTCAATGATTTTGTCAGCGAAGTAGATCAAAAAGCGGAAGATGCCATCAAGGAAGTCCTGCTGGAAGCCTACCCGAAACACGCGATTTTAGCAGAAGAAAGCGGCATGCAGGGCGACTCGGAGTTCCAGTGGATCATCGACCCGCTCGACGGCACAACCAATTTTCTCCATGGCTTTCCGCAGTATTCGGTTTCAATTGCCATGCAGCACAAGGGCGTCCTGACCCATGCCGTGGTCTACGACCCCAGCCGCAACGACCTGTTTACCGCCACGCGCGGCGCCGGGGCATTTCTCAATGATCGCCGCCTCCGCGTCAGCCGCTGCGAATATCTGAAAGATGCCTTGATCGGCACCGGCTTCCCTTTTCGCGACTTTACCCATCTCGACGCCTATCTTGGCATCTTCCGTGAACTGATGCAGAAAACCGCCGGCCTGCGCCGGCCTGGTTCAGCCGCGCTTGACCTGGCCTATACCGCCGCAGGTCGCTTCGACGGCTTCTGGGAATTCGACCTGAACACATGGGACATTGCCGCCGGCGCGCTTCTGGTGCAGGAAGCAGGCGGACTGGTGGGCGATTTTCAAGGCGACGCTAACTATCTGGAAAGCGGCAACATCGTTGCCGGCAATCCTAAAGTGTTTGTGCAGCTACTCCAGACTATCGCCCCCCACCTGACGGCAAAGGCCAAATAAAGCCACTCCCCATGAATTCCCCGGAGGATCTTTCCCGGCATACCCCGATGATGCAGCAGTATCTGCGCATCAAGGCGGAACACCCCGACATGCTGCTGCTCTACCGCATGGGGGATTTCTACGAGCTGTTCTTCGAGGATGCGGAGAAGGCTGCGCAACTGCTGGACATCACCCTCACCACCCGCGGCGCAACGGCGGGACAACCGATCAAGATGGCGGGCGTGCCCTACCATGCCGCCGAGCAGTATCTCGCCAAGCTGATCAAGCTCGGGATGACGGTAGCGATCTGCGAGCAGATCGGCGATCCGGCTACCTCCAAAGGCCCGGTGGAACGCAAGGTGATGCGCATCATCACGCCCGGCACCTTGACCGACGCAGCGCTGCTCGACGAAAAGCAGGATAAGTTGCTACTCGCGCTGGTTCCAGGGAAAAACATTCTGGGATTGGCCTGGCTCAATCTCGCCAGCGGGCGTTTCAGCGTCGCAGAAATTCGTCCGGACAGCCTCGATGCGACGCTGGAGCGCCTCAAACCGGCGGAAATTCTGCTGCCAGAAAACTACGTCCATACCGCGCTGGAAAACCTGAAATGTGTGCGCAGAACCCTGCCTCCATGGCAGTTCGATTACGACTCAGCTTTGCAAAGGCTATGCCGGCAATTCGCCACCCTAGATTTGCAGGGCTTCGGTTGCAATGATCTGCACTGCGCCATCGAGGCCGCGGGCGCCTTGCTGGAATACGCGAAAAGCACGCAGTGTGGTGCGCTGCCGCATATTCGTGGCTTGCAGGTCGAGCGTGAAAACATCTACGTATTGCTCGACGCCGCCGCCCGGCGCAATCTGGAAATTTCAGAAACCCTGCGCGGCGAGCCCGCCCCGACACTCTACTCCCTGCTCGATACCACCGCCGGCAGCATGGGCAGCCGCCTGTTACGACACTGGCTGCACCATCCCCTGCGCGACCGCGCAGAACTGCGCGCCCGGTTCGACGCCATCGCCCGGCTGATCGGCGAATCCGGTGCACCCGCCTATGCTCAGACCCACCAGGGCCTGAAGCAAATCGCCGACATTGAGCGTATCACCGCGCGCATCGCGCTAAGATCCGCACGACCCAGAGACCTTGCCGGTCTGCGCAATAGCCTGTTGGCCTTGCCGCCAATCGCAGGAGAGACGGCGCTGCTCGACAGCCCACGCCTGACACTGCTGGCAAATCAGCTACATGCACCGGAAACCCTGGTCACCGAGTTAACCCTGGCGATCCAGCCCGAGCCGGCAGCGGTGTTACGCGAAGGTGGCGTTATCGCCACCGGCTATGATGCCGAACTTGATGAACTGCGCGCAATCCAGAGCAACTGCGGCGAGTTCCTGCTGGCTCTTGAAGCCAGGGAGCGCGAACGCAGCGGCATCAGCAATCTGAAAGTCGAATACAATCGGGTACACGGCTTCTACATCGAGGTCACGCGCAGCCAGGCCGATGCGGTGCCGGACGACTACCGCCGGCGCCAGACGCTGAAGAACGCAGAACGCTTTATCACGCCGGAGCTGAAAACTTTCGAGGACAAGGCCCTGTCAGCTTCTGAGCGGGCGCTGGCGCGCGAGAAAATGCTGTACGAGTCGCTACTGGACAACCTGGCGCCGCATATTCCGGCGCTGCAGGAGATTGCCGCAGCGGTGGCCGAACTTGACGTGCTGGCTGCGCTTGCCGAGCGGGCCGAAACCCTGGGCTGGGTTGCACCTGAATTCACCGACAACGCAATGATCGAGATAACGGGCGGCCGCCATCCGGTGGTAGAAGCCCAAACCGCCAACTTCATCGCCAACGATTCTTTGCTTTCCCGCACCCGTCAGATGCTGCTGATTACCGGCCCGAACATGGGCGGAAAATCCACCTACATGCGCCAGACTGCGCTGATCGTTCTGCTCGCTCACTGCGGCAGCTTCGTCCCGGCAGCCCGCGCAAAAATCGGCCCTGTTGACCAGATCTTCACCCGCATCGGCGCCTCCGACGACTTGGCCGGCGGACGTTCCACCTTCATGGTAGAAATGACTGAAACAGCCGATATTCTGAACAATGCCACCGAAAACAGCCTGGTGTTGCTTGACGAGATCGGGCGCGGCACTTCAACTTTCGACGGCCTCGCCCTAGCTTGGGCAATCGCCCGCCATCTGATCGAAAAAACCCGCTGCCACACCCTGTTCGCCACCCATTATTTCGAGCTGACCCGGCTGACGCAGGAATTCAGACAGATCACCAACGTCCACCTCGATGCACTGGAACACCGCGACCACATCGTGTTCCTGCACAGCGTACAGGAAGGCCCGGCAAGCCAGAGCTATGGCCTTCAGGTGGCGGCGCTGGCGGGCGTACCTGCACCGGTAATCCAGGCGGCGAAAAGCACCTGCTGCAGCTAGAGCAGCAAGGCATCAGTAACGGCATTCAGGGGGATTTGTTCGTCGAGACGCCGCAGGTTGCGGCTCCTTCGGCACTGGAAGAAGCGCTACTCGAGGTCGAGCCCGACGAGCTCAGTCCCAAGGCAGCGCTGGAGTTGATTTACCGATTAAAAAAGATGCTTTGACCCAGAAAAAGTAATGGGTGATGGTTTTCATTACCTACCACCCATTACCGATCACTTAATCAATGATGGTGGCCATGCTCGCCATGCACATGACCATGGGAGAGTTCCTCGGAAGTGGCGGGGCGAACGCCCTCAACGGTGCCCTTGAATAGCAGGGTCTGGCCGGCCAGGGGATGGTTTCCATCGATCACCACGCTTTCTGCAGTGATTTCTTTCACCGTGAAGACCAGATCTTCATCCGAACCTTCTGCGCCGGCCTGAAACTGCATGCCAACCTCGATCCCGTCCATCGGGAAAGCATCGCGTGGTTCGACCCGCACCAGTTCATCCTCATATTCACCGAAGGCGTTTTCCGGATCCATTGACACTGTAACGGTTCCGCCCTCAGCAACGCCTTCCAGCGCTTCCTCCACGGTAGGGAATATTCCGTCATAGCCACCATGCAGGTAACTAATGGGTTGATCGCTTTTTTCCAGAAGCTTACCGGTACTATCACTCAATTCGAAACTGAGAGTCACCACCGAGTTTTTTGAAACCTGCATAAACTTACTCCATCGCTTTGATTAAATTGATTACTTCTGCTGCGTGACCACGCGGATTTACACCATAGAGCACGTGCCTGAGAATGCCGTGCTTGTCGATGATGAACGTGGAACGCAATATCCCCATTTTTTTCACACCGTCTTTTTCCTTCTCCTGCCACACGCTATATTTCTCGCACACCTTGCCTTCCTCATCCGCCAGCAGACGGACCGACAGGCCATGTTTATCGCGAAAGGCAGCATGGCTGAGACAGTCATCCCGGCTCACTCCAAGCACAACGGTATCCAGCCGGGCAAACTCACTATCCAGATCGCTGAAATCTATGGCCTCGATGGTGCAGCCCGGCGTATCGTCTTTCGGATAAAAATACAGCACGGCATTCTTGCCCTTGTACGCGGAGAGTTTGACCATTTCCATATCCGCATCAGGCAGGCTGAATCCGGGGGCAGGCTGTCCGACTTGCAACATAACAACTCCTTCACGGCAGATCCACATTTTAAACGAATTCTCCCGGGTTGGAAGAGACATGCCATAATTAAACCCAGATTACTGGGGAGGATACCATGACAGAAAACCCGGAAAAACCCGTCTTGCTACATAGACAATTAAACAGCACGGTAGACTATACGGAAGCGCTCGATACCCTGATCGAACTCGCTCGTCACCGCTTGCGCATTTTCGATTACAACCTGGAAGATGGCGGTTACACCACGTTACGCCGTTACGAATTACTGCGCACCTTTCTGCTGGCAAGCCGCAGCAATCGCCTGGAAATTGTACTGCATGACAGCGACTACCTGACCCGCTTCTGTCCGCGCATATCCAGCCTTCTCAAGCAATTCAGCCACGCCATCACCATCCAGGAAACCACTCCGCAAGCAAAAGGCATTTACGACCCCTTTGCTATCGCCGATGAAGCCTGCTTCTTGCATCGCTTCCATTATGACAATCCACGCGCGTTGCTCGCACTCAACGATATTGAAGGCAGCCACGTACTGATCAAGCGTTTCGAGGAAATCCGGGCCGCGTCTGTGCAGGCAATTACCACAACAACACTGGGATTATAATTATTAGTAATAATACGTAATAAGACACTAGAATTATTTAACAAACCTGCTAAAATTGCGGAATCGGTTGGACATCGTTGATGTGAAAGCCGATTTGCATCAATGATATTTAAATTGTATAAATAGCGTGTAGTCAAATCTTAAAACCCAAGTTTTTATTAAGGAAACAATAAATGAAACATTCCATTCTGCTCGCCGCTCTGTTGGCCCTGACCTTGACCGCTTGCGGCAAAAAAGAAGAAGCTGCTGTTGCCCCTGCTGTTGAAGCTCCTGCTGCAGTCGCTCCAGTTGTTGAAGCTCCTGCTCCTGCCGCTCCTGCTATGGAAGCGCCTGCCGCTCCTGCTGCTGACGCTGCTGCACCTGCCGCTCCTGCTGCTGACGCTGCTGCACCTGCTCCAGCCAAGTAAGCTTCACGGCTCAGCAAAAAAAAGCCGGCCTACGGGCCGGCTTTTTTATTTCACTCCGCCGCTAAACAATCTGGCGCCAGCCAAACCCATCCAGTTGATCGGCCACCCCGATCCATTCCGGCTCACAATTTAGAACATCACTCAATGCGGCGCGGGCAAGCTTCGGCGTATTGTTCTTTTCGCTAAGATGCGCAGCAATCAAGTGCTGCAACTTACTGTTATCCAGACTTGCCAGCAACCTGGCCGCCATGCCGTTATCGAGATGGCCGAAACGGCCCGCAACCCGCTGCTTCAGCATGGGCGGATAAGACCCATCGCGCAACATGTCAGAATCATGATTGCATTCCAGCACCAGCGCATCGCAGCCACTCAGAATGGCTTCGATATGTGGCGTGGATCCGCCGGTATCGGTCAGCACGCCCAATCTTTTGCTACCGCTGCTAAAGGCATACTGCACCGGCTCGCGAGCATCATGGGGAACGGGGAAAGGCTGCACTTCGATCTCGTCTGCCTGAAATACACTGTGGCCATCAATCAGACGAATATCTGGCAGGGTTTGCGCAAGGGGGTGGTTTGTGAAGGTGCCGTGAGTCAGCCATACCGGCAACTCATACCGGCGCGCGAATCTGACTGCACCGCCGATATGATCGGTATGTTCGTGAGTGATGAGGATACCGGTCAGGTCTTCCGGCTGTAAATTGAGGCGCGATAGCCGAGCAACCGTTTCCCGGATGCCGAAACCGCAGTCTAGAAGCAAGCGGGTTTGCTTGACCTCGACCACCAGGGCATTGCCCCGGCTGCCGCTACCCAGAGATGCGAAACGCATTGACGCGCCCCGCAGTATTATTTTAACTGCTCTAACAGCAAGTTAAGAATTCTGGTTGCAGTCTCGGAGTTGTCAACCGCACCGTCCTTGTTCAAAATATTGACCGCACTACCCTCGCTCGTGGCCATTACCTGTATACGGTACTGCTCCTGCTTGTCCTGGTTTTTGCTATCGCTTTTCCAGAAGGCTAGCTTGGACATGAAACCTTTTTCATCCTTCTTGCCATCAATATCGGGGTCGACATAGCGAACGAAATACAGCCCCTTGGAGCGGTCACGATCAACCACGGTAAAGCCGACCCGGTCAAGAGCCAGTCCGACACGACGCCAGGCACGATCAAAAGTATCGTATACCGTTAGGCTACCGGCACCTTCCTGAGTACGCGTCACCTTGGCCCGCTCGCGCTTGCCATCTGCCACCATCATGGCCTGGGAACGCACCTCATCGACTCCGAAGCGCACCATCAAGCGACGCAACATGTCGGCCTCAAGTTCCGGGTCGGCTGGGCGTGGCTGCCACACGGTCCGGTTACCGCCATCGCCACCTTCGATCACTTCGTACATGCCGCGATGGCTGATATAGATTTCAGTAGTGCCCTGCTCTACTCCGCGTTCCAGTCGGGTGCGGAATTTATCGCGTTCGGCAGTGGAATAAAGCCCATCCATGACCTTACTCAACACGCTACGAATCGCATCCTGAGGAATTTTGGCGCGGTTTTCCGCCCAGTCAGTTTCCATCACACCGGATTCAGGCACTTCCAATTTTATGAGGAAACCATTTTCCTGCCAGAACTCCTTGGCAACCGGCCATATCTGCTCAGGCGTAGCATTCACCACCAACCAGCGCTGCGAGCCCGCACGTTCCACCCTGACCTTGTCCTGAGAGGGCAGAAGATTGGACGTCGCCACCGTAGTCTGTGGCTGACCCGCTCTTTCCTTGTTGTACACTGACAAGGTAGCACTGCCTTGCGGGCTGACATCGGGCACGGCAAAACGGTTATCCGCTGTCGGCGAAGTCAGGTCGGGCGGAATTTCCAGTGGCGGAAGCTTGCCTGCCGACTTGTAGTCAATCTTTTTACTCTCCAGCAAGGACGTCGAACCGCAACCCGCCATTAGCGCGACCGCTGCTATCACCACAAATGAAGACCAGAACCTGTTATTCATAGACACCTTAAATAATTTATTGCAGCACGCCGGCCTGGCGCATAGCCTGTTTCAAAACTTCGTGATGAACAGCAGAAAGCGGGGTCAACGGCAGGCGTATGCCCTCGCCAGTCAATCCCATCTGCGCCACCACCCATTTAACCGGAATCGGATTGGCTTCGACAAACAACTTCTGGTGCAAGCCCAACAACTTGTTATTGATGATGCGCGCCGCAGGCAGATCACCCCTGAATGCCGCCTCGCACATTTCATGCATCAAACGGGGCGCCACGTTGCTGGTCACCGAGATTACACCATGACCGCCGAGCAGCATCAATGCCAAGCCACTACCATCGTCACCGCTGTATATGGCGAAATCCTGAGGGGCGCGCAGCAACAGGTCGCTACCGCGCTCGATATTGCCGGTTGCATCCTTGATGCCGACGATGTTGGGAATCTGCGCCAGCCGCAACACTGTGTCGTTCAACAGGTCGCAAGCGGTGCGGCCTGGCACGTTGTAAAGAATTTGCGGAATGTCCACCGCCTCGGCAATCGCCTTGAAGTGACGGTACAATCCTTCCTGGGTGGGCTTGTTGTAGTAAGGCGTAACCAGCAAGCAATAATCCGCGCCAGCCGCCTTGGCACATGCCGTCAGTTCGATCGCTTCGCTGGTTGAGTTGGCGCCAGTTCCAGCAATCACCGGAATGCGCCCGGCCACCTGATCCACCACGGTGCGGATCAGCAGGCAATGCTCATCGAAATTCACCGTCGGGGATTCGCCCGTGGTGCCAACGACGACGATGCCGTCGGTCCCTTCTGCCAGGTGAAAATCCACCAGCGCACGCAAACGATCCAGATCCAGACTGCCGTCATCGTGCATCGGCGTAACGATCGCGACCAGACTGCCTTTAAGCATGAAAGTTTTCCACAAAAGTTTGTATTTTACCCGAATATCAAGTTGCGCGAAATGCTCAATCCGCTTCGCGCTCAATCGAGCAGCACTGCTTTTCGACAGAGCCTCCATTGGCATGCAAAACCTGCCCGGTGACCGGGTTGGGACGAAAAACGGTACAGCCCTTCAGGCCCATATCATAGGCCATTTCATAAATCGAGCGAAATGCGTCGAAGTCAAATTCAGCCGGCACATTGATGGTTTTTGAAATGGCGCTATCAACATGAGACTGAAGCGCTGCCTGCATCCGGATGTGCGCCTCCGGCGCAATTTCATCCGCACGAACGAAGGCTTTGGGTAACGAAGCATCCTCGCCATATTGCAGGCGAAATTGACGACAGGCATAGTCGGCCAGATTCACCTCACTAAGGCCACCATCAGCCCCGCGGATGCGCCGAGTGTACTCCCAATCGAAAATCGGCTCGAGTCCGCTTGAAACATTGTTCGCCAGCAAGCTGATGGTTCCGGTCGGTGCGATAGCGGTCAGATGGCTGTTGCGCAAGCCGTGACGCCTAATCCCCTGAACGATATCAACAGGCAGGGAGCGAATGAATTCACCAGCCAGGTACGGATCGGCCTGGAATGCCGGAAAAGCCCCTTTTTCACGTGCCAGATCGATCGATGCCCGGTACGCACTGTGACAGATCATCTCCATCACCTTCTCTCCCAGCGCAAAAGATTGCGGGCTGCCATAGCGTATTCCGAGCATCACCAGAGCATCGGCCAAGCCGGTAAGACCAAGTCCGATACGCCGCGATGCGCACGCGGTATGCGCCTGCTTTTGCAGTGGGAAATGGGAAAGGTCGTAAACATTGTCGAGCAGGCGCACGGCCGTCCCCACAGTCGCTGAGATTCTTTCCAAATCCAGATCGCCATCAACCATAAAGGGGCGCCGGACAAATTGCGTCAGGTTAATCGCACCCAGATTGCAAGCACCATAGTGCGGCAGAGGGATTTCGCCGCAGGGATTTGTGGCGCTGATCTGTTCGCAGTACCACAGGTTGTTCATGCGGTTGACACGATCAATAAAGATCACGCCGGGCTCGGCGTAATCATAGGTTGCCCGCATGATTTTGCCCCAAAGTGCCCGAGCTCCGACACGACGCAGCACTTTGCAACGGCGCGGCTTGCCGCTGCCTGACCACGTTCGCTCCACCACCTCACCGATCGATTCATCCCCGGAAAGCGGAAACACCAGCGGCCAGTCGGCACCCTCCCGAACCGCGCGCATGAAATCGTCCGTCACCAGCACCGACAAATTGAAATGCCGCAGCGCACCGGGATCCCGTTTTGCCGCAATAAAAATTTCGATGTCCGGGTGGTCACAGCGCAATGTTGCCATCATCGCACCACGACGCGCACCGGTGGAAAGAATGGTGGCGCACATGCTATCCCAGATACGCATGAACGAGACCGGCCCGGAAGCAGTTACGCCGACACCACGAGCCGGTTCTCCGCTCGGTCGCAGGGTAGAGAAATCATAGCCGACCCCTCCGCCTTGCTGCATGGTCAGCGCGCCTTCCTTGAGGGCTTCAAAAATGCCGTCGAGAGAGTCTTCCACTTCACCCATGACGAAACAGTTAAACAGCGTAACTCGGTGAGAGGTGCCTGCTCCGGCGAGAATACGCCCACCCGGCAGAAAACGGAAACTCTCGAGAATCTGGTAGAAACGCTGCTCCCAGATTGCCTTATCCCGCCGCTCCATCCCGGCAAGCGCGCTGGCGACACGACGCCATGTGTCCTCGACGTTCAGGTCGATGGTCTTGCCCGACTCGCGGTAACGATAGCGGGTATCCCAAATATGGGAAGAGATGTCTGAGATAAAGGGCCCATCACTCATCGAGGACTTCCAAAATAACAAAGGCGAGAACCGCGTTCGCAGTTCTCGCCAATTTTAAAGGACTCAACGTCCGCTAACTATCTCTGGGAAGAGTACATCCGTTCCAGAAAAGTCTCGGCGTCCATAGCCGCCACATCCACCGGCATCCCGCCAGCGCATTGGAACTGATAATGGATCAACTGTGCGGCAATTTCTGCCGCCCTGTCTTGCATCATCGCAATAACGGGATTCCAGCCAGCGCACATCACCTCAGAAGTATAGTCGCTCTCCACTTTTACAGAGCACATATCCATAGTCACTATCATGATTCACCTCCATTATCTCGCCCATATGTTTATCTTGCGCCTGTAAAGGTTATATCGGGTACGGCTGAGAAAAATAAAGGGATAAATGAAAATTTACTTCTTGGTCTTAATTGCACAAACCCGCTGCACTACGGCACGGTTATTTTCAAAAACGCACAACTCCTCATAAGCGTTGACTTCCAGCTGACCTTTTATTAGATCAAGCAATTCCCCTGACTTGAGAAGATAGTCCGGGTTACGTGGCCTGCCTAACCATTCATTGCCTTCGGAAAATGTTTCATAAATCAGCACCCCACCCGCAGCGAGTGCTTCGAACAGACGACAAAACAGAGGGCGATGCAAATAATTGGTAACCACAATACCATCGAACTCTCCGGCAGAATATGGCCAGGCTTCGCCTTCAAGGTCTGCCTGGCGTATAACAGCACCAGACAAAATGGACAATGTGGAAACATCACGATCCACCGCTTCGACCTGAAACCCAGCCTGAATCAGGAAGCGAGTGTGTCTGCCGGTACCGCAAGCTACGTCCAATACCCGACCGCCGCCACGAATAAGCGGAGCGCAACGCACCACCCATTCGGAAGATGCGGAAACAAACCGTAGATATGGAACCATCAGGGCTCTGTGGGATTTGCCAGACGCAAGACTTGCATCGCCATCTGCAAAGCGTCATGAAGCAAACGGTCAAACAAGGGAACGAAATAAGGAAAAGCGATGCTCAGCACGACAAATCCGGCTGCCAGCGTGATCGGGAATCCAACCGAGAACACATTCAGTTGCGGCGCGGCACGAGTCATGATGCCCAGCGCCAGGTTGGTAACTAACAGGGCCGCCATGATAGGCATGGAAAGCAGCAACCCGGCAAGAAATATCTCCCCACCCCAACCTGCCAGAGCACGCCAACCGGCCGCGGAAAAAGGTTTGAGTGACACCGGTAATGCCTGAAAGCTTTGAGCCAATAGCTCGATCATATACAAATGACCATTCAGGGCCAGAAACAACAAGGTGGCGAGCAAACCCAGAAGCTGCGCCACCACGGGAGACTGGGAAGCATTTTGCGGATCGAAAAAGGTGGCAAATCCCAACCCCATCTGCATGCCAGCAATATTACCGGCCATTTCCACTGCTGTGAAGATGATGCGCATGATGAATCCAATCGCCACGCCAATCACGACCTGTTGTGCCAGAATCAAGAGACCGATTGCAGAACCCGGTTCCACCGCTGGCATGCTACCAAGAATGGGCGACAGAACCAGTGTGAGGACAAGGGCCAGACCAATTTTCACCCGCAAAGGAACGCTGGGATTGCCTAAAATAGGTGCGCTACTGACTAAGGCAAGGATACGAAAAAATGGCCAGATGAAAGCACTCAGCCAGGCGCTTAACTGGACTGAAGTGACGCTGATCATCCCGGCACGGCTAGCCCACCAAACCTGGAATACTGGTATACAGGCGGCGGGTAAAATCCATCAACAGATTTAACATCCATGGCCCTGCCACTACCAGCATGACAAACATTACCAGCAGCTTGGGGATGAACGACAGGGTCATTTCATTGATCTGCGTAGCGGCCTGAAAGATACTCACCACCAAGCCGACGGCCAGTGCTGAGAGGAGCAACGGCGCCGACACCAGCAGGGTGATTTCTACCGCCTGCTGACCAATAGTGATCACGCTTTCCGGTGTCATGTGTAGAAACTCTGCACCAGGGAACCGATAAGCAGATTCCAGCCATCCACCAGCACGAACAGCATCAGTTTGAAGGGCAATGAGATCACCATCGGCGACAGCATCATCATACCCATAGACATCAATACGCTGGCCACCACCATGTCTATAATCAGGAATGGTAGAAACACCACAAAACCAATCTGGAATGCGGTTTTAAGCTCGCTGATCACATAGGCCGGCACAAGAATTTTCATCGGCACCGCTTCCGGTCCGGGCAAAGGTGCGCTGTTGGAAAGTTTGACAAACAGCGCCAGATCATCCTGGCGCGTCTGCCGCAACATAAAGGCTTTCAATGGTGCGGCCCCCTTCTCCAGCGCCTGGTTAAAATCGATTTTTTGTTCCGCATAAGGCTGATAAGCCTCTGCATAAATCTTATCGAACACCGGCGCCATGACGAAAAATGTCAAAAACAGGGAAAGGCCGATCAGAATCTGATTGGGAGGTGCCTGCATCGTGCCGATTGCCATGCGCAACAGCGACAGAACGATGATAATACGGGTAAACGCCGTCATCATTAGCAACACCGCTGGCAAAAATGTCAGCGCTGTCATCAATAGCAGTGTCTGAATACTAAGGGTATAAGTCTGGGCACCACCTGGCCCTGGCACGCTGGTAAAAGCAGGCAATCCTGAATTGACCGCCATGGCAGTTAACGGCAGAAGTACACCCAGCGCCAGCAACATGGCGGCAAACAACGATTTTATCCCAAGGGTAGTGGTAAGCCTCAGCCACAACCGATGAAACAGCGGTACGCCATGACCTCTTCCCTCTCTCACTCCAAGAGGAAGCAACCCTGTTCTATTTCCCAAGTTTGCGCCCCTGCATTGCCTGTTTGAGCCATACCGAAAATCCGTTCTCTTCTCCACTGGACGGCACTTCGGAAAATGCCCCCCCTTCCGGTTTAACCAACGTATGCAGGGTGTTCACCTGACCCGGTGCAACCCCCAGTACCAACCAGGTTTCACCAATCTCCACCAGCACCAATCGCTCCTTGGGACCTAGCGCAACACCGCCGATTACCTTGACTGCTCCGCCCGCACCTATCTGACCAGGGGAGAAACGTCTGAGCAGCCAGGCTGAGCCGGCCACCGTCACCAGCACCAAGCCTAGACCTAACAGAACCTGGAACATACCCCCAAAGGAAATTGGTGAAGCAATCGGTACTGGAACGACTGGCTCAGCGGCCAGGATCGTGAAAGATAGTAAAAACAGAGAAAGCCCAACGGAGAGTCGCGCCACCGTCTCGTTCATCGGACTCATTTATGTAGTCTGCGTATGCGTTCGGTAGGCGAAATAATGTCGGTCAGGCGAATTCCGAATTTGTCGTTCACCACCACCACCTCACCCTGGGCGATCAGGCAACCATTGACCAGCACGTCCATCGGCTCGCCCGCCAGACCATCCAACTCCACCACGGATCCCTGGGCCAGTTGCAACAAACTGCGAATTGCCAGCTTGGTGCGCCCCAGTTCGACTGTGAGGTTGACCGGGATGTCCAGGATCATGTCGATGTTATTAGGCGCACCGGCAGGAATACCGGAGGGGGAAAGCTGCTCGAACTGGGCCTTCGCTGCGGCTGGATTGCTTCCGGCAAACATGGCTGAAGCATCCTGCGTCGCAGAGGTGGCCTGCTCGGCTAGTGCCGCACCCCAATCGTCCTCAGCCGGAGTACCGGCAGATGTATCCGCTGTCGCCTGCTCAGCCATCGCAGCCGCCCAATCGTCTGTACCAGCAGAATTTTCAGCGTTTTCGTCAGCCATGTTGGCCTCCGAGGCCGGATTCGTCATCCGCGCCGGCAATGATTTTGTTCACCTTGAGCGCGTACTGACCATTGAGAATACCATAATTGCATTCCAGCACAGGAACGCCATCCACTTCAGCAACAATCGCTTCGGGAATATCAAGGGAAATCACATCCCCCACTTTCATATTCAGAATTTGTCCAAGATTAACCGGGGCCTCGCCCAGGTTCGCAACCAGATCCACCTCTGCTGATTGCACCTGCTTCGTCATCAGTTTTGCCCAGCGATGGTCCACCTCCATGCGCTCGCCCTGCATGCTGCTATACAGAATATCGCGAATCGGCTCGATCATAGCATAGGGCATACAGATGTGAAAATCGCCACCACCAGATCCTAATTCGATGTTGAACGTGGTGACTACCACTACTTCGCTGGGCGTGGCGATATTGGCAAACTGGGTATTCATTTCGGAACGGATATATTCGAAGTCAACCTGGTAGACTGATTCCCAGGCTTTCTTGTATTCGGAAAAAACCACTTCCAGCATACGTTGAATGATGCGCTGCTCTGTCGGCGTGAAATCACGACCTTCCACGCGCATATGAAAACGCCCATCACCGCCAAACAGGTTGTCCACAACCAGAAACACCAAATTCGGATCAAAAATAAACAGCGACGTGCCGCGTAGCGGCTTGATTTGCACCATGTTCAGGTTGGTCGGCACGACCAGGTTGCGAACAAATTCACTGTACTTGAGAACACGCACCGGGCTAACAGAAATTTCAGCGGTGCGACGCATAAAATTGAACAATGCAATACGGAACAATCGGGCAAAACGCTCGTTGATAATTTCCAGGGTGGGCATACGACCCCGGACGATTCGCTCCTGCTTGGCCAGATTGTAGGGACGAGCACCCTCTCGGCCCTCGTCAGCGGCGACAGCCTCCTCCTCTCCGGTTACACCCTTGAGTAAGGCATCAACTTCGTCCTGAGACAGTATGTCGTCTGCCACATGCGCCCTTTAGGAATTATTACTGCCCAACACCCTCATCACTGAATGACAAAGGATGTGAAAAACACACCTGTCACGCCCTTGCCCGCAACTTTGGCATTAAGTGGTTTGTTTACCTGCTCCTGAATTTCAGCACTCAATTTCTGCTTGCCCTCCAGGCTGGCGATCTGCTCGGCACTCTTGCTCGAAAGGAGTAACAGCACACCATTACGAATTTCCGGCATATGTAGTTTAACCAGATCAACCACAGTAGAGTCAGTCACTTTCAAATCAATCCCGACCTGGAGATAATGTTCGCCGCTCCCATCTGCCTGCAAATTGACGGTAAAGGTCTCCAGCGTCACGAAAACCGGCGACTTCGGCTTTTCTTCCTTGTGCTCGGTAGACTTTGTATCTGACTGGGAGAAGTACCATGCCGCACCACCACCCGCACCGCCCAACGCCAACAGAATACCGAGAATCAGAAACAGTTTTCCCTTCTTCTTGGGTGGCTCATCCGCCACGACCTCTTCTTTCGCCTTGTCCCTTGCCATGCCTCGTGTCCCTTTGCCCTGCTACTTCAGTTGCCCATTCCAGTTAATTCCAAAATAGACAGCTAAACAATATTAAAAACAACCAGTTTCAGATGATATTTTATGTTCTTTATAATATCAACTCAAATATAATGCAAGGACTACCGTAAACCAAAACCTGTTGCTGCCCACCATTTTATCGCCAGATAAAACAAAAAGCAGCTATCTCATTGAGATAGCTGCTTTATTTTTGCCAAATGGTCGTATATTGATTTCAGGCAAAAATATCAACCATGCCATCGCGAGCCAGTCCAGCAGGCCGCCCCGACATGGTCAACGGGGCTATAGCACCCTCCGATCCCAGCCCACCGCGATTTCCCTCTTTACCATTCCTCTGATCAGACGCTTGTTGCTGGCTGAAGGATTCCGAGCCAACCGTCACATTGCCCAGCATGATACCGCTGTCTGCCAGCATTTCGCGCAACCGCGGCAATGCCGTCTCGATTGCCTCGCGCACAGCGGAATGATGGGAAACGAACAAAGCGCTAGCCTGATCGTTACTAATCGTCAAACGCACCTCGAGCGGCCCGAGATTGGGCGGGTTAAGACGCAGTTCAGCCACTTGATGACTCTGGTTAGCCATCCAGACAACTTTCTCGCCGACCGCTCCACCCCATTCAGCTGAACCGACTCTAGGTGCGACGGGCAAAGTCGGTAACGGCTCCGGATTTCGGAACATGACTGCCGTAGCGGAAGGATTTGCCGCAGCAGGTAAGTAAGTCGAATGAAATTCCCCACCCGTATCGCCTGCTGGAACTTCCACCAGATCAGCCAGCTTGCCGGCAAACCCCTGCTCCGGGGACATCCCTGGCGGCAAGTTTTTGCCGTTGGCGGCAAATCCTGCCGCCAACCGGATTTCGCCAGCCTTCGGCAAGTGTATCAGCGGCTTTTCCGAATCGGTTTCGGCTGGAATTCCTGCTCCAGCCCCTGCACGAGCGGGAGATACCGAAACAAACATTGCAGCAGTCAAGACAGACAAATCAACGGGAAGCACTGCTGCGTCTGCATTCGCAACAGGCTCTGCAGTTTCGTTAGCTGCGGCCAAGGAAAGCCCATCGTCTTCTTTTTTCTCAAGCAGCGAAGCAATCCCCCTCAACTGTTTGGTAAGAACCGCCCCGAAATTAATTTCCGACGCGCTCTCCAAGCCATCCCCAGCTTCCGTGGCAGGGGCGACTAAGGCTGATACCTGACTGATGCCGGCACTGGCTTGCGGAGAGACAGCAGGAGTAATAGATAATTGTGGCATCGGCCATCCTTTCGCAATCACTTTAGGTTTAGCCGTAAATTAAGCAAGACGCATACCAACATCAGGTGTCAGGAGGATCCGTTGGCTCTTCATGCTTGAATTTATTGCCGGAAAGCTCATCCTGCTCACGCTGCTCGAGCTTGTCTTCACGCTTTCGCTCGCTGATCAGATGACGCTGAGACAGCGTATCGAAGGCCTTGAGTTTGCGCTGCTTCGCCTGCCATTCATGACGACCATCTTCCCAGCGTTTTTTGCAGCGTTCCACTTCTTCTGCTTGCTGGCGGATGGCGGCCTCGATTTTGCCTAGGAAAAGTTGAAAGTCCCTGAGGGAGCTCACCTGCATGCCCAATTTCGTGGTCTGCAACAACTTTGCTCTGTAATCTTCACGATAGACTGCCAACTGCTGGAACTTTTCTTCTGCAACCTGCCACTTTACCTTAAGCGTGTGCAGATCGCGCGCCGCAGCATCCGTATGATTCTGGGCAAGATCCAGAAGGGGCTGGAGAGGAAATCGCCTCGGCATATCTATTCAAGTTTCGCGCTTAAGTATTGAACATTGTGGTCAGGCGACTGCGACTGTCAGCGTAGCTATCGCACTGGTGCATATCCTGCTGCAGGAAAGCCTCCAGTTGGGGATAAAGCGCCATTGCCTCGTCCAGCAATGGGTCGCTGCCTCTGACATAGGCGCCCACGCTGATCAGATCCCGGCTGCGCTGGAAGCGGGAATAGAGCAGCTTGAATCTGCGCACCCGTGCCAAATCTTCCGGCGCAAGAAGTTCAGTAATTGCCCGACTAACCGAAGCTTCGATATCAATAGCAGGGTAATGTCCCTGATCGGAAAGGCTGCGCGACAACACGATGTGGCCATCAAGAATAGCTCGGGCGCTGTCCGCGATCGGATCCTGCTGGTCATCACCTTCCACCAGCACGGTATAAAATGCGGTAATGGACCCCCCGCCTGCCTGGCCGTTGCCGGCGCGCTCGACCAGTTGTGGTAGCTTGGCGAATACCGAGGGCGGGTAACCTTTAGTAGCCGGCGGCTCGCCGATGGCCAAGGCAATTTCGCGTTGAGCCATGGCATAACGTGTGAGCGAATCCATAATTAATAGAACATGTTTGCCCTGATCGCGAAAATGCTCTGCGATCGACGTCGCATAAGCTGCGCCGTGCAACCGCAGCAATGGCGGGGTATCAGCCGGTGCGGCGACTACCACGGAACGCGCCAGCCCTACAGGCCCCAGGATATTTTCGATGAACTCCTTGACCTCGCGACCACGCTCGCCGATCAGGCCAACCACGATCACATCTGCGCTGGTAAAACGCGCCATCATACCGAGCAAAATACTCTTGCCGATACCGCTGCCGGCAAAAAGACCCATCCGCTGCCCACGACCAACAGTCAGCAAGGCATTGATGGCACGCACGCCAACATCCAGAACTTGCCGGATAGGAGCTCGACTAAGTGGATTGCAGGGACGACTGTGCAGCGGCACGTGGTGAGCCAGATTCAGAGGCCCAAGAAGATCCAGTGGACGCCCGGCACCGTCCAGAATGCGCCCCAGCAACTCATCGCCCACCTGGACCTGGCGCACACGGTCTTCGGAACGACGCCGTACGTGAGGCGATCCACCCTGCCTGGAGACACGTTGCACCGGGGTATCCACCGGCGTCACCCGTGCACCCGGCACCAGTCCGTACACGTCGGTGGAGGGCATGAGAAACAATTTTTCACCGGAGAAACCGACCACTTCGGCATCCACATCATGCCCTTCAGGCAGATGAACGGTACAGCTACCACCTACCGCAAGCCTCAGACCTACCGCCTCCATCACCAGCCCGGCAACCCGGGTCAGACGACCAGTCAAGAGCCAGGGGCTGACAACGGATACGGTCTCACTGCATTCCTGCAAAAAACTATTCCAGCGTTCAGAGGGAGACGTCATAATTTCTGCCCGGACGACCCATACGTCCCAAGGGACTATTCAAGCCATGCACCTTCTCTACCCAGGGCGACGAGGATTCTTTCCCAGCGATTTTCCATGGTTGCGTCAATCTCGCTGTTCGTCGTTTCCACTCGGCACCCGCCCCGCTCCACGCGGCTGTCTTCGATCAGCTTCCAATGAAAGTGGCTCAACTCGTCCGCCATCAGCGATCGCACCAGTGCCGCGTCATCCGGATGCAATTTTAGGTGTGGATGCTGGTTAGCCTGAGGAAGGCCGCTCACCGCCTCGCGAATCACCGGCAGAACCAGCTCCGGCCGTACTCGCAAAGCCTCTCGCAACATTTGCTTGGCGACATCCAGTGCCAGAGAAAGCAGGTTCTGTGTCAATGTTTCATCAAACTGGTTCAGCGCCCCACCCAACGCCGACATCAGTTGCGCCAACCGAGCCAGCTCTGCATCGACCTTGCCCTTGCCCTCCTGGTACCCGGCGGCAAATCCTTCCTGGTAAGCCTGCTGCTGGATATTCTCGACTTCTTCGGCGGTCGGCAAAGGCACGGTTGTTCTTGCCGACCCATCCAGTGAATTCAGCTCCCAGCGCTGATATGCGCTCAATTGCTCCTTGGGGATGATATTACTAGACAAAACTTTCCTCTCCCGCGCCACCGATCACAATCTGGCCTTCATCGGCCAACTTGCGCACGATCTTGAGTATTTCCTTCTGCTCCGCCTCGACTTCACTGATGCGTACCGGACCCTTTGCCTCGAGATCATCGCGCAACATTTCAGCAGCCCGCTGCGACATATTCTTGAAAATTTTCTCTCGTAGCTCCTCGCTCGTACCCTTGAGCGCAATAATCAGGGATTCAGACTGCACCTCTCGCAACAGCAACTGTATTGAACGATCGTCGATATCGAGTATGTTCTCGAAAACGAACATTTCATCCTGGATTTTCTGTGCCAGTTCGGGGTCGTAATCGCGAACGCTGGCTATGATCGAGGTTTCATTAGCGGTGCCAACATAGTTCAAAATTTCTGCAGCCGCCCTGACGCCGCCCATCACGCTTTTCTTGAGGTTGCTGGCGCCCGACAGCAACTTGGTCAGCACATCGTTCAATTCCCTCAGCGCAGAAGGCTGAATTCCGTCCAGCGTAGCGATACGCAGCACTACATCGTTGCGCAGGCGCTCGGTAAAAAGACTCAGTATCTCACTGGCCTGGTCCCGCTCAAGATGAACCAGAATGGTGGCAATAATCTGAGGGTGCTCATTCTTGATCAACTCAGCCACCGAAGCACCATCCATCCACTTCAGGCCTTCTATGCCACTAGAATCTTCGCCATGCAGGATGCGATCTATCAGACTGGCCGCCTTGTCCGAGCCTAACGCCTTGGTCAGAACACTGCGAATATATTCATCGGAATCAGCCAAGCCGGCCTTTTCTCCTGCCTGGAACATGAAGTCATGCATCACCCGCTCCACCTGGACGCGGTTGACGCTATCCAGGGCTGCCATGGCAGTCCCGAGTTTCTGCACCTCCTTGGGACTGAGATGCTTAAATACCTCGGCGGCCTCCTCCTCTCCCAAGGCCATCAGCAAGATGGCGCTTTTCACGACCCCATCATCACTCATTGCCGCCGATCCAATCCTTGACTACAGTAGCTACCACTTTCGGTTCCTGACGCGCAAGGTCCTTGACTGACCGCAAGCGCTCCTCGTACCCCAGAGTTGGCGCAATCGCGAAACCTTCAGCCTCTTCCTTCTCAACCACTGTCGGCGGTGGCGGAGTCGACAGTTCTTTCAGCAGGGGTCGCAGCACTTTGAATACCAGGAAGAACACGATGCCGGCAATTAGCAGATTCTTGGCGATATCCTTGACCAGAGAAATCGTTGATGGATCTTTCCAGATTGGTGCAGCCGGGATTTCCTCCGTCATCTCACTGCTGAATGAAGCATTCACCACATTGAGCGTGTCCCCACGGTCCTGCCTGTAACCCATGGCCTCCTTGACGAGATTGCTGATCTGCGTCATTTCTGCGCTAGTCAAAGGCTTGGTGCTAATCTTCCCATCTTTGCCCGTGGATTTCTTGTGATTCACCACGACAGCCACAGACAGGCGCTTGATGCTCCCTACTGGCGACTTGACATGCTTGATGGTTTTGTCCAGCTCGTAATTGACGGTCGACTCCTTATGTCCACCCCCACCTGAAGGCTGGGCAGGCGCCGCAGCCACAGCAGTGGCTGCAGGTGCCGTAAGCGGTGCAGCCGCCGTACCCGGCGGCTGATTTGACAGGGCGCCAGGCACGCCGCCTGCAGCCTGTCCTGCTCCCGCGGTGTTTTCATTGCTTTGTTGACTGCGGATTGCCGCCTCGGCAGGGGCCGGGTTAGGCCTGAAGGTTTCAGCCGTCTGTTCGGTCTGGGAGAAATCCAGCTCTGCCGCAACCTGTGCTCGCACGTTTTCCACACCGGTAATCGGGCTGAGAATACTTTCGATACGTTTGATGAAACTTTGTTCAACCTGACGTAAAAATTCCAGCTGACTCGGGTCAAGACCAGCACTTTCCTTACCCTCGGCTGCAGAGCTCAACAGATTGCCGTTTTGATCAAGCACAGTGACATTCTTGACCGGCAAGTCCGGCACGCTGCTTGATATCAGATGAACAATACCGTTGACCTGGGCCTTGTCCAGTGTACGCCCGGGATGGAGGCCGACAAGCACGGATGCGCTGGGATTTTTCTGCTCGCGGGTAAACACGGACGGGCGCGGAATTGCCAGATGCACGCGCGCGCCCTGCACGGCAGAAAGAGACTGGATGGAACGGGTCAACTCCCCTTCCAGAGCACGCTGGTAGTTCACCTGTTCGAGAAACTGACTGGTACCCAGCTTTTGGTTTTCCATCAGCTCAAAGCCGACCACACTACCTTTGGGAAGGCCCTGTGATGCCAGTCGCAGACGCACGTCGTAAACCTGACTGGAAGCAACCAGGATGGCACCCCCTCCCTCCGCCATCTTGTAGCGTACGTTCATCTGCTGCAGGGAATTAATGATCTCGCCGCCATCCCGGTCGGAAAGGTTGCTGTAGAGGACGCGGTAGTCTGGCGTTTGCGACCACATCCAAGCGCCGGAAACCAGCGCGATGGCAGCCGCAAGCGCCAGCATCAGCCCAATTTTCTGGCCGCCGGATAAACGGTTGAATTCTCTTAGACGGGCGAAAAGTGATTGCTGTGGTGCGACAGCCATATTATTTTACGCCTTGACTCCGAACTTGCGAGCGTTTGATCTTTGCCCCCGAACGAGGGAATACAGTAATGACTAGTGCAACGCTTTGCATTCCTATCAAACTTGCATGCTCATGACTTCGTGGTACGCCGACACCAGCTTGTTACGCACCTGCACCATAGTTTGAAAGGAAAGATTGGCTTTCTGCAGAGAAACCATCACCTCCTGGAGGTTCGCATTGGGATCGCCCAGCTCGAATCCTTTGGCCAGATTGGCAGAATCCTGCTGCGTGGTATTCACCTGATCCAGCGAAGCCTTGAGCAGCGCCGCAAAATCCGGTCCTTCTGTCGATGCAGAAGCGGGCTCCTGGCCGGCAGCCAGAGCCGAGGCAGCACGCAGCTGTCCAAGTAACTGGTCAATTCCCTGTGTAGTATTCATCGCTTGTCAGGCCTCCAGCTCGAATTATAGCTGTTTATCCATTACGACTGCCATTTTTTGCCCATCGCAGAATAAAAATAAAGCACATTTCATGCCCAATTTTGTTGTCATTGGCCCGTTTCTTCACTTTCTTCACGGTACTGTTGCAGCTTGTAACGCAAGGTACGCTCGCTCATGCCCAGCTTTTCCGCGGCACGCTTACGCGAACCGCTGACTGAAGCCAGGATCTCCAGAATATGCGTCCGCTCCAGCGTTTTCATATCCACCGCTACTCCGGCAGCGACCGCTTTCCCAGCTTGCGGCACAGCCAGTCCAGATTTGGGCAGAAGCAAATACTCTGTCTCCAGCATATCGCTGGGCGACAAAATCATGGCACGCTGAATAACGTTTTCAAGCTCCCTGATGTTACCCGGCCAGGCATATTGCGTCAATTGCTCGGCAGCCGCAGCAGACAAGCCGATTCCGGGCCGGCCCAGCGCGCCGCTCAAGCGGCCAATCAGATATCGAGCTAACGGCACGATATCCAGCGGACGCTCACGCAACGGCGGCAATTCCAGAGGAAACACGTTGAGGCGATAATACAAATCCTCACGAAAGTTACCGCGCGCCACTACCTCGCCCATATCGCGATTGGAGGTGGCAATGATCCTGATATCGAGTGGAATCGCCTTATGCCCGCCGACACGCTCCACCTCGCGCTCCTGCAACACCCGCAACAGCTTGGCCTGGAGCGGCATCGGCATTTCGGATACCTCATCCAGCAACAGGGTACCTCCTTGCGCCTGCTCAAACTTGCCCGCATGGGACTGGGCCGCGCCGCTAAAGGCGCCTTTTTCGTAACCGAATAAAGTGGATTCGAGCAGGTTTTCCGGAATTGCCGCGCAGTTTATCGCCACGAAAGGCTTGTCGGCACGTGGACTGTTAATGTGGATGAAACGCGCCATCACCTCCTTACCGCAACCGGACTCGCCCGTAACCAGTATCGTCGCACTGGTAGCGGCAACCTTCCGTGCCAACCCCAGCAACTCGACCATGCGAGGATCTTCAGCCGCCATTTCAGAGCCGTTCGCCGGTTGTGCAGAAAGCATATAACGCGCCACCTCCGCCAACAGACTGTCCGGCTCGAATGGCTTAGTCAGGTAAGTACACGCCCCTGCGCGCATCGCTTCCACCGCCTTGTCGATCATGCCATAGGCAGTCATCAGTAGTACCGGGACATCAGGATAGACTGACTTGATTTCGCGTAAAAGAGTATGCCCATCCATGGGGTGCATCTGTACATCCGTCACGACCAGGCCGACCCTGCGCTTACCCAGCACCGCAAGCGCCGCCAGTCCATCGGAAGCATCCAGCGTCTCGTAGCCGGCCAGACCCAGCGTGTCGCACAATGCTTCGCGCAAGTCTCGGTCGTCCTCAACGATCAGGATAGGCAGTGTTTTCATTGGATTCGCAATTTTTTCAATTTTCCGGATTATAGCTTGGGTAGCCGTAGAATGAATTCACTACCGCAACCAGGTGCCGACTTGACCTGAACCGACCCCCGATGCGCCTCGGCCACGCCGCGTACAATCGCCAACCCCAGACCTGTCCCGTCAGTGCGAGTCGTATAGAAAGGCTCGAACAGGCGCTCCTGGGTCGCACTATCGATTCCCTTGCCATTATCGACCACAGCAATCGACACCTGGCCATCACCTCCCACTTTACCCTTCAGACTGACCTGGCCGCCCTCCGGGCAAGCCTGCATGGCATTCTCCAGCAAGTTGAGCAAGGCGCCAGTCAAAGCCTTTCGACTGCCCATCACGACTGCATCCTGGCAATCATCACTAATCCTGAAATTTAACCCGCGCTCCGTCATTTGCGGCTCCATCACCTGCTGCAGATCAACCAGCACGGAAGACATCCTAACCACATCCTGCCCCGCACCCTCCCCTTTCACGAACGACAGCATGTCCTGGATCAGGTGCTCAAGGTGACGAAGACGCGCCAACACTTTATCTGCAAAGCGGACCCGCTCGTTTTCAGGTAAATCAAGCTTTTTCAAGTGGGAGGTATAGAGCAGAGCGGTAGCGAGCGGTGTGCGCAACTGATGCGCCAACCCCGCCGCCATCTCACCCATTGCGGACAGCCTCTGATGCCGCTGCAACTCGCGCTGCATGGCGTAGGCTTCGGTCATGTCATGAATCAGCAGCACTTGCCCGCCGGCGGCGTCCAGAGGGCTACTGGACATACTGACCCGACGCGGTGCAGCCCCGCTGACCGGTGCCAGATCCCATTCATGCGGCACCACGGTCTGTGCCAGCACGCGCGCTGCGACCCCCACCCAGGCGTGCCCTACAAGAGATTCCCCCAACAGTTCCAGGGCGGCTGGGTTCAACTCGATAATAGTACCCTGCTGATCCAGCACCACTACACCTGCCGGCATGGCGTAAAGCAGATGCGACAGACGCTGAGACAGCGCCTCCTTTTCCAGCAACTGCCGTCGCAATTCCACATTGGCGACCGCGAGTTCACCGGTCAGGCGCTCCACCTGCTGCTGCAATTCCTGGTAAGCACCGGTAAGCTGCGCAGAAGCCTCGTTGAACAACGAAAATGCCTGCTCCAGCTCCTTCGGGTCTACCTGATTAGGGGTATTCGACAATACATTAAGCTCCGTGGCAGATTCATGCAGAAATCATACCGTAATTGATCCGATCGTTGTTGAACGGTTAACCCTTGGCACAGAACCCGAGAACATTTACCGAACACCAGAAAACCTCGCCTTGCCGCCCGCACAACACCCAATGACCGGAGACGATAGGACGAGAGATTTGCATTAATCACGTAAGCAAATTTAATATATAACTCCGAAAACAGCGAATATCCGACCGATTTACAGAATGCCGCTTAACAATATTGAGGTATGATATGGGAAAATGTCCTGCCTTGAGGCCCAACTGAAGGTTCTGGATCAGGACTTTTCACGGAGAGCAACAACATGTCACAACTCTTAAAAAATATTGACGCCCGCACCAAACTGGCTGGCACCAACAAGTTAGAGATACTGCTATTCACCCTGGGCACGAACAGCCGCACCGGGCGCAAAGAAACCTTTGGTGTCAATGTTTTTAAGGTGCGCGAAGTCATGCGTGTACCTGCGATCACCCACGCCCCGGACATGCCGTCCTCGGTTGAAGGCATGGTCAGCCTGCGCGGCGCCTTGGTGCCCGTTGTTGATCTGGTAAAATATTCCGGTGTGGAAACCGACCAAAAACCGGAAATCATGATCGTTACCGAATACAACGGCCACACTCAGGGTTTTCTGGTGGAAGCTGTCGACACCATTCTGCGCCTCGACTGGGCGGCCATGCGCGTCCCACCCGACATGCTCACTGCGCAAATGGGGGGACTGGTCACTGCGGTCACCGAGTTGGAGGACGGCCGTCTGGTCATGATGATGGACGTGGAAAAGGTACTTTCTGAAACTAGCCGGTACGATGACGAATACCTGTTCAACAACATCAAACCCATTGAAGTGGAAAACCGTACCATCTTTTTTGCCGACGATTCCTCCGTCGCCCGCAACCAGATCTCGCGCACCCTGGATGCCATGAACATCCGTTACATCAGCGCCAATAATGGCAAACAGGCGTGGGATGAACTACAAAAAATTGCCAGTCAGGCTGATGCAGCTCATGTCCCGGTCAGCAGCTTCATACAGCTGATTCTCACCGACGTGGAAATGCCGGAAATGGACGGTTACGTACTCACCAAACACGTCAAGAGCGATTCTCGCTTTGCTGGCATTCCAGTTATCATGCACTCTTCATTGAGCAGCGATGCCAACCAGCAACTTGGCCGGTCGGTTGGCGTGGACGAGTATGTTCCTAAATTCGAACCACATAAACTGGCGGCCACGCTCACCCAGTTATTAAGCGAACCTCTTAAATAAATGGGGAATAATATGGAAAAGCGCAACCAGCTCATCGATGCAGTGGACGCCAGAACCAAACTGGCCGGCTCCAACAAGATGGAAATCCTGCTCTTCTCATTGGGCAGCGGAGAAATTTTCGGCATTAACGTATTCAAGGTACGTGAAGTCTGCCAGACTCCCAAGGTTACAAAATCCCCTAATATGCCAGATGGCGTCGAGGGAGTGATCTCCCTGCGCGGCAATATCATCCCGGTGATCGCGCTGGCCAAGATTATCAATCTGAGGGAAGTACCGGAAGACACTGGACACACCATGATCGTCACCGAATATAGCCGGCATACTCAGGGCTTCCTGGTGCATGACGTCGATCGCATCATTCGCGTTGACTGGGACCAGGTCAAACCCCCTCAAAGCATGTTGACCGGCAACGATGGCCTGATCACCGCGATCACGGAACTATCCGACGGTAAACTGGTTTCAATTCTCGACGTCGAACAGATTCTGGCTAACGCCATTGGAATCGAACCCATGCCCGACCTTGCCCCGATCGAAACAGATGCAGAACCAACAGTATTCTTTACAGATGACTCGGCGATCGCGCGCAAGGAAATCGTCATGGTGCTGGACAAGCTGGGCGTTAAATACCAGCAGGCCACCAACGGCCTGGAGGCGTGGGAAAGGCTGCAGAATATGGCAGCCCGTTCCCAGCAGGATGGCTCCACGGTGTACGACCAGATCAAGGTCATTCTCGTGGACGCCGAAATGCCCGAAATGGACGGTTATGTCCTGACGAAAAACATTAAATCCGACCGGCGATTCGAAGGCATCCCGGTAGTCATGCATTCCTCACTTTCGTCGGAAGCCAACCGCGACATGGGTAAACGTGTCGGCGTGGACGCCTATGTTGCCAAGTTCGATCCGGCCGTTCTGGCCGACACTTTACGTCCTCTGTTACTCAGATAGACAGTCCGATGAAGCACAGTAGCAAATTCAGGCTAACGCCCTAAACCGCGCCATGGCATCGTACAATGGCGAGATGAGCACAAAACACATTACCCGCGGAGTAGTCCATGGCCGATAAGAACATGAAATTCCTGATCGTCGATGATTTTTCGACAATGAGAAGGATTATACGCAATCTGCTGAAGGAGCTGGAATTCACCAACGCAGACGAAGCCGAAGATGGCGTAGCTGCACTCGCCAAGCTGCGCGGCGGCAATTTCGATTTCGTGGTCAGTGACTGGAACATGCCCAACATGACCGGCATTGAACTACTTCAGGCCATCCGAGCTGATGACACGCTGAAGCACTTGCCGGTGTTAATGGTAACCGCCGAAGCCAAGAAGGAAAACATCATCGCGGCGGCCCAATCTGGCGCCAGCGGCTATGTCGTCAAGCCTTTTACGGCTGCCGTACTGGAAGAGAAGCTAAATAAAATTTTTGAAAAAATGGGCAAATGATTAAAGGAGACGCTCGGTGAGTAACGTTATTTCAGGCAGCGGGGATTCCGACGATCTGGAAGCCCTGTTCGATAGCATTGTCATGGCCGGCAGCACACAACCAGCCGCATCCGAAATAAAACAGGACACCGCAGCGACCGACCTGACAACTGAGCCCGACGACGAGAGCTTATTCTCGCAAATCGGCCACTTGACACGCAAGCTGCACGATACGCTGCGTGAGTTGGGTTATGACAAAAAACTGGCAGAAACAGTCGATGCTATACCCGACACCCGCGAACGCCTCGCCTATATTGCAACCATGACACAACGAGCGGCGGAACGCGCACTGACCGCCACTGAAGTCGCCCAGCCTATTCAGGAAAAGCTCGAAGCGGGTGCGATAGGGCTCAGCTCCAAATGGCAGCGCCTGTTCGACAATCAGCTCAGCCTGGAAGAATTCAAACAACTGACGGAAGAAACCCGCAGCTATCTGAAAGAGGTCCCCAGCCAGACCAAGGCGACCAATGCCCAACTAATGGAAATCATGATGGCGCAGGACTTCCAGGATCTGACCGGCCAGGTGATCAAGAAGGTTATCGATATGGCCCATCAAATGGAACGGGACATGCTGCAATTGCTGCTGGCGACGACGCCTGCCGAGAAGAAAACTGAAATGGATACCGGCTTGCTGAACGGGCCGGTAATCAATGCAAAAGGCAGAGCTGACGTAGTGACCAGCCAAGTCCAGGTCGACGATCTGCTCGAAAGCCTGGGCTTTTAATACAACACGCAATTAAACTCGGTAGCTGGGAGAAACCATGAGCCACTTCGCCGGAATGGAAGAGTTACTACAGGATTTTCTGACGGAAGCGGGTGAGTTGCTGTCTGATGTAGACAACAAATTAGTCGAACTGGAAAAACGCCCCAGTGACAAGGCGCTGCTAAACGATATTTTCCGCGGATTCCACACGATCAAGGGTGGCGCCGGCTTTCTCAATGTCAACGATCTGGTCGGGCTATGCCACCGCACCGAAAACCTGTTCGACAAGTTACGCACCGGCGAACTAACCCTGACCGCCGAGATCATGGATGTCATCATGAACGCAACCGGCGTGGTACGCACCATGTTCGGCTCGCTCGCCCAGTCGCAACTGCCGGATGCAGCAGATGCCGCTATTCTGAAAGCATTGGACTGCGTTCTGGCTGGTGAAAAGGTGGTGCTAGCGACCCTTGCCGCATCAGGTGAGTCTAACCACGCAGATCAGGCTACCATCCAAGAATCCGGAGGTCCGGATTGGCAGGCGTTGTACCACACCGTCACCGGCACGCCGGCGGAAAGCATAACCGCATCCCAAGTTATCCTCCCTATGGAGATTGCACCTGTTATCCAAGCCTCAGCCCAGGTCAACCTTGCGCCCCGCGCCAAGGCGCCCTCTGCCCAGCAGCCTGCCGCCAAGGAAACAACTATCCGCGTAGACACCTCGCGACTGGACATGGTGCTCAACCTTTCCGGCGAAATCGGCCTCACCAAGAACCGTCTTACCTGCCTGCGTGCGAACATCCTCCAGGGCAAGACCGACGGCGACACCCTCAAGGCACTGGACGAAGCCGTCAGCCATCTGGACCTGTTGGTGAGCGATCTGCAAAATGCGGTGATGAAAACCCGGATGCAGCCGATCGGCAGGCTGTTCCAGAAGTATCCGCGCCTGGCGCGCGACCTTGCCCGGCAACTGGGAAAAGAAGTTGAATTGCTGATCGTGGGTGAAGAAACCGAAATCGACAAAACCATGATCGAGGATCTTAACGATCCTATCGTCCATCTGGTGCGTAACGCAGTGGACCATGGGGTGGAAAGCACGCAGGAGCGCATCGCCGCAGGCAAGCCGACCAAGAGCCTGGTGAAACTTTCCGCCATGCAGTCAGGTGATCACATCGTTATCGAGATTGCCGACGATGGCAAAGGCATGCGGCCCGACACCATACGCCGCAAGGCTATCGAAAAAGGGCTGATCGATGCTGAAGCAGCAAATTCACTGGATGACAGGCAGTCTCTGCATCTGATCTTCCTGCCCGGCTTTTCGACCAAGGACGAGATTTCAGACGTTTCCGGACGGGGTGTCGGGATGGACGTCGTGCGCACCAACATCCAGAAACTGAATGGTCGAATTGACATCAATTCAGTCGTCGGTCACGGCACAACCATTACCATCTCCCTGCCGCTGACCCTGGCCATTCTCCCCGTTCTGGTGGTACGCCTGGGTGAACAGCCTTTTGCTGTACCACTTTCCATGGTACGTGAGATCATCCCCATCAACCCCGCAGAAATCCAGCGTGTTTCCGGCCGAGCAACCATGGTGGTGCGAGATGAGGTTCTACCAGTAAGGTCCCTGGCCAGCCTGATTGGCTGGCCGCAGGATGGCACACCATCATTCGGTGTCCTGATGCAAGCCACAGCGACCAACTTTATCCTGGCTATCGACGGCTTCATCGGTCGGGATGACGTAGTCATTAAACCGCTGCATGACATCAAACCCAAAGGCATAGCAGGTGCCACCCTGTCCGGTGATGGCTTGGTGGTGCTGGTGCTGGATATCGAGGAGCTGCTGGAAATGAGCACCCAAGCGACTCATGCATCAATGTTTACTGCGTAAGGGCTAGAACTCTAATGCAAGACCACGTCTATCTCGCCCGCCAGCCGATCGTTGACAATCAGCAAAAAATCATTGGTTATGAACTTCTGTTCCGCCGTAGCGCAGAAGCCACCCATGCCAGCTTCACCGATGACCATCTGGCCACCTCCAAGGTGCTGGCCAACATGCTCAGCAACATGGGAGCAGAATGGCTGCTAGGCGACAAATTGGCCTTCATCAATGCCTCCACCTCCATGCTGATGAGTGATTTCCTCGAACTGCTACCGGTCAACCGGGCAGTGCTGGAAATTCTGGAAACCACACATGCGACTCCGGAGCTGCTGGCACGCTGCCACGAACTCCGCACACTGGGATACCGCCTGGCCCTGGATGACTTTGAGCTGACACCGGAAAGCGCCCCGCTGCTGGCAATCGCAAACTTCATCAAACTGGATGTCCAGAAGCTTAATGCCAGCGGCCAGCTTGAAACTCATGTTCGCGCCTTGGAAAATCATCCTGCCCAGCTGATTGCAGAAAAGGTCGAAACCAAACGCGAGCACAATATTTGCAAAAAACTGGGATTCGCCTATTATCAGGGCTATTATTTTGCCCACCCGGAAACGCTGAGCGCCAAGGTTATCAATCCTGCCTACGCCGTCGTGCTGGAACTGCTCAACAAGGTGCGCAACAATGCGGAAATCAAGGATATCGAATCTTCTTTCAAACGTGACGTAGCCCTTTCCTTCAAGCTGTTGCGTTACATCAATTCTGTCGGCTTTGGCCTGTCCTGCGAAATCCAGTCACTGCGCCACGCACTGGCGATTCTCGGTTATCAGCAGCTGTACCGCTGGCTGACCCTCCTACTCGTCACCGCTGGAGAAGGCAGCACCTCGGCTGCCCTGATAAAAACAGCCGTCACCCGCGGCCGCCTGACCGAGCTATTGGGCAAGGATATGCTGGATGCGGCCGATCGCGACAACCTGTTTATTGTTGGAGTATTCTCGTTGCTCGATGCCATGCTGGAAATGCCCATGGACGAGGTGCTGGACAAGCTCTCTCTGCCGGAAGCGATCTCCGATGCACTGCTGACCCGGCAAGGCCTCTACGGCCCCTTCCTGGATCTGACTATAGCTTGTGAGGAGGGGGATTCCGACCAGATTGAAAAACTGGCGTTTTCTCTGCAACTGGAGCCGGAAAAGATCAACCAGGCTCACCTTGCCGCACTGGCCTGGGTAGAAACACTGGGGATATAACCGGCTCGGTAATGAGCAATGGGTGACGAAAATCTTTCGACCATCACTCCTCTCCCATTTCCCATCACCCCACTTCAGAGGGTAGCCGGTTCGCGGCGGGCACCCGCCTCATTCATGCGCTCTACATATTGCTTCCAAAGCGCTTCCTGACGGACACCCAAATCATGCAGATAATCCCATGAGTACAGGCCGCTATCATGGCCATCGGAGAAAACCAGTTGTACTGCATAGCTGCCCACCGGCTGAACATCCGTAATTTCTACATTTTTCTTTCCAACCTGCAATACTTCCTGCCCAGGGCCATGACCGCGCACCTCGGCAGAAGGCGAGTACACCCGCAGGAATTCGCAAGGCAGCTCAAAACGCAGCCCATCGGAAAACGCAATCTCCAGCATGCGTGATTTCTGGTGAAGTTTGATTTCCGTTGGTATCGGCGTTTTACTATCCAATCCTGCCATATTCATTCCTTTCGATAATTCGATTCAGTAGACACAATAAGCGAGAAATCCAGATTCTAGATGGGGGAGAGCAAACAAAATTTCAAGCCTGCAAACCACAAGGAAAACCATCCAGTCAAATCAGTCCAAGCTATTTACTGCCGTCCCCTCCTACCGAGGCAAGTAGCTTATCCATCCAGCCATCAGGCAAAATCCGCTTAAGCGTGGCAAACAAGTGAGTAGGGACGGTCACGTTATACCGAATTTTTGGATGCTTGCACTCCAAAGCATGAATCACTTTATCCAGCACCGCCCCGGGTGGGAGCGTAAACGGCACTGCGGCACCCTGCTTGACCAGCCGACTCTCCATGGCCAGGTATTTCTCGCGGTGGGCACTGCGTTCCACATCGATATTGCGCTTGTAGACCTCAAATGAATTCGCCCGAAAACGACTCTCGATCGGCCCCGGCTCGATCAGGGAAACATGAATGCCGCTACCGCGAAGTTCCAGCCGCAGCGTATCTGTAATACCTTCCAGCGCATATTTGCTGGCGATGTAGGCGCCCCGGTAAGGCAATGCAACCAACCCCAGCACCGAGCTGTTCATAATAATGCGGCCGTGGCCCTGAGCGCGCATCATCGGCACCACCCGATTGGTCAACTCAACCGTGCCGAACAGGTTGGCCTCGAACTGCTCGCGCAATACTTCACGCCTCAGATCCTCCACCGCGCCAGGCTGGCCGTAAGCGCCGTTGTTAAACAGGGCATCGAGTTGCCCTCCACAGCGCGCCAGAACCTCATCCATCGCACGATGAATGGAGACCGAATCTGCCAGATCGATCTGCACGCTTTCCAGGCCTTCAGCCTCAAGCGACCGCACATCCTCCGCCTTGCGAGCAGAGGCAAAAACACGGTAGCCGCGCTTTGTCAGTCCTGCGGCAACGCAACGCCCGATTCCGCTGGAACAACCTGTGATCAGGATATTTTTGGGGATCATGGCGCGCCCAGATTTTGAGCATCAACCCTATTCACTAACATTCCAAAGGAATTTATTGACAACACAGGCCCATCTCCATCAAAGTAATAAAAAAATCAACAAGATCCAACGTGGAGTCTCATGCTACCAACCCTAGAGAACGCTCTGGAAAAAATCTCCGAGCTAGAAAGCCGCATTGCCAGGCTGGAAAGAATGGTCATTGGCAGCAGTGAGCCCGCCGCCAACCCGCATCCCCCAACCCTTTCAACCTTACTATGCGGCGATGGCGAGGCAGCCTTCCCTCAACTCAATGCGGGTGTAACGGAAGCAGATGGAGAAATTAAAACGGCGACCGACACCAAACCCAGCCAATCTGAAATCACCAACGACAAATCCGCTCTCGAAACGGTCTTTCCTAATATCGCGGAGAATCTTACTCTGGTTTGGGGCAACCCGGAATGCGAGGGCTATCTCAACAAGCTGATGATCAATAATCGCAGTAATCGTCAGGGCTTCAGCCTGGATGTCATGAGTGAGCTGATGCTTCTGCTGGCCATTACAGAACGTGCACACACTGACATATGGGCAGATTCCATCAAAATCGGTGACTAGCGTTAAGCCGTGAAATGTACGACCGGAAACCAAGCTGACAGCAACCAGACTCACTTCCATACCAAAAAGATATATTGGCAACACCGGCCTCACTTGAAATAAATAACAATATTCAAAAAGGAGGCACGCTTGCTATTAACCCCGGAAAACCCCCAGGAAATAGCTACCGAACTGGAAAGCCGCATTGCCAAGTTGGCGGGAAGGGCCATCGATAGCAGCGCGCCCGGTAACAGCAAAGCCCCCCTGCCTCGACTCAATGCGGGATTGGCGAGAGAATCTGTCGGAATCACACCTGCCCAGCCGAAAGCAGACCCCAGCCTATCCTCCATAGAAGCTGATTTTCCCCATATTGCGGAAAAACTTGTCCTGGTTTGGGGCCATCCTGGATGTTTCTCATACCTGAGCGAACTGATCATCGACAACCGTGGCAACCGCAAGGGCTTCGATCTGGATATCATGGGCGATTTGATGCTACTCTTAAAAATCACGGAACAGGTGCCCCCTGATCAGTGGGCAAGCGCCCCAGGCAGGCATCGCTAGACAGTGACAGTCTTCCAGTCACAACATATCCTGCAATGCTTCATAACCCGGATAGTTCCTACATCAGGAAATCATTGATACAATGGCCAACTGAAAATAACATCGGATACTGCAATAATGCGTGCAAACTTTTTCAAGCTCCCGACCGTGATGCTATTAAGCCTCTCCCTGCTCGGCTGCGCCACTAACGGTGACCCGCGCGATCCTCTGGAACCGCTCAACCGCGGCATCTACAAATTCAATGATGCGGTGGACAAAGCGGTGCTCAAACCGGTTGCCACAGGATACAAGGAAGCCATGCCTGATCCGGTGCGCACCGCCGTTGCCAATTTCTTTTCCAATCTGGATGACATACTGGTGCTGCTCAACGATCTGCTCCAGTTCAAACTCGAACGGGCCGCCACTGATTTCAGTCGTCTGGTCTGGAACACTACGGTCGGCATTGCCGGCCTGATCGATGTCGCCACCTCGATGGATCTGCCTAAACATAACGAAGACTTCGGACAAACGCTAGGATATTGGGGTGTCGACACCGGTCCCTATCTGGTGCTGCCATTCTTTGGCCCCAGCACCGTGCGAGATGCCGTTGGAAGGGTAGTTGATTCCCACTTCGATCCGGTGGTACAACATACGCCGGTCCCCGAACGCAATTCGGCGATTGCCATCGACACTGTGGATACCCGTGCGCGCCTGCTCGATACGGAGGAAATTCTGGATGAAGCCGCTCTCGACCGCTACGTCTTTCTGCGTGATGCCTATCTACAGCGGCGCCGTGGTTTAATTTATGATGGCAATCCACCACGGGAGAAGTTCGAGGATTTCGATGATCCCGTTCCTTCCGCTCCAGCCTCATCCCACCCCTGAACTCAGGATACTCCGCACGTAGCAGAGCGATTAACAGCTGCCGCTAGAAATTCGCCGCCTCAACCTCGAGGTAGGCGCGGCTGATATTTCCGCCCATGTTGACTTCATATTCCTTGAGCTTTTTCCATTCGGCAAGATCCAGCGTATTGCGAATTTCGCTATCGCTCAGGCCTTTCTTGTACCCAGCTTCCACACCGGCATAGAAACCAGCCAGGAGCTTATGCAACTTAGCCACGTCCGCCATGGTCATCAATGGTCCATGGCCAGGCACGATGGTGGTAGCTTTGAAATCCTGCGCCTTGGCGAGAGCCTCTACCCAGTTGCGGATATGACCGTCGCGCATCACCGGAGTTGTTGTATTAACCAGAATATCCCCACCGATCAGCACCTTATCATCCGGAAGATAGACCATCATGTCACCCGGCGTATGTGAGCCACGGGGTACCCACAACAGCATTTTCACACCTTGAAGGTTGCGGTCACTGGTGCTTTCTTCCTTGAAGGTAACCATAGCTGGCACTGGACGGGTACCGGGAAACTTGCTACCAATCATGCTCTCCATGATCTGTATCCATTCCTCACCAGTTTTCTCAACCAGCACCTTGCACTGTTCTGAACTGAGGATTTCTGCACCCTTGAACGCGACATTGCCCAAATGATGATCGCCGTGGTGATGAGTATTAATAATATGGGTAACCGGCTTAGGCGTAATTTTGGCAATCGCTTTCGCCAAATGTTTGCCGACCACATCCGTGCCGCCGCTATCCACCAGAATCACCCCCTGATCACCGATGATCACGGTGCTGTTCACCATGTAACCCTGATTATGTTGGCTCGGCAAACCCATCGGACCGAGCAGAGCGTACACACGCTCGTTGATTTTCACGACCCTGGGCTCGGGAATTTGTGCTTTGGCCCACACGGCATTAGTAAAAAACAAGATACACAAGGTCAGGATAACGCGACTCATGATTTCTCCATTTAACACCTGCAATAATCAGGAAATAGTCTGGTAATAAAGGTTCTGCGGATGGTTGGCCTGTGCGAAGAAAAACCAGCGCTCGGCGAGCAGGCCCACATATTGCACCAAAAAAGCGGCAAACAGCAATCCACTTAAGGAAGCGTATAGTCCACCGGCCAATAGCAGGAGCGGAAGCACGAACACCAGCACCAGAAACACCCATTTGACCGAGCGCAACAAACCCGCGCCCTTGCCATGGAAGAACTCGCGGGTGTTGAATGAACCTCCCATAAAGCCCTGAGATTTCTGCACAATCTGGCCGTGGCGCACACCAATCGCCGTTTGCAACGTGGATTTCGGCTTAAGACGCGCATTGCGAACCAGCGATGCGACACGTGTCACCAGCGCCAGCAGAGTAATCACCATCGCCCATTCGCCGTAAAACCCGACCAGATTGGGTGCAGCGTATACCGAATAAGCTGTCGCCAGGGTGAAGCCTGAAGCGCTGCCGAGGAGCAGGTAATTCACAACCGTCAGCGGACTATGCCATTCCTGCAAAAATTTCAGGCAGGCGTATATCATCGCAGTACACAGGAACAATGCGAAGCACAGTACAGTACCGAGCACGCCGAGCACCATTGTCGCATCCAGAGTCAACGTGCCGAAGGTAACGAGTGAGGCATGCCAGCCAAGGAAATGCGCCACACCATAGAGGAATACCACACCCATGAACGCCGGCAACACGATCACCTCACGCGACAGCCAGGAGGTGCGCCACTTCGCCGCCGAGCGCCATGCCCGCTCGGGATGACCGAGGTGGAAGAAGGAAGCCACCAACCCACCGATCAGGAGCAGCAAAGCGATCAAGCTACCTATCGCATAAAAACGGCCATCTGCCTGCGGCAACAAATGGAAAAATGCATAAACCTGGCCGGTGTAAAGGGCCAGGAACAACCCCTGGCCGGCGCCAATCAGGGTGGTGAGGAAAATCACTGAAAACGCGGGATGCATAAAAACTCCAGTTAATAAAGTCCTGAGTCCTGTGTCCTGAGTAAAACCCCGCGTAGCGCCAACTACTCAGGGCTTTCCTCTCAGGACTCAGGACTATGCTTACCAGGAAGTGACGTCGTCCAGAGACGGCTCGCTCTTGTCCGGTTGCGGTAGCAGACGCTCTTTCTTGAGCGGGTTGTCGGCACGCATCAGTTCATCAGCATGTATCCTGATCTGAGTCTTGCGCCTTGGCAGGTAATGGTTGGCCGGTTTGGTGCCCCACTCTGGCATCAATGCATAACCGCCGCTTTCCCGGATCGCCACCGAAACCACCGACTCCGAATCATGCACGTCTCCGAACAGACGTGCACTGGTCGGGCAGGCCAACACGCACGCCGGCTTGCGCTCCGCTTCAGGCAAGGACTGGTCATAAATCCGGTCGACGCACAAGGTGCACTTCTTCATCACTTTCTGATGCTCGTCGATTTCTCGCACACCGTAAGGGCAGGCCCAGGAGCAATACTTGCAGCCGATGCACTTGTCGTAGTCCACCAGCACGATGCCATCCTCCTTGCGCTTGTATGAAGCACCCGTAGGGCACACGGGCACGCAAGGTGGATCCTCACAATGCAAACAGGATTTGGGGAAATGCACTGTCTCGGTATTGGGGAAACTACCGACCTCAAAAGTCTGCACCCGGTTGAAGAAGGTGCCGGTCGGGTCAGCGCCGTAGGGACGGTCACCCGACATGGCCCCCGCTGAACCGGAGGTATTCCATTCCTTGCAACTGGTGACGCAGGCATGGCAGCCGACACAAACATTGAGGTCGATGACCAGGGCAAGCTGGGTCATTTCCACTCTCCTTTTCCAGCAAAAAAGGCCTGCCAGGCACGCCGAACCTTGCTGGTGCCGGGTGCAGCAGGCACTGGCACGAACTGCGGGGAGGTCTGCTCCGGCTCACCCTCAGCCGCTTTGTAGATTTTCACCTTGACGTCATACCATGCCGCCTGTCCAGTGACCGGGTCGGAGTTGGAAAGGTGAATGCCATCACGACTGGCCGGCAATTCTTCGGAAATCAGATGGTTCAGCAGGAAACCCTTTTCCGACTCGTTCGCTTCGGGCGCCAGATTCCATGCCCCCTTGGCCTTGCCGATGGCATTCCAGGTCCACACTGTACCCGGCTCGAGCGCCTCGCTAAAACGGCACATGCAACGCACCTTGCCATGCATCGATTCGACCCAGATCCAGTCGCCGTCGGCGATACCCTGAATCTGTGCGGTCACGGGGTTCACGAACAGGTAGTTATGGGCGTGAATCTGACGTAGCCAAGCATTCTGCGAATCCCACGAATGATACATCGCCATCGGCCGCTGGGTCACCGCGTTGAGCGGATATTTGGCGTTATCGCTGAGCTGTATCTCCAGCGGCTCATAGTAGAACGGCAGCGGGTCGAAATACGTCTCGATGCGCTGCCTCAGGCGCTCGGGAGGCTGACGCCCATCAGTCTTGCCTTGGGCGGCGAGGCGGAATTTCTGCAGCACTTCGGAATAAATATGGATGTTGATCGGCTCCGCATAGCGAGTCAGGCGGTGGCGCTGCGCCCATTCCAGATAGCCCTGGTTCCAGTTGCGCATGTACTGGTAGGATCGCGGCAGGTGGTATTGATAAACACAGTTGTTCTTGGCGTACATTTCCCACTGACGCGGATTGGGCTCGCCGCGCATGAACTTCTCCCCGCCCTTGCCGCGCCATCCGGCGAGAAAGCCGATGCCGGAACCCGGCTCGGTTTCGTAATTGGTGATGAAATCGGGGTAATCGCGGTACTTGCGCGAGCCATCCGGGTTGACGAACACCGGCAGCTTGAGGCGCGAGCCCAGTTCGATCAGCACCTCCTGAAACGGCTTGCACTCGCCGGTAGGTGGCACCACTGGAATACGCACCGAATCCACGGGGCCGTCGAATTCCGAAATTGGCCGGTCGAGCATGGACATCACATCATGACGTTCGAGATAAGTCGTATCCGGCAACACCAAGTCAGCAAATGAGGTCATTTCAGACTGGAAGGCGTCGCACACGATCAGGAAGGGGATTTTGTACTCGCCGTCCTCGCGCTTGTCCTTCAACATGTCACGCACCTGCACCGTATTCATCGACGAATTCCACGCCATGTTCGCCATGAAGATCAGCATGGTGTCGATCGAATAAGGATCACCGCGCCAGGCGTTGGTAATGGCGTTGTGCATCAGACCGTGGACAGCGAGCGGGTATTCCCAGGAAAATGCTTTGTCGAGCCGCACCGGCTCTCCATTCTCGTCGACAAACAGATCCTCCGGCTCGGCAGGCCAGCCCAGCGCCATGCCGCCCAGCGGCGTATTCGGCTGCACTCCTTCCGGACCCTTAGGCGTCTTGGCGCAGGGTGGAATCGGCCGCGGGAACGGCGCCTTGTGACGAAACCCGCCGGGCCGGTCGATAGTGCCGAGCAGGCTCATCAAAATGGACATGGCACGGATGGTATGAAAGCCATTGGAATGGGCAGCCAAGCCGCGCATGGCATGAAAGGCAACCGGATTGCCGGTCACCGTTTCGTGCTCCTTACCCCAGGTATCGGTCCAGGCGATTGGCAACTCGATCTTCTGATCGCGCGCGGTAACGCCCATCTCGTGGGCAAGGCGACGAATGGTTTCGGCCGAAATGCCGGTAATCCCTTCTGCCCATTCCGGCGTATAGTCCTCGACGCGCTCCTGAAGGAGTTGGAAGGAAGGCTTCACCGGTGTGCCATCGTGGAGCTTGAATTCGCCACGGAGGAAGGGATCAGCGCCCTCGCTGCGGGTAACCACCGGTTTGTTGGAAATACGATCCCACCACAGCTTGTTCTGCGGGTCGAAGCAACCCTCCTCCTCCGGCACCTCGGTGCGCACGAACATGCCGAACTCGCTGCTCTTTTCGTCTAGGTTCACCAGTTCGGCGGAGTTCGAGTACTGCACCAGAAAATCGCGGTCGTACAGGCCGAGGCGGATGATTTCGTGGATCAGCGCCAACATCAGAGCGCCATCCGTGCCGGGGCGGATCGGCACCCACTCATCAGCGATGGCGGAATAGCCGGTACGGACCGGATTGATCGAAACGAAGCGACCGCCATTGCGCTTGAACTTGGACAACGCCATCTTCATCGGATTGGAGTGATGATCTTCAGCTGTGCCTATCATCACGAACAGCTTGGCACGATCCAGATCGGGCCCGCCGAACTCCCAGAACGAGCCACCTATCGTGTAGATCATGCCGGCGGCCATGTTAACCGAGCAGAAGCCGCCGTGAGCAGCGTAATTGGGCGTACCGAACTGCTTGGCGAACAGCCCGGTCAGTGCCTGCATCTGGTCTCGGCCGGTGAACAGCGCAAATTTTTTCGGATCGGTAGAGCGTATCTTGGCAAGCCGATCCGCCATCAGAGTAAATGCCTCTTCCCAGGAAATTGGCTCAAACTCACCTGCCCCCCTCTCGGAGCCTGGCTTACGGCGCAACGGTTGGGTCAGGCGTGCAGGAGAGTACTGCTTCATGATGCCGGAAGAACCTTTGGCACAGATCACGCCCTGGTTCAGGGGGTGCTCGGGGTTACCCTCGATATAGCGTACCTCGCCGTTTTTCACCGTGACACGAATACCGCAGCGGCAGGCGCACATGTAGCAGGTCGTATTCTTGACCTCGATACTGTCCTTTGAATTTTCTGTATGACCGACTGATTGCTGCATGATTATTTTCTCGCTAAGCCAGTGAGCCCCAGCTTACTCAGGCTGCAAATTAATGTGACTATCCAAACTGATTTTACAGCCATTATGAAATCAGTTTGTTAACATTTATTTATAGGTTTATAAGTATTTTGATACAGTCTAATATGCATACCAAATCTTACTTTAGTTCAGCGGCGCAAAAAAGGGCGAAAACAAAAGGAGACTGCAAGATGACGAAGAGGGCGTGACCCATCAACAAACCCAATACACAAATGCAATTACAATGAGTTACAAAATAATCGACATGGTTTCCAGCTACCGCATTTAGCTACAATTTTAGCCGCACAATATGCTCCAACCATCCAGGATAAGTATTGCACAGATGAAAGTACAAAAAAAGCGTGCTTAAGCAAGCACGGCAACCATAAGGGGCCCTTGTCTTTGCTCGTCACAGCGGTCTCGTAACCGTCAATTTTCATGTTCTTGTACATAGCCCGGATCCACATCAGGCATTTTGGCTGAATCTGCCAGAAATGTAAGCCTGGGAATCAGGATAGTTCAACACTAATCATGGCATCCAGTACACACCGCGTTTGGAAGAGAACAGTCAGGCCTTTATACTAAAGCAAACAGGAAAACCAACCCTTGGCAGTTTGAGCCAACGCCCATGAGTCATGGCTTGTTCCATTCCGCAGTCTGTCCGAAAGATGGGGTTACTATGCCATGACGAGAATGCGGTAAGCACACGCTTTCTAAGCGCCAGAGAAAGGAAATTTAAAATGAAACTATGGCACAAAATTATCATCACGATTGTCGCCATGCTTATCACCAGTTTCGTAGCCGGTCGGCTATGGCTAATGGCTTTCGATTTTGTCATACCCAGTTATCTGGCTGGTGTGGCCGGTGGTTTGGCGGCGATCCTGGTATGGGAGCTCATCCGCTGGATACGCAAGAAAAATCCATGAAACTGTCGCCATTTACTGCTCTGGCGTACGTCTGCATCCTGGCTTTGGTGGCCATGGCGCAGGGCGCCCTTGCCTCTGATGGCCAGGAAACTTTTGGTTATGACGTCGAGCTTCAGGTGCCCCTTGCTCAGCGCAATCTGTTGGAAGACCATCTCGACCTCTACCGCTGGCGCGGCAATGAACGCATGGATGAAATCCAGCTACAGCGGCTAGTCCGACTGGCGCCGGAACAGATACGCGAATTTCTGGCCACTGAGGGTTTTTATTCGCCTCAGATCGACGCAAAAATGGCATCTAAAAATGGCCGGTGGGCAGTCATGCTGATTGTGGACCCGGGCGAGCCAGTGCATGTAACCGCTTTCGACCTTCAAGTCACCGGCCCCTTCGATGATGGTTCCGCAGAAAACCGTACGCGCCAGGAAAAGATGCAGGCGGATTGGGGCTTACGCCCCGGCGCAGTGTTTCGCCACGATGACTGGGAATCCGCCAAGCGAAAAGCCCTCAAGGCATTGCTGCTCGATCGCTACCCGGCTGCTTCAATTGCAGACAGCCGCGCTACCGTTAATCCGGAAACAAAGAGCGCTGAACTTCAAGCCACCCTCGACAGCGGTCCGGCTTTTACCTTCGGCACGTTAGAAATCAAAGGTCTTCAGCGTTATCCTTCCAGCATCATCGAGCGTATGAATCCCATCAAGCCTGGCGAGCCCTATTCTCAGGCAAAAATACTGGGGTTACAGGCTCGGATACAGGACAGTCCTTACTTTTCGAGTGCTGCCGTGAGTGTGGAAACTGACCCCAAACAGCCAACCAGCGTACCCGTTCAGGTTGAAGTAATCGAAACGCAATCCAGGAAACTGGGCTTCGGCATCGGGATGAGCACCGACACTGGCGCACGTGGCCAAGTGGACTATCGAGATCTCCACTTTCTCGACCGCGCCTGGCGGCTTGGCGGTACGCTTAAACTCGACCAAAAAATCCAGTCTCTAGGCGGCGATCTGCAGTTCCCCCTGACCGAAGAAGGATACCGCGACAGTATCAACACCCTGCTAGAACGCACTAACATCGTGGGGGTTGTGACCCAAAAGCTCGTTGTGGGCGGCAAACGCACCTTCATCCAGGGAAAAACAGAAACCAGCTACGGCCTCCGCTACCTGGTTGAACAGCAGGATGTCGATGGAGGAGCAAGTACGCAAAACTCTACGCTTAGTCCTACCTACTCCTGGACGCTACGCAACATAGACAATCTCCTCTATCCAACCCGCGGTTATCTGGTGAACCTCCAGGCAGACGCAGCAGCACGTGCCCTTCTGTCAGATCAGGATTTCTTGCGTGGCTATGGCCGAGCTGTGTATTTCCACCCTTTAAGTAAGCGCGATCAACTAATCCTGCGCGGCGAATTGGGCGTGGTGGCAGCCAAAAGCCGCAATGGTATTCCATCGGATTTTCTGTTTCGCACTGGCGGTGATCAGACGGTGCGTGGCTACGCCTATCAAAGCCTTGGAATACATGAAGGGAACGCAGTCGTCGGTGGCCGCTATCTGGCGGTTGCCAGCGCTGAGTATGTTCACTGGCTGACAGCCCAATGGGGTGCGGCTGTTTTCGTCGATGGTGGTAATGCCGCAGACTCTTTAAGCAACCTGAAACCGGTATATGGTTACGGCGCGGGTGCACGCTGGAAGAGTCCCGTTGGCCCGCTGAATATTGACATCGCTTACGGTCAGGACAAAAAGGAGGTGCGCATGCATTTCTCGCTGGGATTCAACTTTTAATGCTAAACATGAGACTCAAGAAAACTGGCGTCTACGCCATCCGCACATTACTCGGCATGCTGGTCATTGTCGCCATTCTGGCCTGGCTAACAGGGACAGAATCTGCATTACGCTGGGGCGCGCAACAGGTCGAGCAAATGAGTGACGGCAAGCTTGTTCTGCGCACTGTGCACGGCTCTCTGTATGGCCCGCTGCGTATCGAATCCCTCAGTTTTAAAACCGCCGAAAAACGCTTCGAAGTGAAAGGGGTCAACCTGGACTGGGCTCCCCTCGCGCTGATCAAGGGACACATCCAGTTCGACCGATTTGCTTTGCAAGAGCTGAAGATTGTCGAGATCAAGCCGAGTGAAGAGCCCATCACGCTGCCAGAGACCTTGCATTTGCCGGTCACATTGTCCGCTCCCGCCATTACCATAGACCGAATCGTGCTTAAAATTGGCGGCACGGAACAAGTTCTAAGCGGCATCAAACTCAGCGTGGACAAAGCAACTGATAGCTACAAGCTGAATCTGCGAAATATTGTGACTGAATGGGGAAGCGCACAGGGCGAAATGGTGCTGGGAGACACCAAACCATTTAAAGTGCAGGCGCATATCAGCCTGCAGCAGACAGAGGGGACAACCTATAGCACCGTTGCGGATGCCACAGGCAATTTAACGCAACTCCTGCTTAAAGCCAAAGCCAGCACCCTGGGTGGTGATGCAGAAATCCATGCCAAGCTCACGCCGTTCGATGAACTCCCTCTTGCCGAAGCGCAAATCAAAGCACAGGGCATGAATCCGGCGCTACTTCGCAAGGACCTGCCCAAAGCCGACCTCAGCGCAGTGGTTACCGTGGTGCGCCAGGGCGCAAAAGACCTGAAAGGGAGCATCGTAGTCCACAATTCTCTGCCCGGACCGTGGGATGCATCGCGCTTGCCGCTGCGCGAGATTGCGACCCTGTTTGCCGGTACGTTGAGCCACCTGGATCTGAGCGCAATTCACCTGGACCTGGCCGACGCCGGTGAGTTCAAAGGCGACGGTCAGGTCAGAGATCAGCAATTGCAACTCGATCTCGCCACTGCAAACTTCAATCCCAAAGGGGCGCATAGCAAGATGCGCCCGATGAAACTTGCCGGTGAGATTCACCTGCAAGCAGCGCCAAAAGGCCAGCAGCTAAAGGCTGATCTGCGTTACCAGCATTTTCAACTCCATCTGGATGCACGGCAGCAGAATGCGGTTATCGAATTACGCGAAGCTATCGTCAAAGCGGGTGCCGGCAGTCTCGCTCTCCACGGCACGCTGGCGCTGGAAGGTGCTAAATCATTCCAGTTGGCAGGCGCCTTACAGGGGTTCAATCCATCCGATTTCGGAGACTATCCGGCAGCCAGGGTTAATGCATCAATCTCCGGCACCGGCCATCTTGAGAAAGAACCACAGGCCACTGTGAGATTTACTATCGCTGACAGCCACTTCCGACATCAGCCACTTTCCGGCCAGGGCAATCTGAACGTTTCCACCACGCGCATATGGGACAGTGAGGTCATGTTGCGACTGGCTCGCAACCGATTGGAGGCAAAAGGTGCTTTAGGCAGTCCAGGTGATCGCCTCAACTTCCAGATTGAGGCTGACGATCTTGCCATGATAGATCCGGAACTCGGCGGGCAAGTGCATGCCAAGGGCGCGCTGGAGGGACGGTTTGCTGCGCCATCCGGTAATTTCGACGCAAAAGTCAGCGGCCTGTCCTGGCGCAAGGAATATCGCGTGGCCAATTTGCAAACCGAGGGACGCCTGGACAAGGGAGTGGATGGCCCGCTATCTCTGAAAACCACCCTGCATGGTCTGACTACACCGCAACTGCACATTGACCAAGCCAGCTTGATCGCACAGGGAACCCGCATCAAGCACACGTTGCAACTCCAGGCTAAAAATCCCGATTTCGATATTGAAAGCCGGTTTGCCGGCGGCTGGAGCGACAAGTCAGGATGGTCCGGTCAAATGCTGAACCTGGTTAACCGCGGGCGCCATAAACTGGCACTCAAGTCACCGGCAAAAATGGAAGTAGCCCAGCAACATTTTCTGCTAAGCAGTGCGCACTTCGATTTCGTTGGCTCCAGCATTGTCTTGAATGAGCTTGCCTATAATACCGGCCAGATTTCAAGCCACGGGGAATTAAAAGGCATGCCTCTAGCCTACCTGCAAGGGTTCGCAGAAGAGAATACGGACATTCAGACCGACCTCACACTGGGTGGAAACTGGCAGTTTGCCCTGCGTGACAAAATTAATGGGCATCTCGCTTTATGGCGCGAGCGCGGTGACGTCACTTTCCCCAGCATCCCGCGACCCACTTTAGGTCTCAGCCACCTCACCCTGAATGTGGATGCAGTAAACAACCAGTTGCAAGGCCGGTTAGAAGCTACCGGCACCAACCTGGGTAGCTTCAAGGCCAATGGGCAAAGCCTGCTCTCATCCCGAAACGGGTCCTGGGGTATCGCCGGCGACGCACCCGTACAAGGAAATGTTACCCTTGCCATGGAATCCTTGGCCTGGATAAAGCCGCTGCTCGACAAAACCGGCGCACTGACTTTTGACGGCTCCCTTAAAGCACTCGTGCATGTGGGCGGCACCTTCGCACAACCCAGACTGACCGGCAATATAAACGGAGACCGCTTCATCGTGGCATTGCCAGACCAGGGTCTGCATTTCACGGAAGGGCGCTTTCAGGCGGAATTGCAGGATCAGACGTTGCTTCTCAAAGACCTGACAGTTCGTGGCGGAGACGGAAACCTCAAAGGTCAGGGCCGGGTCGCATTTGAAGGGGGGGTGCCAGCCATGCAGTTATCGTTGAAGGCAGACAAACTTCAAGTCCTCTCCCGTCCGGACCGCCTTCTCATTCTCAGCGGAACGAGTGATGCAACGATTGCCGGAAAAGAGATCAAACTAACTGCAAAGCTCAAGGCAGATAAGGGGTTGATTGAACTACCCAAAGGCGGCACTCCAACGCCAAGCGAGGATGTCGTCGTATTGGGCCGGACCAAGGTGATCGAGAAAAAAACGCCGCAATACAACCTGAGCTTCAATCTTGATCTGGATCTGGGTGACAAATTCTTTATAAAAGGCAAAGGACTGGATGCACAACTGGGTGGGGGGTTAGCACTCAGGGGCGCAGATAACGCACCCCTTACCTCCCGCGGCAGCATACGCGTGGTAACAGGAAGCTATTGGGCTTATGGACAGAATCTTAAAATCGAGCGCGGCATTCTTAACTTCCAGGGGCCTATAGACAATCCGGGTCTCAACATTATTGCCTTACGAAAAAACCAGCCTGTCGAAGCGGGTGTGGCACTCACCGGCACAGCACAATCGCCAAGCGTGAAGCTGGTTTCCAACCCCAATGTTCCCGACAGTGAAAAACTCTCCTGGCTGGTATTGGGCCACGGACTGGAAGACTCCAGCGGCCAGGAATTCAGCGCACTGCAAGCCGCAGCAGGAGCACTGCTGGCGGCAGGTGAATCAGTCTCCCTGCAGCAGAAAATCGCCCATTCGGCTGGGCTGGAAGAAGTCAGCCTTAAAGGTGCGGGCGGTCTGGAGAGCACTGTACTTTCCCTGGGCAAACGACTGTCTTCACGCGCCTACCTCAGCTACGAACAGGGGCTCACCGGTGTTGGAAGCATCGTGAAGATCAACTACACGCTCACCAAACGGCTATCCGTCCGGGCGCAAGCCGGTCTTGCACCCGCAGTGGATCTTTTCTACACCTTCAGTTTTGACTGACTATCAGGCTGGGCAGAAGGGACGGCTTGAATTGAGCCATCCAGGAAGTGGCTTGAGGCGGGTGTGCCTCTGACCAGTAATTCTTCTAATAAATATTAGCGGCTACCCGATTCTGACTCATTGCTGTTCCATACGGCGCACGAAACGTTCGGCGAGAGCTTTGTACAAGGGTTCGTGGTAAACGATACGCGAAATTCCGTGCGCGATCAGCGCAGTAGCCATAAGAGGCAGAGCGAGGCTGTGATTGTTGGTCATTTCCATGACGATGACGAAAGAGGTAAGCGGTGCCTGGGTAACGCCCGAGAAATAGGCGACCATGCCCAGGACAATTACGGTGTCGGCGGGGACGAACGAAATGAAGTGAGAAAAGGTGGCTCCCATTCCTGCACCGACAGCTAATGACGGAGCAAATATGCCGCCGGGTATCCCGCTCAGATAGGAAACCAGCGTCGCCAGGAACTTGAGTACGCCAAAGCCCAGATAGTCAGCATCCCCGTGCTCCAGGATGTCGTGCACCTCGTCGTAGCCGGTGCCATAGGTGTGTTGTCCGGACAATGCACCCAGGCCGGCCAGAACTAATCCGCATGCTGCTGCGAATCTAACCGGATGCGAACGCATCCAGTGCCCCATCACCCCGCTCCAGCCATCGTTGGCGCTAATCAGCAGGCGCGCGAACAATCCTCCGAAAAGCCCCCCTGCCACTCCGCAGGCGAGGACAGCCAGCCAGCCAATGCCTGTGTCGATCGAAGTCGATACCGTACCGAAGTAGGTGTAGTTGCCGAGGACGGCATGAGCAGCAAGCCCTGCGAAGATGACGGCAGTGAGAATAAGGCCATTGGTGCGCTGCTCGAAGGAACGGGACAATTCTTCGATAGCGAAGACAATCCCGGCCAGGGGCGTATTGAAAGCCGCTGCAACACCGGCAGCACCGCCGGCAACGATCAGACCCTTCATTTGATCCTGGTGCGTGAAGCGGGAAAACTTGCGCAGCGAATACATGATCGATGCGCCGATCTGTACTGTCGGCCCCTCGCGGCCCACCGATGCACCACTGCAGAGAGCCAGAAGCGTGAGAACTATTTTTCCCACCGCGATACGCAGCGACAGGAGCTTGCCCAATTGTTCCAGGTTCTGAATTCGCAGTGCCGCGATAGTTTGAGGAATGCCGCTACCTTGAGAACCCTCAAAAAATCGCCTCGACAGCCAGACTGACAATGCAAGGCCCGACGGCATGATGACAAAAGGGAGCCAGGGCGAAATCGAAAGTATCCAGTGGAACCACTCATAACTAATCCGTGCGCCCAAAGCAAACAGAACCGCCGCTGCGCCCACTGCGAGCGCGCCACCCCAGAACACAAGGCGCAATAGCCATTGTCTCGGCGACAGCAGGTTATCCAAATGGTCGTTGTCAGTCATGTGCATGAATTATCAAATTTTTTTTTATTGTCGTTGAAAGGCAGTGCTCCAGCCCAGCCCCTGGGAAAGCAAACATATTGCACGCTTCCATGGAATGGACAGGTTGGCCTGCCGCTTCTACTTCTTACGATCAATATTCTATCCGATAGCGCCATCATTTGTTGCCCTCATCAGCGTGTACCTGTTCCACGCTTGGCGCCAGAGGGGTAGTGCTGACGATGCCGATTGCCCCGTGTGCTCGCTGGGTACCTCTCGTACGACCAGCACAGCAAGGCTGTGCCCACAGTTAGAGTGCCTCGGACTGGCGGATGAAAATGCAACTCACGTGCTTCGGGATAACTCCCTGCCCTGCGCGCAGCATTCCACGTTTGCCGCACGCGGCGAGCTCCGAAAACTGATTGAGACGGGGTTCCACTCGCTGCTCACTTTGGTAAACTGGGCCATTGCGCCGACTTGACTTCCAGCCAGACTCCTGATGGCTGGTGCGCGTTGCTTTTCCTGGTTGGGGTTCAGGCAAACAGGTTTAATTTTTACAGCGTCCCGGATGAATTATTAAGCTACAAATCGGAAGGAATTAGATCTGAAAGCGGTTTCATGGCGGCGGTTTCATCCCTGACCTCGATTTCATCGAGCAACAGGGCGAGACTTCTGTTCAGGCTGTCCAGCACCTCATCCGGCAGTCGATTGAGCGCTTCCGGGAGCACGCCACGCGCTGGCTGCGGAGCACTTGCAATAATTCGCATCCCTTCTTCCGTGAGAAACAGGCGGACTATCCGCTGGTCAGCGTCATTGCGTTCTCTTCGAATCAGGTTGCGTTTCGTTAACTTGTCGAGCAGGTTGCTTGCAGTCGACATGTGCAGGGACATGGCCTTGGCGAGATCGGAAACCCGTTGCCCTGGATTTCCTGCTACCTCCCTCATTACCCACAGCTGGGCACCGCTCAGCCCACATTGATCCTCGATCCGGCGGAAGTGCTGTTGTGCCGAGCTGACGATTTGACGGAATTTTTTCAGGGCTTCCAGCGACTTCTCGCGCAAAGCGGATTCTTGGGCGGCCGCCCTGCGGGTATGAGTTGATTCGTTTTCCAATGGCATGCGAACGTATTTGTACAAAATAATTTTGCACAATACAGAATTATTGATTACCCCTCAAGTTATTTCCAACACTGAAACCGTGTAATCTTGATTAAAACAAATATTAAATCAGTCGTTTGTATGAGTGATATAAATTTCTTCTGGCGTTTTTTATAGCCTTATGAAATAGATCAGCGTTCTCTTTTTAATGAGGAAACCGCTGATCTATTCGTCGCACCGGCGAAAGCCGGTGTCCAGTGTTTTGAATTTTCCAGATTCCGACCTTCGCCGGAATGACGATTTGTTATTTAATCAGCGCTTCCTTAGGCTAAAATAGGCTTAGCGGAAAATTTACAGGGGTTTAAAGCAATGAATCTTGAAAAAGTGATCTTCGCGTTTTTTATCGTTCTCGCGCTGACTCTGAACTTCGGTTTTTTTCTGGGCAGCATCGACAACCCGGTCCACCACAGCGTTTATGAGCTGTTCGCCGCCATCGTCATCAGCCTGATCGCCACTATCCTGAAATTCGGCGATCGCACCCATCTCGGCGCGGTACTGCTCGCCACCAGCCTGGTGGCCGACTTACAGCTGATCGCGGCAGCGGTTTTATGGGGGATGGCGGAGCATGTCATGCAATCCGGGCTGACTCCCCACATCATGGCGATCATCGTTTCCCTGTCCGGTGGTGCGTTGCTCGCCAATATTACCTCGGTGGTGCTGCTGGTAGCCGAAACCATCGCGGTGCGCCGCTGACCGTCTGACGAGGGCCTGCCATGCACAATATCGTGTATGTCCTGCTGCGGCGCATTCATGTGCCGTTGATCGTGCTGGTGTGTGTGTATGCCGTTTCCGTTCTGGGTTTTGTCCTGATCCCCGGCATGGATGGGCAGGGCAAACCGTGGGACATGAGTTTCTTCCATGCCGTCTATTTTGTCAGCTTCCTGGGTACCACCATCGGGTTAGGCGAAATTCCCTATCCGTTCACCGATGCGCAGCGTCTCTGGGCCACGATCAGCATCTATGGCACCGTGTTCGCCTGGTTATATGGCATCGGTGCTGCCCTGTCGCTGTTGCAGGATCAGGCCTTTCAGTCGACTCTGCGGGTAAACGCCTTCCGCCGATCGGTCAGGCTGATCACGGAACCGTTCTATCTGGTGTGCGGCTACGGCGACACCGGCAGCACGCTGGTGCGTGCACTGTCCGATGCGGGCTACCGCTCGGTGGTGATCGAGATCGACCAAGGCCGCATCGTTGCGCTGGAACTGGAGGATCTGGGGATGCCCGTACCCGGACTGTGCGCCAGTGCCGTCGAGCCCAAGATCCTGGTGATGGCGGGTCTGGATCGCCCTAACTGCATTGGTGTGATCGCGCTGACCAATGTGGATGACGTCAACCTCAACGTCGCGATTACCGCCAAGCTGCTCCGTCCTCGCGTTGCCACTATCGCCCGGGTGGAGTCGCGTTCGGTCGAAGCCAATATGCTTTCCTTCGGCACCGACCAGGTATTCAACCCCTTCGATACCTTTGCCGGGCGTCTCGCCCTGGCGCTGCATTCGCCCGGCATGTTTCTGCTGTATGAATGGATGACCGCCGTGCCGCACGAGTCCTTGCGCGAGCCCCTGTTCCCGCCGCACGGGCGCTGGATCCTGTGCGGCTACGGCCGCTTCGGCAAGGCAGTGTATGAGCGTCTGGTTGCGGAGGGTGTCCAGGTAACTGTTATCGAGGCCACACCTGAAACTACCAACGCACCGCCAGGCACCATCTCCGGCTCAGGTACCGAGGCTGCTACGCAACTCGAAGCCGGCATCAAGGACGCGGTGGGTATCGTGGCCGGCACCGACAACGATGCGAACAACCTGTCCATCATCATGACTGCGCGCGAACTCAACCCTGGCCTCTTTATGGTCGCACGCCAGAACCAGCACCAGAACAACATCATTTTCAGGGCGGCCCAGCTTGATCTCACCATGAAACGCGGCAGCGTGATCGCTAACAAGATTTTTGCCCTGACCACCACGCCGCTTCTGGCAGAATTTTTACAAGTGGCCCGGCTCAATTCCAACGAATGGGCCAACCAGCTGGTGAGCCGCATCGGCGGCATCTCCGGCGACGAGGTGCCGCAGACCTGGGCGCTGGAAATTACGCCTGCAGCCTCGCCGGCCCTTTATGCTGGTATTGCGAGGGGCAGGCGAGCCCGCATCGGCGATCTTTGCCGCGATCCGCGCAATCGCGATGAATGCCTGCCTTGCATTGCGCTATTGATCAAACGCGGAGATGCCGAGATTCTGTTGCCAGCGGACGATGAAATGCTGCGGCGAGGAGACCACATCCTGCTCTGCGGCCGTGACGGCGCAGGTCAGCAAATGGAATGGATCGCGAAGAACCACAACGTGTTCAATTATCTCTATTCCGGCGAAGAACGCGCCAGCGGCAGCGTCTGGCGCTGGCTTACGCGCGAAAAGGACCATCCGGCCGGCGAGGAAGGTCCGGAGCCAAGGCGCTGACGACGGGTGCTGGCCGGTGTAGCCTTATGCCGTTTCGGTACGCTGGACGAGGTGCAGGGGTGCTGCCGAGCCGTCCTTAGCCTGGCCGGCGTAAACAGTCAGGTGGGGATAGGGAATCTCGATGCCGTGGCGGTCGAAAGCCTGCTTCAGCCGGCGCAGATATTCACGGCGAACTCCCCACTGTTCCAGAGGCAGCACCTTGAAGCGGCAGCGCAGGGTCACGGCCGAATCGTCCCACCGATCCACGCCGGCCATTTCCATCGGCTCCATCATCTTGCCGCCGAAGGTCTCGTCTTCGCGCATCCCGGCACCGACCTGGCGCATCACGTCCATCACCTCGTCCATGTCTTCACGGTAAGCAACCCCGACGTCGATCACTGCGTAGGCGAACCCCCTGCTCATATTGGTGACAGTGGTGATGATGCCGTTGGGGATGAAATGGACGTTGCCGTCATAATCGCGCATCTTGATGTAGCGCAGGGTGACTTCTTCCACCAGTCCGGCCTTGCCGCCCGCCTCCACCACGTCGCCCTGCCTGACCTGGTTTTCCAGCAACAGGAAGATGCCGTTGAAGTAGTCCTTGATCAGGCTTTGCGCTCCGAAACCTACCGCAAGGCCCAGCACCCCGGCAGTGGCCAGGATCGGTGCGATGGAAATACCCAGTTCGCTCAATACGACCATGCCAGACACCACGTAGATGACTACCGAGGCGATATAGCGGAACACCCGGCTCAGGGTTTCGATGCGCTTCAGATCCTCCAAGTTGTTATCCGCCTGGCTCCTCAAGTAAGCCTTTAACATCCTGATGGCCTTACCGGAGAAGCGCAGCAGTACCCAGGCCATGATCAGGATCAGGAGGATGTGCATGGCGGGCTGGGAGAACTGCAACAGCTCCTTCAGATTGACCAGGTTAAAAACGTCAGATAGTTTGTCCATTGATTTTCCTTGTGTGTGTGACTTGCCGGGCTGATAGGGTCGGCTGACCCTGCCGGACAGGGGTGGTTGCAGGTGGTTGAACATGCCCAGAAAGCGCGCTTGGCCGTCCACGCATCTCACGCACCGGGACTTTGTACCGGCTCAGGCCGAGCAAACTGTTCAACAGAAAGTGTAGGGTGGTTTCGCTTTTTATCGAGGCCATCATCCAGTTTCCATTCCTTCAGGAATGCCTGATAGAAACTTGGGTCATCCGGGATGGCACCGCGTATTCCGCACACGGCGGCGGCAAAACGATTGGCCCGCGACAAGGTGAGTCCGGCCGGCCATCCTCTGAGTGTTCCGAGGATGAAGACGGCAGCGAAGCCATCTCCTGCGCCTACCGTGTCGACAATGCTGCCAGTCGGCACACTGCCTTCGGTCTGCGTTTCCGTCCCGTCCGCAGTCAGTTGCCAGGCACCTTTCGCCCCGCAGGTAACCAGCAGCCGTCCCAAAGAAAACTGTTTGATCAGAGCTGCCGCCTGCTCAACGGCACTGTCACCCGGCAGCTTCAGTTGCAGGGCGATGTTTGCCAGTTCCTCGTGGTTCATTTTTACGAGGTCCGCGCGAAGCAGCGAGCGTTTGAGTGTTTGCGCGTCGTACCAGGGCTCGCGCAGGTTGATGTCCAGCATGCGAGGCGCGCCGATACTCCGGAACAGGCTGTTCAGGGCTCGTCTAGAAATCTTGTTGCGCTGCGCCAGGGTTCCAAAATAGATCAGCTCCGGCTGAGTTGACAGGGCGACCATGCGCGCCACACCGGCATGGATAAAGTCGTAAGCCTGATTTGGGGAAATCTCGAAACGGTATCCACCCTGCTCCATGTGTACAACCACCTGACCGGTCGGATGAACAGGGTCGCACTGCACGCCCAGAGGGTCCATCCCGAACCGGGCCATGCTGGCGAGCAATTCCTCCCGTAGGGCATCATTGCCGGTGCGCGTGATCAGCACCGGATGCAGGCCGAATGCCTGCAGGTGACGGGCCACGTTGAAGGGCGCTCCGCCCAGTACGCTACGGTCGGGAAACCTGTCCACCAGGACTTCGCCGAACAGCGCTATGGTTCCGGTTCGCGAGCTCGGTTTGATCAACAGCCTGGGCAAGGTGCTTTCCTGATTTGCAACTTTAGGATGTGGGATGTGATAGTCCTCCTGACAATATAGTATTGTACAAAACTATTCTGCAGATGCCGAATTTATCTGACATAAATTCGCTCATGAAGGACCATGACATGCCGAGGAATGTAACCCAACCACATAATATTTATAGGAAATTCTGCACGTGAAAAAATAAGGGGGGCAGATCGAAGCCGTCGGAAAACTGAACGGTTAAAATTTACTCAAAACAATCCCGCCGAACTATTTGCTTCGTGAGGTAATTTGCAGCATCACGGGCGCTTACCTGCCGAACCGTGGGTAGGTTCGGCCATCCGTCCATCATGACATTTAAACCGTGCCCCATGGCGGATGACCTCGGTAAGGTCGGCTCATTCCCGGTTGGTTGGTAAGGCGGTTTTCACAGGTAACGCAAGTAAAGATAAACGCTGGATACCGCGATACTGGCAAGCATCAGCGGGAAGGCCAGCAGCATAAAGGGAAGGAAGCGGATCGGCTGCCCAGCACGCTCGGCGAAGCCGGCCACCACCAGGTTGGCGCTCGCCCCCACCAGGCTGCCGTTGCCCCCCAGGCAGGCGCCCAGTGCCAGCGACCACCACAAGGTGCTGAGTTGCTCCGGGCTGAACACTGCCCCCATTTTCTGGATGACTGGAATCATGGTGGCGACGAAGGGAATGTTGTCGACGACCGCGGAAAATATCGCCGAAGCCCACAGGATGGTAATGGTAGTAGTGGGGAAATCGCCGCCGGTCACTTCCAGGAGCTTTCCGGCCAGGAGATCAAGCGCACCGGCCTTCTCCACGCCGGCTACCACCACGAACAGGCCGACGAAAAAGAAGATCGTCACCCATTCCACTTCGCCCCAGGTGCGATGTGTCTCGTGGGACTGCTCTTCTGCATCTTTCCCTAAAGCGCGCAATAAAAGCAGGAATGCAGCACCGAACATGGCGATGGTGCCGGGTTCCTGGCCGATGTGGTGGGCCATGACGAAGCCAGCGATCACCAAGCCGATTACCGTCAGGGATTGCTTGAGCAAGCGGGTGTCGGTGATTGCCTCCTTGGCGTCGAACGCCATCACTTGCGCCCGGTCTTCTGGCGTGGCGCGCATTTTGCGGCCCCAGATCAGATAGAGCGGGATCAGGGTCAGAGCGAAGATAATCGCGGCAATCGGCCCCAGATTTACTACAAAATCGGAGAAGGTCAGTCCGACCGCCGAACCGATCATGATGTTGGGAGGGTCGCCGATCAGGGTGGAGGTGCCGCCAATATTGGAGGCAAAAATAATGGAGAACAGATAGGGATAGGCAGAAACCCTGAGCGAATCGGTGATGAGCAGGGCCACCGGCACGATCAATAATACCGTGGTCACGTTATCGAGCAGAGCAGAAAATACCGCCGTGATGGCGGAGAGCATCACCAGCAAACCCCAGGGCTCGGCCTTCACCCATTTCGCCACAACGATGGCAACATACTGGAAAACCCCGCTCTTCTGGGTGATCGCCACCAGCACCATCATGCCGGTGAGCAGGCTAATAGTATTGAAGTCGATGCCGGCAACGGCCTCGCTTTGATTCAGGACACCGGAGAAAATCATCAGCCCGGCGCCGAGCAGGGCCACGATGGAGCGGTTGATCTTCTCGGTGACGATGGCCGCGTAGGTCAGCACGAACACCGTAAGCGAAACGACCAGCGGGCTCAATCCCAGAATCACCTGGGAGGCAGCAGCGGTACCATGCATCTCAAACTCCTGCCTGTTGCACAATATAGGCGAGCAGGGTATGCCGACTGAGCATGCCGCGCAGCCGGCCATCCTTGCCAATGACCGGCAGAGGGGAGGTGTTTTGGCTGAGTAGCAGGGCCGCCTCCAGAAGAGGGCAATCTTCATCCAGAACAGGCATGTTCTTTTCCGCCAATTCGCCGACGGAACGATGTTCCAGGCCATGCAGGTGGGAACACAGCAACGGGGTGGCGTCGCCGGCAAACTTCAGGTCTGACAGGCCATGCTCCATTCGTGCGCTGACCGGAATCAGTTCGGAAAGGATGGACTGGGTGCTGACGATGCCGATAAAGCGGCCATTTTCGTCGCACAGGGGTAAATGATTGATGTGCTTTTCCAGCATCAGCTTGAGGGCACCAAGCAGGCTGGACTCCAGGCGTAGCTCGATGGAGGGTGGGTAACGGGGTATAGATCGAATGGTCATAATGATTTTCTAATGGAATGGGGCGCGGAAACGCCCGGGGGTATGGCTAAAGGCGATCCAGGTATTCGTCGGCCGGCTCAGTGTTGGGTCTGTGCTCTGGGCTGTGTGCACTGCTCAGGTAGATCGAGCGCAGGTGTTGCTCGCGGGATGGCGCTCTGAGGTTTTCAAGTATGCATGATTCGCTGTGGTAGATCAGGGCACGCTTGATTTTATGTAGCAGCGAATTGTCGAGATGGTGTCCATGATTCACTAGCAGGTCTTCCAGTACTTCCAGCGTGTGCTGGCTCAGGTCGTAGCGTACGGATAAGCAGCTATCTTCTGTATCGACACTCACTTCCAGCTGGGCCAACTCGCCAAGCAGCTTCATGGCATGGGAAAAGTTGGGTGGTGGCAGTCTTGAAAAGTAGATGCGACGAACTTTGTGCAATGCCGGATGGGCGGTTTTTTCCATCTAACCTCCCGTGATTCGTAGAGCCTGAATTCGATCTGGGAAAGTGCCGGGGCCATTGTCCCTAGTGGTTTCTAAATGACTGGCACCGATGCCAAATGATAGTTCCGCTAATCTTGCCATGTCAAGTTTAACGCTGCAGCTTTATCTGCTTATGCTTAAAGCCAGTCCACGGTGCTGTTCGGGGCAGCCACGTTAATTTAGGTATTAAAACTGGCTTAATGGCGCATAGAGGTGTTGTTGCACTACCGTTCGGAAGAGATATATCGAATCATTCGGTCAAGCCATAAAAAACCCCCGCTGAAGCAGGGTTTTAATTTGGCTGAAAAGCCGGGAGGCCGAATTACATCATGCCGCCCATGAGTTACTAACTTGTAACTGGTTTCCGCTCTCTTCTACGACTACGCTGTCAGCATTAACCATAGCAGCCCAGAGGGCATTGGCCATGAAAATATCGGCCGCTTCATATCCCCATCTTCGAAGTTGGCACTCAACCTTGCCGGCGGTGCTAACTATAGTTTTCTTGCTGCTGGCGCATTCGAACTGGCGGGCCTACGAGATCGCCCGCGATGAGGTGATCCACGCCGAGGCCGACATGGTGCGTCTGGCCGATTCCGTTGCTGCCTTTCAGAAAACGTTAATCGATCGTACTGCCCAACAGCTGCACATATTGGGCGGGATTTCGCCGTCAGAAAACAATAACTCGGCCGCGTGTGACAAATTTCTAGCGCGCCAACTGGAGATTTTTCCGCCATTCGACAATCTGGCTTTTGCCGAAGCAAACGGCGCGGTGACATGCAGTGCACGCTCCAACACTATCCCTCTGCCCTCCTTGCTTCCCGGCGCGTCCTCGCCTGACAAGCCTTTGTTGCTTTCCCTGGGCAGCGATGAACTGGCGCTCGCCTTGCCTCGCAAATCCATCCAAGGGCGTGCGGAAGGCTGGGTAATTGCCATGCTACCTGTCGCGGCCTTCTTCCAGGCTAACTCGCAGGGTGCCGTATTCTCCTTGGTGCATGATGGCGGGTTGGTTGCTGCGTACCCTGCCAAAAACGCCAAGGATAGCCGCAATCCATTGTTTATCAAGTTCATGCGGGCTCTTAGGCCTCCAATGGCAACGCCACTGGCTATTCAGGATGGAACGGACTGGTTGTATGCAGCTCAGGTGAAAGGCAGCGCAAAGGAACTGTGGCTACTGGCGCGGCTGCCCACTGACGCGGCGACTGGGCAATTGATGCGCATGGCGGCGCTGATGGCGATGACCATCTCTCTGGCCGGGTTGTCTATTTGGGTGCTGTGCAGCCAAGCCAGCGCATACTTGGCCGCGATCAATTGGCGACGCTTCGACTTGGCCACGAAGGTCGAACATGCCGTTGCTACGCTGCATAAAAGACTGCGCCAGATGCAATGGAACAAGGCACAGCCTTCTGAAGGCAGCAATACCGAGTTGCACGTCGCTTATCAAAAACTTAAACATTCATTCGCCGACGAAGCGGAACGAATGCGGCAAATCACGCTGCTGGACGAGTTAAGCCAGGCGTTGCAAGGCTGCATCGACAGTACGGAGCTGACCGAGCTGATAGCGCATTCCGCCGTCGCCTTGTTTCCCGGAAGCAGTGGTGCGCTGTTGCTGAATGCGACATCGGACGTAGTGGAGTTGCATCATGCCTGGGGCGGCAGCATCCATCAGGAAGCATTCCCGCCACAGGATTGCTGGGCGCTACGCATTGGCCACCCTTATCACGCCCAGCAGGCAGGCGCCGTATCCTGCGCACACCTGCGAGAAAAGCATGCGGATTATATTTGCCTGCCATTAATCGCAAATAGCGAAATACTTGGCGTGCTACATCTGTCCAGGCTGGGCGAAAACACAATAGAATCTGGCATTCCCTGGGCCGCGGAGTCTATTGCCGAGCGTACCGCTATCGCTATTTCCGTAATCAGGCGGGCGGAACAGTTGCAAATCCGCGCCACGCGGGATGCACTGACCGGCATCTACAACCGGCGCTTCATGGAGGAAGCGCTGGCCATCGAGCAGAGCCGCTCCGAGCGCCGTAGCTCGTCCATTGGTTTGATGATGGTGGATGTGGATTACTTCAAAGGCTTCAACGACACTTTCGGTCATGATGCGGGGGATGCCGTGTTGCGCGGCATCGGTCAATTGCTACGCCGCACCATGCGTGAAGGGGACATGCCGTGCCGCTACGGCGGTGAGGAATTCGCGGTCATCCTGCCCGGTGCCGATCTGGCTCAGACACACCAGCGCGCGGAAGCAATTCGCACCGCAATCGAACGTTGGGAGCCTCAGCAAGAGGGGCACTCCTTCGGGCAAGTCACCGTTTCAATCGGCATCGCCGCCCTCCCCCTCAACGGAAATTCGTGGCAAGCCGCTCTCAAGGTAGCAGACGAGGCGCTCTATGCGGCTAAGCGCGGTGGAAGGAACCAGGTAACGGCGCCGGCCTAGTCGTCAGAACGACCGTTCAGCCTACCCAATATTTTTTTAGAGAAGTAGAAAAACAAAACGCCACATTAAGTGGCGTATTTGCTTGTTACTTGGCGGAGAGGGTGACTGACGAACCCACGTTCTCACACTTTCGCAATCATCCAACAACCTCCAATATTGTCAGCATGTTATATCGCTATTCATTCGTCACAGTTCGCCATAGTTTGCTATAATCCACGTTAGCGGGTAAGAACGCGGGTAAGAACTGATAGTACGGCGGAGACAGCCATGGCGAAACAGATCGGGTTACTGGCAGCACGACAAGTTGATACCCTGAAGGCTGGTTTTCATTCGGACGGTGGAAACCTTTATTTGCGGGTGAAAGACACCGGGGCAAGAAGCTGGGTTTTCAGATACAAGCTAGCAGGCAAGGTCAGAGAGCTAGGCATAGGCTCAAAAAACGACCGTTCTTTAGCTCAAGCGCGTGAACTGGCAGGCAAGATGCGGACAGCTCTCGCAGACCACAAAGATCCCGTATGTGAGCTAAAACAGGGATTAGACCTCGCAACAAAAACGTTCTCAGATTACGCAAAAGAATTAATCGAAGCCAATCGGCCATCATGGCGCAATGCCAAACATGCCGCACAGTGGACAGCAACGCTAGAGCAATACGCCTACCCCACTATTGGCAGCAAATTACCTGCCGATATTTCGCTGGCAGACGTGAAAGCAATCCTGTTGTCGATGTGGTCAACCAAAACCGAAACAGCCACCCGATTACGTCAACGCATTGAGGCAGTGCTGGACTATGCTGCCGTACACGAACTGGACTATGCTGCCGCACATGAAAAAATCCATAGCCGATACAACCCAGCAAGATGGAAAGGCAATCTGGATAAAATTCTGCCTGCACCCAAAAAGGTAACTAAGCGTGTCCACCATGCTTCAGCGCCTTATGCAGATGTGCCGGGCATTATGTCTGCCTTGAGAGATAAAGATTTTCTGTCAGCGTACTGTTTGCGCTTCACCATCTTGACGGCAGCTAGATCGGGAGAGGCTAGAGGCGCATTGTGGCGTGAGATCGATTTCACTGCTAAGACGTGGACAATACCAGCGTCCAGAATGAAGGCAGACAACCTCCACCGCGTGCCGCTATGCGACGAAGCCATGCAGATACTAGCCAAGATGCAGGAATGGCGTTTAGACAAGGCAGAACGCGTCTTTAATGGTGAGCGCGGAGGTCTGTTATCTGATGTGGCAGTAAACAAAACCCTGCACAGCATCATTCAGGATGTAACTGTCCACGGCTTCAGATCATCATTCAGGATGTGGGGCGCAGAAACCACAGCATACCCAAGCGCAGTCTTAGAGGCCGCACTGGCACACACAAACCCGAACGAGGTAGAGGCCAGTTATCAGCGCAGTGACCTATTTGATCGGCGCAGAGAGTTGATGCAGGCATGGGGCAATTACTGTGGCAGCAAGGGCAATGTTATCCAGCTAGTACCAACGGAAAAAGAAAGTGTGAAGGGGCGCGCATGAAAATGCCACCACTACCGGACAATGTGCTGGATATGCCCGATTATGAATTGGGCGGCTTGTTGCTAGGATGGTTTATTGCTGTGCAAGCAGATGACCTAGGTATTCCATTTGAGCAGATTAATCAAATTCCAGAACATTTTGCAGAGCAAGTCAGAAAACGCGTCCTCACCATCGAGACAGATACGGTTGAAAATTTCGCGGTTGAAAAGGCGCTACATAAGGCGGCTAGCGGAGATTTTGAAACAGCCGGGAGATTTATACGGGAGCATATGATTAGTGGCGGAGTTTCAATCGTTTCAATGAAATTTGCGCCGATTGGAATCAAATTCACCAGAGGGCGCAAGCCCAATACCGTCAGCCCAATACGCAAAGCAATTGCCAAGCTACTGAAGGCAAACAGCGCCATAAAAAACCCTGAGATATGGGAGAGCATGAAACACAAATCACCGCGCGGATGGACTGCCTGCGACAATCATTTGGGCAAGTATTTCGAAGGCCCGGAAAACAAAAACATGAATTACGAACGGTTTTGTAATGTTTGCAGCGACGAGCGAAAGAAGATCAAGCAATAATTTCACGGGTTAGCGAACCAGTGAAACGACTTTGAAACGATGCGTACTCCAACGTTCAACTACGGAGATACGCACACCATGACAACCACACAACCACGCCTAATAGCACTTCCCGAAGTATCAACAATCACCAGCTTACGCAAAACCGCCTTGTATCAGCTCATCAAGGATGGAGAACTGCGCCCTGTAAAACTTGGACGAAAGACCGTTTTCGCGGAGTCTGAGATTATCGCTTGGGTGAATGAACGCCTTGCAAGTCGGGGGGCGTAATCATGGACAACAAAAATGGAAACGCCCCGCTGGCAGGCAAGGGCGAAGGTAAAAAAACACGTTCGAATTTTAACTCATTTGAAGCACAGCGCCAACGCCTGATGGATTGGTTTAGAACGCACGGCATGATCGACACCATAACCGCACGGCGTGACTTGGATATTATGATGCCTGCTGCCCGGGTGCATGAATTGCGGCATCGCCACGGCCACCAGATCGACTTGGTATGGGTGCAACAGCCAACGGATTGCGGACGGTTGCATCGTGTCGGGCAATACGTGTTTCACCCTGAGGCGTAACGCCATGGAACATATCCAGGTATTTCGTATCAAGAAGCTGAAGGGCAGCGGCATTATCGCTGTTGCTGCCCGTCATAACCTTCGTGAGATGCAATCAGAGATAGGCTCTGACAGCCACATTAACCCGCGCATGACCTCACATAATCTTGTATTGCGTGGAGCTGTGCGTGCTGCCGATGTAGCAGCGCAAGCAGTTAACCTAATGGAACAGGCGCAGCTAAAAAAGCCACTGCAAAAGAACGCTGTTCACGCTCTTGAGCTTCTTTTCAGTTTACCCATTTCGTCGGGCATTGCAGAACAGGATTATTTTTCTGCCGCTGCCGACTGGGCTGAAGGTTTTTTTGAGATACCAATTCTGAGCGCGGTTATCCATAACGACGAAGCAGCCCCACATTGCCACATAATTATGCTGCCACTGTTTAACGGCAGAATGATCGGCAGTGCAATGGTGGGCAACAGGACGCGCCTGCTAGCCATGCAGACTGATTTTCACACCATTGTAGGGCAAAGGTATGGATTGAAGCGTGGAGAGCCAACAAAGCGTTATAGCAGGGCTGCCAGAGCAACGGCAGCGGATAGCGTAGTCACTGCATTGCGAAGAGTACCAAAGAGCCTTGATGACCCCGCTATCCGTGACGCGTTACGCGAAGCCATAGCCGAGACAATGCCTGTTAATTTGATGGCGCTGCTCGAATTGGATTTACCGGCAGTCAGAACACCGAAACCGAAAACCTTGGCCGAGATAATGACCAAACCATGTAAACCTGAAAAGCCTATAGGGTTTCAAAGCAAGAAGCCTATAGGGTTTGCAGCCACAATCAGCACCAAAAAAGATCAAACCCTATCCTGTGTAGGCTTTGCAGATTCAACAATCCCTGTTTCACCAGATAACGCTCTAAATCAAAACGAATACACCCGTGAAAGCGAGAACGGACAAGCTGCAACGTATTGGGATGAAGACCAAGGCAAGTTTATCCAGCCACCAGCAAGGGCAAAACTGAAGTCTGCCGAAATTGATCGGGTACGAGTAGCAATTCAAGGTATGCAACGATGACGACCAAAAAGGCAACAGAACAGCCTGTAGTCCACGAAGGGCAAGTATTGAGGGCGATACCCACCCCCCAGTTAAAACTTGCCACAATCGAGGATTGCAGGCGCGAAATGGCACGCGTTTATCGTGATGCCAGAACAGCAACTACAGAAACGGCAGACGCTTCAAGGTTGGTTTACATGCTGACTTCGATTGCAAAGATGATTGAGATCGGCACACTGGAGCAGCGACTAACCGCATTGGAGGATAAACAGCATGGCAACACTTGAAAGCAGGATTGTGGCGCTAGAGCGTCAACACTGCGCCACTGGCATCAAGCTGGCAATACGTGCTGACGGTGAAACAGATGAACAGGTTAGAGCGTGTGCTGGCCTTGAAAACTGGCCGGGGCAAGTAATTTTTATCAGTGCTGTTGATGCCAAACTTTAATTGGGGAGAAGTGAATTATGATTAACAACCTTTCAACTCGGATTACAGCACTAGAACGAAAGACTGCAAAAACGCCCAAAATATTTAGCATCATTTGCAAAGGCGCGACACCGACACCAGAAGAACAAGAGCAAATAGACGATGCAGAAAAGCGTGGAGAGTTTGCTGTCTGCCGTTTGATTGTTACACCTAAAAATCATTACATCTAACTTCCTGGCTCCTTCGTCATATTGGCACCTTGAATAAAAATGGTGCAGCCTTGCCTACTCTAGACAGAGGGCGCTATGTTCAATAAAACTTTTTGGGAAAGCGAGGGAAAGCAAAGAATTGCTGCCCTTGTGATTGGCTCAATAGCCGCTGGTGTTGCAATTAGCTGAATTGTTGGAGTGGCAGTGTTTTTTATAACGGTTGCAGTTATGCCTAATATCCATAGTTAATGGATTAATTAGCCTGAAGCTTCCATGGTATGCTTTTGCCAATAAGAGGTCTGCGCCTCAACTCAAGGGGGATGCGATGAACGCACTAGATCTATTCTTGACATTAACACCCCATGAACGCGTATTGGCTATTCTTAAATCAAGGGAAGATTTCCCGCGCGATCCACGCCCGGCTATGCGGTGTATTTCAAATAATCCTGATGAGACGTTCTGCTGTTTCGACGACGAGGTATCCACCGAAATTGGAGCTTACATTAAGCTTCTTGGACACCTTGGGCAACTCGACGTAACTGATATTGAAGCGGTCGCACGAGCGGGGGAATTGTACGTCATTGCAATTGCGACCATACGCATATGCGCAGCAAAGATAATCTGAGACGCTGCGCACGAAATCCCGACAACATCCTAAATTCCGTGTGTATGGCCGAGAAATGGAGCAAATTCTCGTGCGTCCGTTTCACTAGACGACCAACAAAGTCAAACCTGATCTAACACTCACAGTTTCTTACCCCAACAATGTTTTTGGGTAAGAACAGCGGCAAGAACGCCAGAAAGCAAAAACCCGCAAAGCCAATAGCAGTGCGGGTTTATGTTTGATATTTGGCGGAGAGGGTGGGATTCGAACCCACGGTAGGTTTGAACCTACGCCTGATTTCGAGTCAGGTACATTCGACCACTCTGCCACCTCTCCGCGAGGTCTGCATTCTACCAGCTCAGGAAGGATAGTTGAACCATGAAACATGGACAAAATCACAAAAGAAGGTCAAACTTTTGACCATGCGCCTGTTTATTCCGCTCATCCTTGCGCTGGGAATGGGGTCGTGCAGCATTCCAGAGGCTCCCATCCCGCCGGTGCAGGAAAACCACGAATTGGTGGTTCTGACCCGCAATAGCCCCACCACCTATTATGAGGATGCACAAGGCAATTATGCCGGGTTGGAATACGACCTGGTCAAACTGTTCGCCCAAGAACTCGGCGTCGATGTCCGTTTCGTCGTCGCCACCGAGTTCAGCAAAATCATCCCCTTACTGACCAAGAAACAAGTACATCTAGTTGCCGCAGGGCTAACCATCACTCCGGAACGAAAAAAAATCATCCGTTTTGGCCCTGCCTATCAAACCGTTCAGCAGCAAATCGTTTACAACACTTTCGCTTTGAAGCCCGACGGCATTGAGGATTTGATCGGAAAAAGAATCGAGGTCATCGCCGGTAGCAGCTATGTGGAAAGGCTCAAGCAAGCCAAGAAAAAAGCCCCCAAGCTGGCGTGGCATGAAATCAGCACCACGGAAATAGAAGAATTGCTGGAGAAAGTGGCGAATGGCGAGGTGGACTATTCCGTCGCCGATTCCCATTTCGTTTCCATGACACAGAATTTCTTTCCTAATCTTGGCGTTGCCTTCAACCTGGGCGAACCGGAGCAATTGGCCTGGGCATTTCCGAAAGACGTCGATCCCTACCTGTACGGCAAGGCCCAGCAATTTTTCGACCGCATCCAGAAAGACGGAACGCTGCGGCGCCTGCTCGATCGCTACTACGGCCACATCGACCGTCTGAACCGCATCGACGTGGCTACCTTCCTGGAAAAAATGAATTCGACCTTGCCGAGCTACCGGAAACTGTTTCAGCAGGCGCAGGAAATCACCGATATCGATTGGCGGCTTATTGCCGCCCTGGGTTACCAGGAATCACACTGGAATCCCCTGGCCACTTCGCCGACGGGGGTGCGAGGCCTGATGATGCTGACCTCGGACACGGCCGACTACCTGGACGTCAACGATCGGCTCAATCCGAAAGAAAATGTTTCTGCGGGGGCCCGCTACCTTCTCGCACTGAAAGAAGCTCTGCCGGAACGGATTCCCGAGCCAGACAAGACCTGGATGGCTCTGGCCGCCTACAACGCGGGGATGGGCCACCTGGAAGACGCGCGGATTCTGGCACAGAGGATGAAATTGAACCCGGACTCCTGGACCGACATGAAAAAAGCCCTGCCGCTACTTAGCAAAACCGCTTACCACACCACTCTCAAGCACGGCTATGCACGTGGCGGCGAATCAGTAATTCTGGTGGAAAACATCCGCAACTATCACAACATCATGATGAAATTTGAACCTGCCTATAATTCTCCATATCCGGTACTGACCTCCGCCAAGAGGGAACACAGTCTTGCCGAATCTCCAGAGCACCCAGATAAGAAAGTAACGCTGAAGGCACAGTAATATACTGCCATTAGCTGTCTGGTAATTTTTGCTGCGGAGTTACATTGGCTACGCAAACGTTAGCCTTCAATGAAATTGATCAGATCACAGCCTCGATAACCTTCTGTCCGCCCATATATGGCCGCAGTGCAGCGGGAATATCGACTCCCCTATCAGCACGCTGATAATTTTCCAGAATTGCCACTAGCGTCCGGCCAACAGCTAGGCCGGAACCGTTGATGGTGTGCACCAGCTCCGGCTTGCCTTTCTCGTTACGGTAGCGCGCCTGCATGCGCCGCGCCTGGAATGCCTCGAAATTGCTGCATGAGGAGATTTCCCGGTAAGCGTTCTGCGCCGGCAGCCACACTTCCAGGTCGTAAGTCTTGGCGGCAGAAAAACCGATATCCCCACTGCACAGCGCCATCACCCGGTAGGGCAGCTCGAGTTTTTTCAGAATGGCTTCTGCCTGGCCGGTCAGCTCTTCCAGCACCTCGTAGGATTTCGAAGGGTGGGCAATTTGCACCAACTCCACCTTATCGAACTGGTGCTGGCGGATCATGCCGCGCGTATCTCGGCCGTAGGAGCCAGCCTCGGAGCGAAAGCACGGCGTATGCGCGACGAACTTTAGCGGCAGGTTTTCCAGCGCCACAATCTCGTCGCGCACCATATTGGTCACAGGCACTTCAGCGGTGGGGATCAGGTACAGCTTCTCGGTTTCGTTCTTCTGCACCGCAAACAGGTCGGCTTCGAATTTCGGCAGCTGCCCGGTGCCGCGCATGGAATCGGCATTCACCAGATAAGGCACGTAAACCTCGGTATAGCCGTGCTCCTGAGTATGCACATCGAGCATGAATTGAGCCAGTGCCCGATGCAGCCGCGCAAGCTGACCCCGCATGACCGAGAAACGTGCACCGCTGATTTTTGCAGCCGTACCGAAATCCAGCTGATTCAACCCCTCGCCCACATCGACATGGTCCTTGACTGGGAAATCGAAGCTGCGCGGCACGCCAACTTTTCGCACTTCAACATTGTCATTCTCGGATTTGCCGGTAGGTGTGGTTTCGTGTGGCAGATTGGGGATAGTGAGGAGAATTTCATTCATCCTGCCCTGGATATCTTCCAGATTTACTTCGGCAGTTTTCAGCTCGTCGCCCAGATTGGCCACTTCCGCCATGATGACGCTGACATTCTCGCCCTTGGACTTGGCTTGACCAATCTGCTTGGAAGTGGCATTGCGCTTTGCCTGCAACTCCTGAGTGCGGGTCTGGATCGTCTTGCGCTCCATCTCCAGCGACTGGAAGGCGGCTGCATCGAACACGAAACCCCGTGCCGCCAAACTTTTCGTCACTCCATCCAGATCGTTGCGCAGCAATTGTATGTCCAGCATAAAAACTCCCTGTTATTTCCTGTTCTTTGTTTTCGCGTCCAGTTCCCGCAAATGCGCCAACCGTTCACCGATCTTGCCTTCCAGTCCGCGCGGCGATGGCTGGTAAAACTCGACTCGCGGCATTTCTTCCGGGAAATAATCCTCGCCCGCGGCATACGCCTCCGATTCGTCGTGGGCATAGCGGTAAGCGTGGCCGTAGCCCAGTTCCTTCATCAACTTGGTCGGTGCGTTGCGCAGATGCAACGGCACCCCGCGGCTTTTGTCGTTTTTCACGAAGGCGCGGGCATTATTATACGCCACGTAAGCGGCATTGCTCTTGGGCGCACAGGCCAGATACAACACGGCCTGCGCCAGCGTCAGCTCACCCTCCGGACTGCCCAGCCGCTCGTAAGTTTCCACTGCATCCAGCGCCAGCCTGAGCGCACGAGGGTCGGCGAGGCCGA